>NZ_JBIAUY010000009.1:0-116592 GCF_042893475.1 Streptomyces sp. NPDC001604 | reverse complement strand
CAGGGGGGGCGCGGGGGCCGGGTGGGGCACCCGACCCCCGCCCCGGGGGGGGGGGGCCCCCCCCCGCCCCCCCCCCCCCCCCCCCCCCGGGGGGGGGGGGCGGGGCCCCCGCCCCCCCACGGACCCGCGCTCTCGCACCCTGTCGAACAGCCGGCTGTCGCCTCGGACCCGGCCCGCTACCGTCTGCGGGCCATGACGGGCCACACCGAGGCCGACGTCGAATCGACGACAGACATCCTCGCCCCCGCACAACGTGCGGCCCGGCAGACCATCGTCTCGACCCGCCGAGCCGGGCTCACCCCCTGGTCGGGCGGGACCCGTTCGAAGAGGGGTTTCGCCCGGTCCTCGCGGGTGCAAGGAGGGGCGTCGGGCGTCCGATTTCTCCGTCCCGCTGTGTGCCCTTGACCTGCCCCGACCGCTCTTAACGCAGTCTTGACGCCGATGGAGCATTCTCCCGTGGGCCGGCGCCCCACTCTCTGCCTACGCTGGTGCCGCCGTCCGCGTGATGGCCGGAATCCACACGCTGAGCAGCACATCAGGAGCACGCCGATGGCCACGACCGAACACCTCCCTGCCAGTCGCCTGCGCGCCTGGATGCTGGAGGGGCTGTCCGACATGGGCAGGAGCGGCGGCCACACAGGTCCCCATGCACAGCCCGAACCCGCGCACAAGGGGCAGCGCTGGTACCGGGTGATGTGCCTGACCGGCGTCGACTACTTCTCGACCCTCGGCTACCAGCCCGGCATCGCCGCTCTGGCGGCCGGCCTGCTGTCGCCGATCGCGACCATCGTGCTGGTCGTCGTCACCCTGGCCGGTGCACTGCCGGTCTACCGACGCGTGGCCGAGGAGAGCCCGCACGGCGAAGGCTCGATCGCGATGCTGGAGCGGCTGCTGTCGTTCTGGAAGGGCAAACTCTTCGTCCTGACCCTGCTCGGCTTCGCCGCCACCGACTTCCTGATCACCATCACCCTGTCGGCCGCGGACGCCTCGACCCACCTGGTCGAGAACCCCCATCTGAACAGCACCCTGCACGGTCAGCAGATGCTGATCACACTCATCCTGGTCGCCCTGCTCGGCGCGGTGTTCCTCAAGGGCTTCCTGGAGGCGATCGGCGTCGCGGTCGTCCTGGTCGGCGTCTACCTCGCACTGAACGTCGTCGTGGTGTGCGTCGGCTTCTGGCACGTCGTCACCGCCGGGCACGTGGTCACCGACTGGACCGGCGCACTGACCGCGGAACACGGCAACGTCTTCGTCATGATCGGCGTGGCCCTGATCGTCTTTCCGAAGCTCGCCCTCGGCCTTTCAGGCTTCGAGACCGGTGTCGCCGTCATGCCCCACGTCCAGGGCGACCCGGACGACACCGAGGAGCGGCCGACCGGCCGGATCCGGGACACCAAGAAGCTGCTCACCACGGCCGCTCTCATCATGAGCGCCTTCCTGATCACCACCAGCTTCATCACCACGGTGCTCATCCCGGAGAAGGAGTTCAAGTCCGGCGGCCAGGCCAACGGACGCGCCCTCGCCTACCTCGCCCACCAGTACCTGGGCGGTGCCTTCGGCACGGTCTACGACATCTCGACCATCGCCATCCTGTGGTTCGCCGGCGCCTCCGCCATGGCCGGCCTGCTCAACCTGATGCCCCGCTATCTGCCCCGCTACGGCATGGCACCGCACTGGGCCCGCGCCGTACGCCCCATGGTGATCGTCTTCACCCTGATCGGCTTCCTGGTCACCTGGATCTTCGACGCCGACGTGGACGCGCAGGGCGGCGCCTACGCAACGGGTGTCCTGGTCCTGATCACCTCCGCCGCGATCGCCGTGACCATCGCCGCCCACAAGGCCGGCCAGCGCAACTGGACCGTCGCCTTCGCCGTCATCTCGGCGGTGTTCGTCTACACGACGGTCGTGAACGTCATCGAGCGCCCGGACGGCGTCAAGATCGGCGCCTGCTTCATCGCCGGCATCATCCTGGTCTCCCTGCTGTCCCGGCTGGCCCGCGCCTTCGAGCTCCGGGTGACGAGCGTGACGCTGGACGACATGGCGGAACGGTTCGTCAGAGATGTGGCCAGCCGGAGGATACGTTTCATCGCCAACGAACCCGACCGACGGGACAAGGCGGAGTACCGCGACAAGATCGAGCAGATCCGCAACGACAACGACATGCCCGAGCAGGAGGACTTCGTCTTCGTCGAGGTCACGGTCGTCGACCCCTCCGAGTTCGAAGCAGGTCTGACGGTGCGCGGCGAGGTCCTGCACGGCCGCTACCGGGTGCTGACCCTGGAGTCCTCCTCGATCCCGAATGCACTGGCCGCCCTGCTCCTGCACGTCCGTGACACCACCGGCTGCATCCCGCACATCTACTTCGAGTGGACCGAGGGCACCCCCTTCGCCAACTTCCTGCGCTTCTTCCTCCTCGGCCAGGGCGAGGTCGCCCCGGTCACCAGAGAGGTCCTGCGCGAAGCCGAACCGGACCGAGCACGCCGACCGCGCGTTCACACCGGCTGAGGGCCACTCCGGCAACCGCGTAAGGATCCCGTCAGGATTGGCTCGTACGGCGCTAGGGCACCGTTAGCGACAGTCGCCGACCTGCCCACCGACGCATAGCGTCAGCGGCATGCGATGGAGCGGCCCGGTCGGCTCAACCGGCGACCGCCACTGGTGTGGCAGCGCTCGGCTCGCGGTGAGCTGCGCCCTGGTGTTCGGCGCCATGAGCGTCCTGGTCGACTGGGATGCGGGAAGCCTGACACCCCTCCGAACCCTGCTCTGGGTCACCCTGTCGGCCGCCGTATGCGCCGTTCTGCTCCCGCCGCGGGTGAGCGCGGGCCCCGGCTGGCTCGCGGTATGCGCTCCATGGCGTCGGCGAGTGGTCCACACGGACGCGCTGACTGCCGTACGGCAGTACGACGGCGTCTCCTCCCATCTGGTCCTGCGGGACGTCCACGGCCATCGCCTCGAACTCGACCCCCGGATCCTCGCGGCCAATCCGCTGCTCTGGCACGAGCTCGACACTGGTGTCCGCCGCTCCCTGGAACGCGGAACGCTCGGCCTGGGAGCGGATGTCATGGCGCGGCTGGGGGATCACATCGACCACGAGACGGTGCAGGCGGTGCTTCGGGCGTCGGGACTTTCCTGATCCGCAGAGGACGGCGCCTGGCGAGCCGGAGCGCCATTACAGGTGCGGTCACTCTGTTGGAGACGTACGACCTGGCACGACGCGCCAGGCCGGCCGACAACCGCAGAACGTCGACGCCACCCTCCACCTGGAGGACGCGGCGCTGTTCCCGGAGGGACTGGAGCTGCTCGCCCACGCGGCGCCGACGCGCCGGGCGCCGCTCGAAGAGATGGTCGCGCTGGCGGAGTTCCTCGCCGAGCGCCTGCCCCGTGGACAGTCCGACCGTCACATCGGCGACGCCGGAGGGCCATGCGTCGCTCCTTCGGCCTGACGGTCAGAACGCCGCTCGCGTAAGTGACCTCGGTCTGCTCGCGGCCCGCACGTCCTTGTCCCTCTTCGAGTCACTGGGCTGCACCTC
The DNA here is from genome assembly GCF_042893475.1 of Streptomyces sp. NPDC001604. Taxonomy (NCBI): domain Bacteria; kingdom Bacillati; phylum Actinomycetota; class Actinomycetes; order Kitasatosporales; family Streptomycetaceae; genus Streptomyces; species Streptomyces sp. NPDC001604. Next base: position 113,062 of record NZ_JBIAUY010000009.1, on the reverse strand, counting down.
GACGACCGTGGCGAGGCGGTCGACCGTGGTGAACCGGATGGAACCGACGCCCACGTGGGCGTTGACCGAGATCGGGCCGAGAGTGTCGTTTGTACGCGGCTGAGTGCCGCCGTCGACCGCGGCCGCCACGGCCCGCCACGCGTTGACCGACAGTCCCTCGCGGTTCGCGGCCTCCTCGGCACGGGCCTTGCGGTGGGCCGGCAGACGCAGGTTCACGCGGGCGGTTCCACCCTCGTCACCGTCGGTCGAAGGCTTGAGAAGTTCGACGGGCGCGGCCGGCATCTCTTTCCGGGACATGTGATCAGCCGGCCTGGCACGGGCCGTTGGTCATCCGCTCATCTTCTTCCGCCACTGGGGGCCGACCTGCTCCCATTCGGCCTCCCAGGCGCGCAAGCGCCGCCGGTCGAGCCGTTGCCGGGTCAGTCGGCCGCAGGCCAGCGCGACGCCGGCGGCCCCCGCCGCGGCCAATGCACCCGTCACCGCCGACTGCCCGCGTGCATCTCCTTCGGTGGGAGGCCGGGTGGTCAAGGCGCCCCGGTTGTCGACCCACACGGTGACCGAGGTGCCCGCGGTGCTGCTCGGGTCGACCCGTGTCAGGCCGGTGTGCGTGGTCCCGTCGGCGGCCGTCCAGCGCACCGTTCCCCATACCGTGGCCCCACCGTCGGTCGAGACGTTCGCGGTGCTGTCCGCGTTCCGGGTGAGCTCGGCCGACACGGCGTGCACGGCAGCGCGTCGTGCGGCAAGGCTGTCCTGCATGGCCGCGTCCGCCGCAGAGCCCGCGAGCAGGCCGCACACCAGGGCGATGGTCCAGGTGGCCAGGAGGATCCAGGCCTCCATGACGTCGCTGTGCCGTCGCAGCGGATTGTGCCGCCACCGCCAGAAGCGCACCTTCATCAACCGGGTGGGACGCGTCAGTGCCATGGCCCGACACCCCCTTGTCTCTCGGCTCGAAGATCTCCCGGAGGGACGTGGCCTTCTTCCAAGCCTCCGTCACGGTGGCCAGGAACGCATGGGCCGATCGGTCCTCCCCTGCCGGGAAATCCCCACTCAGCCGCTCCAGGTCCACTCCGCGACCTCCGGCAGGTCGGTGCCGTGGATGCGGATCCAGTCGTGGTGGCGCAGGCGTGCGTCCTCCATGCGCTGGCGTACGGCCGCGGCGCGCACCGTCAGCCCGGGCACGCGGTCGATGACGTCCATGACCAGCCGATAGCGGTCCAGGTCGTTGCGGACGACCATGTCGAACGGCGTGGTCGTGGTGCCGGACTCCTTGTAGCCGCGCACGTGCAGGTTCTTGTGGCCGGTGCGCCGGTAGGCGAGCCGGTGGATCAGCCACGGGTAGCCGTGGTAGGCGAAGATCACCGGCTTGTCCTGGGTGAACAGGCCGTCGTACTCGAAGTCGCTCATGCCGTGCGGGTGCTCCTCGCGGGGCATCAGGCGGGCCATGTCCACGACGTTGACCACGCGGACCGCGAGGTCGGGCAGGTGGCGGCGGAGCAGCTGGGCGGCGGCCAGCACCTCCTGGGTGGGGACGTCTCCGGCGCAGGCGAGGACGACGTCCGGTTCGCCTCCGTTCTCGGTGCCCGCCCACTCCCAGATGCCGGCTCCGCGGGCGCAGTGGGCTCGGGCCTGGTCCATGGACAGCCAGTCGAAGCAGGGCTGCTTGCCGGCCACGATCACGTTGACGTAGTCGCGGCTGTGGAGTGCGTGGTCCGCGACGGACAGCAGCGTGTTGGCGTCCGGTGGCAGGTACACGCGTACGACCTCGGGGCTCTTGTTGAGGACGTGGTCGACGAAGCCCGGGTCCTGGTGGGAGAAGCCGTTGTGGTCCTGGCGCCACACGTGCGAGGTCAGCAGGTAGTTCAGGGAGGCGATCGGGGCGCGCCACGGCAGCTGCCTGGATGTCTTCAGCCACTTGATGTGCTGGTTGACCATCGAGTCGACGATGTGCACGAAGGCCTCGTAGCAGGAGAACAGGCCGTGCCTGCCGGTGAGCAGATAGCCCTCCAGCCAGCCCTGGCAGGTGTGTTCGGAGAGGATCTCCATCACGCGGCCGTGCCGGTCGAGGTGCTCGTCGACCGGGAGGTGCTGGGCCTGCCAGGCCTTTCCGCTGGCGTCGAAGACGGCCTGGAGCCGGTTGGAGGCGGTCTCGTCGGGGCCCACGATCCGGAAGTCGCGGCGTACCGAGGTGTCCTCCATGACCTTTTCCAGGAGGTCGCCGAGGACACGGGTGGGCTCGTGGAGGGTGGTTCCCGGCTTGTCGACGGGTACGGCGAACCGGTCGAGGGACGGGACGGGCAGGTCGCGCAGGAGCAGGCCGCCGTTGGCGTGAGGGGTGGCACCCAGACGCCTGGCCCCCTCGGGGACGCAGGCGAGGACGTCGGCAATCGGCCGGCCGCCGGCGTCGAACAGCTCCTCCGGATGGTACGAGCGCAGCCACGCCTCCAGCTGCCGCAGGTGCTCCGGGTTCTCGCGTACGCCGGCCAGCGGGACCTGATGGGCACGCCAGGTGCCCTCGACCGGCACCCCGTCGACCTCGGCGGGCCCGGTCCAGCCCTTGGGGGTGCGCAGCACGATGACGGGCCAGTGCGAGCGCTGCGCCACGCCGTTCTCGCGGGCCGACTGCTGCAGCGCGGCGATGCGGTCCAGCGCGTCGTCCATGGCCTGCGCCATCGCGCGGTGCACGGTGGCCGGGTCGTCGCCGCTGACGTGGATCGGCGAATGGCCGTAGCCGCGCAGCAGCTCGTCGAGCTCGTGCTCGGGCAGGCGGGACAGCACCGTCGGGTTGGCGATCTTGTAGCCGTTGAGGTGGAGGATCGGCAGCACGGCACCGTCATGGACCGGGTCGAGGAACTTGTTGGAGTGCCAGGAGGCGGCCAGCGGTCCGGTCTCCGCCTCGCCGTCGCCGATCACAGAGGCGACCAGCAGATTCGGGTTGTCCAGAGCCGCCCCGTAGGCGTGCGAGAGCGAGTATCCCAGTTCACCGCCCTCGTGGATCGAGCCGGGGGTCTCCGGCGCCACATGGCTCGGCACGCCGCCGGGGAAGGAGAACTGGCGGAACAGAAGCTCCATACCGGCCTCGTCCCTGCCGACGTCCGGATACGTCTCGCTGTAGCTGCCCTCCAGCCAGGAGTTGGCCAGCACGGACGGCCCGCCGTGGCCCGGGCCCCAGATGGCCAGGGCGTCGAGGCCGCGGGCCTTGATGACACGGTTGAGGTGGGTGTAGACGAGATTCAGACCGGGCGAGGTGCCCCAGTGGCCGAGCAGTCGCGGCTTGATGTGCTCCGGCAGCAGCGGTTCACGCAGCAGCGGGTTGGCCATGAGGTAGATCTGCCCGGCGGACAAGTAGTTGGCGGCACGCCAGTGCGCGTCCAGGGTGCGCAGTTCGTCGTCGGTCAGTACGGTGCTGCTGTTCTGGTGTTCGACCTTGGGCATCAGGGACTCCGGAAGTCATCGGCGTGGGGCGACGGGGCGGTGGAGGCGGCATGGCCGGCAAGAAGGCGGCGAAGGTGCCGCGCAAGACTTATGAGAAGGAACTGCTGCGCCTGCAGACGGAGTTGGTGAAGCTGCAGGAGTGGGTGCGTGCGGAGGGCGCCCGGCTCGTCATCGTCTTCGAGGGGCGGGACGCGGCCGGCAAGGGCGGCACCATCAAGCGGGTCACCGAGCACCTCAACCCCCGTGTCGCCCGCATCGCGGCCCTCCCGAAGCCGACCGAGCGCGAACGCACCCAGTGGTACTTCCAGCGGTACGTCGAGCATCTGCCGGCCGCCGGGGAGATCGTGCTGTTCGACCGGTCCTGGTACAACCGGGCAGGCGTCGAGCATGTGATGGGCTTCTGCACCAAGGAGGAGTACCAGCTCTTCCTGCGGCAGTGCCCGATCTTCGAGCGGATGCTGGTGGAGGCCGGGATCCTGCTGCGCAAGTACTGGTTCTCGGTGAGCGACACCGAGCAGCAGGAGCGCTTCCGGCGCCGGCTGGAAGACCCGCTGCGGCGCTGGAAGCTGTCGCCGATGGACCTGGAGTCGATCACCCGCTGGGAGGCGTACTCCCGGGCCAAGGACGAGATGATGGTGCACACCGACATCACCGAGGCACCGTGGTTCGTCGTGGAGAGCGACGACAAACGCCGGGCACGGCTGAACATGATCGCCCATCTGCTGGATTCGCTGCCGTATCACGACGTGCCGCCGCCAGTGCTGGAGCTGCCGGACCGGCCTGAATCGACCGGCTACCAGCGTTCGCCCCGTGACCTGCAGACGTACGTCCCCGATCACGCGGCGACCCTGTAAGCCGGTCACAGCGCTCACACCCGCTGCGGTACGACGGCGACCGGGCAGGCGGAGTGGTGCAGTACCGCGTGCGCTACGCGGCCGAGCTGGAGCCCGAAGCGCCCCTCGCGCCGCTTGGCCCCCACGACCAGCAGGTCGGCATCGCGGGACAGGTCCGCCAGGACCCCGCGGGCGTGCCCCTCGACGGCGCGGCGGTGCACGTCGGCGTCCGCCGGTACGTCGTGCAGCGCACCCTCCAGCGCCGCCACGGCCCGCTCCTCGTGCAGCCGGGCGGGTTCCCCGGCCATGAGCGGGTGGTCGGTGCTCTCGTGCGCGGGGCACCGCCAGGCTCGTACGGCCTCCAGGCGCGCCCGGCGGCGGCGCGCCTCGTCGACCGCGAAGCGCACGGCCGACGACTCGGCGCCGTCCTCGCCGACACCCAGGAGCACACGTCCGTGCTGTCCCGGCACTGCCTGCTTGTCGTGGTTGCCGCGCAGCACGATCACCGGGCAGTCGGCGTGCGCGGCCACGGACAGACTGACGGAACCGAGCAGGAACTCCGCGATACCGCTGCGGCCACGGCTGCCCACCACCAGCGCGGAGGCCTGACGCCCCTCGTGCACCAGGGCGTACTCGGGCTCCTCCGCCAGCACCACCGGCGTCACCTTCAGGTCCGGACGGCGCTCGTGCGCCCGCCGGGCCGCGAGGTCGACGACGTCCTGGGCGAGCACCGACTCGGAGGGCTTGCCCAGGTCCGTGGCCAGGGAGGTGCCCTCATAGCGCTCCCACAGGGAGGCGTACACGACCCGCAGCTCCACTCCTCGCAGCACGGCCTCGTCGGCCGCCCAGTCGACGGCACGCAGGCTCGGCTCGGAGCCGTCCACGCCCACGACCAGAGGGAGTTCCATCGTTCTCACCTTTCCGTGCCGAGGTCGAACACGATGCGGGCCTTGACCTGGCCGCGCAGCACCTCGCCGATGGCTTCGTTGACCGCGGCGAGCGGGCGGGTCTCGTGGATCACCCTGGTGCGGCCCGCCGCATGCAGCTGGAAGACCTCGGCGAGGTCCTGTCGGGTGCCCACGATCGAGCCGATCACCGAGGTGCCGTTCAGAACGGTGTCGAAGATCGGGACCTGGATGGTGCCGTGCGCCGGCAGTGCCACCATCACCAGCTTCCCGCCGCGCCGCAACCCGGAGTTCACGGCGGTGAACGCGGCCTCGTTCACGGCCAGGGCGATCGCCGCGTGGGCGCCGCCGTGCTGCCGCAGCACCTCGCCGACGTCCTGCTTGCGGGCGTCGATGACGAGGTCGGCGCCGAGTTCCGTGGCCAGTTCGAGCTTCTCGTCCGTGACGTCGACGGCCGCGACGGTGGCTCCGGCGATCTTCGCGTACTGGACGGCGAGGTGGCCGAGGCCGCCGATGCCGGAGATCGCGACGAGCTGCGCCGGCTGGACGCCTGCGACCTTGAGCGCCTTGTACGTGGTGACGCCGGCGCAGGTCAGCGGGGCGGCCTCGAAGGCGCCGACGCCGTCAGGCACCGGCTGTGCGAAGTCGGCCCAGGCCAGCATCTTCTCGGCGTATCCGCCGTCGCAGCCGTACCCGGTGTTGATCTGCTGCTGGCACAGCGTCTCCCAGCCGCTCAGGCAGTGCTCGCACCGCCCGCAGGCCTTCCCGAGCCACGGCACGGCGACCCGGTCCCCCACGCTCAAGTGGGTGACGCCGTCGCCGAGCTTCTCGACGAGGCCGACGCCTTCGTGGCCAGGCACGAACGGCGGTTCGGGCTTGACGGGCCAGTCGCCGTGAGCGGCATGGATGTCGGTGTGGCACAGCCCGGAGGCCTCGACGCGGATGCGGACCTGGCCGGGACCCGGTTCGGGATCGGGCCGGTCCTCGATGACCAGAGGGGCGCCGAGGGCGTGTACGACTGCTGCCTTCATGGTTGTTGAGCTCCTGTCAGGGGGTGCGTCAGTCGTGGGCCACGACTGCGACGGGGGCGGTGGCGTGGTGCAGGACCGCGTGCGTGATGGGGCCGATGTGGGGGCCGAGAGGGCCGTGCCGGTGCCGTCGGCCCACGACGACCAGGGAGGCATCGCCGGAGGCGTCGACCAGGAGGTTCGCGGGGCTGCCGTAGCGGGACTCCTCGGTGATGGAGAGGTCCGGGAACTTCTGCCGCCAGGGGCGCATGACGTCCGTCAGGGCGTCGGCGTGCTGCCGGGCCAGCGACCGGTGGAGTTCGTAGTCCGCGGGGACGCCGTACGAGATGTACGGCGACGGGTTCCAGCCGTGGACGACCCGCAGGGAGGTGGACCTGCGGACGGCCTCGTCGAGAGCGAACTCGATCAGCGCCTCGTTGGGGGAATCCGCGTCCAGGCCGAGTAGCACGGGCAGGTAGGGGCCCGCGGCGGACGGGATGCCCGCCGGATCCGGCTGGTGCTCGTCCGCAGCCTGTTCGCCGGCGCGGACCAGGACGACCGGACGGTCCGCGTGCGCGACGACCTCGTAGCCGACCGAGCCGATCAGGAAGCCGCCGATCCCGCTCAGGCCGCGGGAACCGATGACGAGCAGTTCGGCCTCCTTCGCCTGTCCGGCCAGGATTTCTGCCGGCCGGCCGGTCAAGTGCTCGGTGATCACCTCGACGCCGGGGTGACGCAGCCGCAGTCCTTCGGCGGTCTCGCGGGGAACGCGCTCGGTCCAGTGCTGGAGTGTCTCGGCTCCGAGCAGCGGTGCCTGCGCGATCGGGTCGGGTACGGCCTCCCAGACGTGCACCAGCTTCAGAGGAAGGCCGCGCAGATGCGCCTCGCGGGCGGCCCATTCGGCTGCGGCGCGGCTCTCGGGCGACCCGTCCAGGCCCACGGTGACGGTACGGGGCATCATGATCTCCACCTCCCGGTTTGCTCCGTTCCCAGCGTCGGCTCCGGGAGGGTGTGCGGTGCAGGGGCCGCTGGTCCTGAGCAGGGGCCGACCGGCCCCATCGCCCAGAGAGAGCTGTGGCGGGGCGCGCGGCCGTTGGATGCTGGGGCCGGACGGTGAAAGGCGGGCCATGGTGCGAAGATCCGCAGGGCGGTTGCTGCCGGGGCTCGCCATGCTGCTCAGTTACCGGCGGGCGTGGCTGCGCGGCGACCTGCTGGCCGGGGTGACAGTGGCCGCCTATCTCGTGCCGCAGGTGATGGCGTACGCAAGCGTGGCCGGACTGCCGCCGGTCACGGGGCTCTGGGCGATCCTGCCCTCGTTCGCGCTGTACGCCCTGCTGGGCACGTCACGGCTGCTGTCGGTGGGCCCCGAGACGACGGCCGCTTTGATGACGGCCACCGTGGTGGCTCCCCTCGCGGGTTCCGACCCGGATCGCTACGCCACGCTGGCCACCGCGCTCGCGGCCACGGTCGGTCTGCTCTGCATGGCCGCGCGGCTGCTGCGCCTGGGTTTCGTCGCCGACCTGCTCTCCCGGCCCGTCCTGATCGGCTATCTGGCGGGCGTGGCCCTGATCATGGTCGTGGACCAGTTGACCAAGCTGACCGGCGTACCGACGACGGGTTCGACGTTCTTTCCCCAGCTGTGGTCCTTCCTGCGGCACCTGGGGCAGGCCCACCCGGCCACGCTGGTGTTCTCCGCCGTGACGCTCGCGCTCCTCTTCGCGGTCCGGCGATGGCTCCCCCTGGCACCCGGACCGCTCCTGGTCCTGGGGCTGGGCACCGCGTCCGTGGCCGCCTTCGACCTGGACGGCCGGCACGGCATCAAGGTGATCGGCGCGGTCCCGGCGGGCCTGCCCGACTTCGCGCTGCCGGACCTGACGGAAGTGCCGCACCTGGTGCTGCCCGCCCTCGGCGTCCTCCTGGTCGCCTACACCGACTTCATCCTCACCGCCCGCGGCTTCACCGCTCCTGACGACGACGGCTCGGAGCTGGACGCCAACCAGGAGTTTCTCGCCCTCGGCGCGGCCAACCTCGGGGCCGCCTGTCTGCACGGCTTCCCGGTGAGCAGCAGCGCCAGCCGCACCGCGCTCGCCTCCTCGACCGGGGCGCGGAGCCAGGCCTACTCGCTGGTGGCGGGGGTAGTGGTGATCGCCGTCCTGCTTTTCCTCAGCCCGCTGCTGACCCATACGCCGTCGGCCGTGCTGGGCGCGATCGTGGTGTACGCCGCCGTCCGCATGATCGACGTCGCGGGCTTTCGCCGGCTGGCCTCCTTCCGGCGGCGCGAACTGCTGCTGGCACTCGGCTGCCTGGCCGGGGTGCTGACCCTCGACATCCTCTACGGCGTGATCGTCGCCGTCGGGCTGTCCGTCGCGGAGCTGCTCAGCCGGGTGGCGCGTCCGCACGACGCCGTCGAGGGACTGGTGCCCGGCGTGGCCGGCATGCACGACGTGGACGACTACCCGCAAGCACGCACCATCCCGGGCCTGCTCGTCTACCGCTACGACTCCCCGCTCTTCTTCGCCAACGCACAGGACTTCCACCGCCGGGCGCTGGCCGCGGTGGACGAACAGACCACCCCGGTCCGCTGGTTCGTGCTCAACACCGAGGCGAACGTGGAGGTGGACATCACCGCCCTCGACGCGGTCGACGAGGTGCGCCGCGAACTCACCCGCCGCGGCATCGTGTTCGCCCTCGCGCGGGTCAAGCAGGATCTGCTGGACGACCTGGAGGCGTACGGGCTGGCCGAAGCAGTCGGCAGGGAAATGATCTTTCCCACGCTGCCGACCGCGGTGGCGGCGTATCGGACGTGGTGCCGCGAGGAGTAGGCCGGTCAGTTCTTCACGGGCGTCCGCACGACGGGCCGGCGCGTCACAGTCCCGGTCGTCCCGGTCGTTGCGGACGTCCCTGTGTCCGACGGCCGCCGTGCGGCACGGCGCTGCTGTGCCCGCAGGACCAGCGCATCGAGTGCCGCGCTGAGCACGAAGGTGACGGCCATCGCGATCACCAGGAGAACGGCGGACTGTCGCCAGAATTCCGGAGTCAGGCTCGTACCCATGGTGTTCCCCCTTTCCGCTCTGTCGTTCTGCACTGTCGGGTGGCTCTCTCACCACCATCGAACTGCGGCCGGGCGGGCGGCACAGCGTGCCACTGGGGTGGGGCGCACCGCCGGTCGGCCCGATCGTGGGGCCGGGTGGCCCCTGGTCCGGACCGGGCCGTGCGCCCACGCTGGGAGTGGTAGCCCGTACGCCTGAGTGGAGGCACGCCATGAACGCTCCCGTCACCACGAGCATGCCGCGGGCGCTGCCTGCCGAGCACCGGCAGCGGCTGATGCGGATCGCCCGGGAGGTGTCGTTCCCCGAGGGCACCCGGCTCTTCGAGGAGGGCGGTCACGCCGACCGGTTCTGGATCATCCGTACCGGCACGATCGATCTCGACATGCGCGTGCCCGGCCGCCGGGCCGCCGTCATCGAGTCGATCGGGCACAACGAACTGGTCGGCTGGTCCTGGCTGTTCGCCCCGTACATCTGGCACCTCGGCGCCGAGGCGGCCTCGCCGCTGCGGGCGTACGAGTTCGACGCCACGACCGTACGGACGATCTGCCAGGAGGATCCCGCGTTCGGACGGACCATCGCCCGCTGGGTGGGCGAGGTCGTGGCCCACCGGCTGCAGGCTGCCCGGGTGCGGCTGCTGGACCTCTATGCCCCGTACGGCAGCGGGACGCTCCGCTGAACCCGAGCGATCAAGGAGGCGTCGTGCACGCATTCCCGCACATCGTGAGTGACGTGATGACCCGCACCGTCGCCGCAGTCGGCCGCGAGGCCGCCTTCAAGGACATCGTGCGGACCATGCAGGACCGGAAGGTCAGTGCGGTACCCGTGGTGGACGGCGGGAACCGGGTCGTGGGGGTCGTGTCCGAGGCCGATCTGCTGCCCAAGGAGGAGTTCCGCGACAGCGACCCCGACCGCTACACACAGCTGCGGCGGCTGTCCGACCTCGCGAAGGCCGGCTCGGTCACCGCCGCCGAGTTGATGACCTCACCCGCCCTCACCGTCCGGCCGGACGCCACGCTCGCGCAGGCCGCGCGGGAGATGGCCAGGGCCCGGGTCAAGCGTCTGCCGGTGGTCGACGACGGCGGGCGCCTTGAGGGCATCGTCAGCCGGGCGGACCTGCTCAAGGTGTTCCTGCGGGACGACGAGGAGATCGCCGAGGAGGTGCGGCGGGAGATCGTCTCGTATCTGTTCACCACACCGCTCTCGCAGGTACGGGTCGAGGTCCGCGACGGGGTCGTGACCCTCGGCGGGCGGGTCCGCGACACCTCGCTCGTGCCGGTGGCCGCACGCCTGGTGCGGGCGGTCGAGGGGGTCGTGGACGTGGAGTTCGCACTCGACGGACACGTCGGACACGATCGGCCGGCGATCTGATCCGGTCTGATCGGCGCCACCGTCCCGGTCGTCGGCCGGTGGGCTCAGCCTGTCCTGTGCCCCCATTCCCGTCCGACCCGCTCCCATTCGGCTCCCCACTGCTCGGTGGCCCGCCGCTGCACGCGCAACCGCACCAGCCGCCCGCCGCCGAGAACCGTCAGTCCCGTCGCCAGCCCGATTCCGGTGCCGGCCAGCACCACACGTGTCGCCGCCTCACCGGAATTCACGGGCGCGGACACCAGGCGGCCGTGTGCGTCCGTCCAGGCCTGGACCTCACTGCCCGGCTTTGCCCCGGGCTTCACGTCCACCGTGCCCGTACGGACCTTTCCCTTCCCGTCGCTCCAGCGCACCGTCGCCAGGACCCGGTCGTAGCGCACACCGGTCACGATGTCCCGCCCGCTTCCGGGCACGGTTTTCACGACCACCGCCGACACGGGCCGACGGCCCGCCCGGTCCTCGTTCACCACGCGCTGCGCGGCCTGCGCCCCGACCATCCCGGCGGCAACCGCTCCGGCCGTCGCGGCCGTCCAGGCGGTCAGCACGATCCACGCCTCCACCACATCGCTGCGCCGCCGCAGCGGGTTGCGCCGCCAGCGCCACCCCAGCACCTTCGCGCGTCTGACCTTTCGCATCGGTCACACCCCCTTACGGGTGCAATGAGGACGCACACACCTAAAAGGTCTCACCACTTCGCCGTCGGCGGGAGGGGCAGCAGGCCCTTCGTACGGCGCAGCGGACCGGGTGGCGTGGCGGCGAGTGGGGCCGGTCGGCCCTAGTGCGTCCGCTCCCCACGCGTGATGATCGTTGTGACGTGCGGTCCGCCGCCGGTACGTCATACATCCGGGGAACGAGGGGTCGACATGACCGAGGCACGTACCTTCACGGCGCAGGACCCGATCCGCGTCTTCCTGCTCGACGACCACGAGGTCGTCCGACGCGGGCTGGCCGACCTGCTGGACGCCGAACCCGACATCAGCGTCGTCGGCGATGCCGAGAACGTCGAGCACGCCCTCGTCCGCGCACCCGCCGTGCGCCCCCACGTCGCCGTCCTGGACGTCCGGCTGCCTGACGGAGACGGCATCTCCGTCTGCCGTGAGCTGCGCAGCCGTATGCCCGAGCTCGCCGTGCTGATGCTCACCTCGTTCGACGACGAGGACGCCCTCCTCGACGCCATCATGGCCGGTGCCTCCGGCTATGTCCTCAAGCAGATCAAGGGCTCCGACCTGATCTCGGCGGTCCGCACGGTCGCCTCCGGCCAGCCCATGCTGGACCCGGCCACCACCGCCCGGCTCATGCGCTCCCTGCGCACCGAACCCGCCGAAACGCCCTCGGTGGCACCGGAGTTGGCGGGTCTGTCGCCGCGTGAGCGGGAGATCCTCGCGCTGATCGGGGACGGGCTCACCAACCGTGAGATCGGCAAGCAGCTCTATCTGTCGGAGAAGACCGTCAAGAACCACATCTCCCGGCTGCTGGCCAAGCTCGGTGTGCAACGCCGCGTCCAGGCCGCGGTCCTCGCCACACACCTGGAGCAGCCGGAGACGGCCGACCGGCCCACGCACTGATCACGCCTTCCCGGACGGCACCAGAGCGACGGGGCAGTGTGCGTGCCGCTGGATCGCCCGCCCGTCGGGGCCGGACGGGCGGCCGCACTGCCGTTGCGTCGTCGTACGCCGACCACGACGAGCTGCGCGCCGATGCTCGCCTCGGCCAGGGACCGGTGAGGGCGGCTCCGGACCGGGCGGATGCGCACGGCGACGTCCGGATACTGCTCGCACAGCCCCGACAGGGTGCGTACGGCTGCCGTCCGGTGCAGGACCACCAGGTCCGCACCGCGCTCCGAGGCCTCCGCTGGCGAACTCGGCGGCTTCGCGGTTGCCCTGGTGGCTCGTCCTGCGCCAGGACGACCGGCCCGGTCCGGCTCTGCCTGCCGCACACCACCAGCACCGGGCAGCCCGCACGGGCCGTCAGACGGCCGGCGACCGAGCCGTGCAGGCGGCCGCGCATGCCGCGCGCGTGACCGCTCCCCACCACGGTGAGCGAGGCGGCGCGCGAGGCGGAGCCGAGCACCGTCGCCGGCTCGCCGACGAGGACTTCACGCGTGATCGCCAGGTCGGGCGCCAGCCGGCGGGCCCGCCCCTCGGCATCGGCCAGTGCCTCGTTCACCCGGTCCCGCAGCCCGCCGCCGTCCGGATCCCAGGGCGCCACACCGGCCGGCACCAGTTCCTCGGACCAGGTCAGGGCGTGCGCCGGCTCAAGACCAACTCCGCGCCGGTCGGCCTCCCATGCCGCGGCCTCCACGGCCGCCAGACCCGACGGCGAACCGTCCGCTCCCACCACGACCGGACCGTTCATGGTGCCCCTCCCTCGTCTGCGGTTTTCGCGGTTTCTCAGCCTTCGCCCGCCTGGCTTTGGCCGCACTGGGCCGACGGGCCCCGGCGGCGCACCGACCGGCCCTCTCGGGGGTCCGACCGGGACCTCAGCCGATCTCCAGTACCTCCTGCACGGGGCGTCGCGGTGTCCCCGTCCCCGCGGGCCCGTAGCCGAGGCGCAGCACCATGTGCACGAAGCCCATGGCCGAGCGTGGATCGCGGGCCAGCTCCCGCAGGTCCGACTGCTCCAGCGCGTGGGAGGTGAGGGAGGTGGCCAGGCCGTCGAGCGTGGCCAGCAGGAGGACTCGTTCGAGCGCCTGTCCCGCGCGCAGCCAGTCGTCGGGGTGGTCGTTGTGGGTGCCCAGCAGTGCGAGGTGCGGCGTGGTCTCGAAGACGGCCGCCGGACGGCCGGACACGGCGCGACGGCCGGCGAAGTCACGGACCGGAGCGCGGCCGCCCTGCTTGCGCGGCCCGAAGGCCGCCTCGGGAATGCCGTCCACGGCCGTGTCGGCGCTGTCCGCCCCGATGCGGGTCCACCGCTGCACGTCCTCGAGACGCTCGGGGTGCATGCTGTCGCGTCCCTCGACGTCGCGGACGTGCTCCAGCAGTGACTCCACGTGCCAGGCGTCGGGGAAGGCCAGTTGGGCACCCTCCCTGAGGGCGGCGTCGCGCAGGGCGTCCCGGACCGCGGCCGGGATCGGCTTGTCCTGGAACGGATGGCGGCTGGTGTGCCGGCGGGCGATCGCCGGGAACAGCGTCGCCAGGTCACGGTCGGGCCGGCCGCTGTCGTTGAGATGCACGAGGGCGAGCAGCTCCCGGTCGGCGGGATCGGGCAGCAGATGCACATCGACGTGCAGGCCGCTGTCGGCCGCGGCGACACGGAGGTTGAACAGTGCCGCGCCGCAGCCGATGTGCAAGCCGCGGTTGTCCGGGTCGGTGTGCGGCATGGCGCGCTCGAAGTCGGCCCGCAGTTCGACCGTGCCGACCCTCGTGTGATGGCGGAATCGCCACGGCTGCGCGTTGTGCAGGGAGGGCGCGGCCGTGGCGGCGGCCACCAGGGCCGTGATGTTCGTCGTGTCGAGTGGTTGTGCCGGCATGGGGCGCACCTCCCCCGGACGGGCGGGGCGGTTCTGTCAGTGTTTGGCGAGGGTGGGGCCGTCCCCGCGCAGCACGGCCAGGCTTCGGCGGTACTGCTCCTCGTCGATCTCACCCCGGGCGAAGCGCTCGGCGAGCAGCTGCTCGGCCGAGGCGGCGGGAGGGGTGCGCGGGGCCTCCAGGGGCCGGTTCAGGGTGCGGTAGAGCAGCACGGCCACGGTGATGAGCAGGGCCCACAGCAGGACCGTGCCGATCGACATCGTGAACCAGCCCCATCCGTTCATGTCGTGACCGTTCCAGTACATCGCGGACCGCTTCCTGTGTCTCGGACTGCTTCTCACGGCCACCCTCACACCCCGCACGACCAGCGGGTATGGGCCGCCCGGTGTCGACCCGGGACCATCCGGCCCAAGCCCGGGGCCCCGCTCGCCCTCACTCCCCGAGCAGCAGCCGGCCCGTCTCCCCCGGCTGCAGGCAGACCGCCCGGTCCGGCAGCCGTACGTCGATGGGTGTGCCGTCGGACGACGGCACCGCGATCTCCAGCAGCCCGCGCTCCAGCCTCAGCCGTACGCCCCAGTGCTCGTGGTAGCGCAGCGCGAACCCGTACGAGGACAGCTCGGGCAGCGGCACCGGATCGAGCCACAGGGCGCCGCCCCGCGTCTCCAGGCCGGTCAGTCCGCGCTGGACGAGGTCGAGGGTGCCGGCCATGGCGCCCAGGTGGATCCCCTCACCGGTCGTGCCGCCCTGGACGTCGGCGACGTCGCCGCGGAGGGCTTCCAGGCAGAACTTCCACGCCTCCGCCCGCCGGGCCCGGGCCAGGACCCAGCCGTGGACCAGCCCGCTGAGCGTGGAGCCGTGGCTGGTGCGCTGCAGGTAGTGGTCGACGGTGCGCCGCCACATGTCCTCGTCGAGCCGCAGCCCCAGCCGGCGGAACAGGCCCTGCAGTTCGGCCGGTGCGAAGACATAACCGAGCATCAGGACGTCGGCCTGCTTGGAGGCCCGGTAGCGGTTGACGGTGTCGCCCTCCGCCTCCAGGATCCGGTCGAGGCGCCGGATGTCGCCATAGCGCTCGCGGTAGCCGTCCCAGTCGAGTTCGGCGAGGTCGCCGTAGCCCTCGAACTGGCTGATGACACCGTCGTGGAAGGGCACGTGAAGGGTGCGGGAGACGTCCTCCCACTGTTCGAGTTCGCCACCGTCGAGCCCGGTGCGTTCGACGAGTTCGCGCCGCCGTGGCTCGGGCAGTGACTGGATCAGTTCGAGCGTGCGCGAGAGCACCCAGGCAGCCGTGACGTTCGTGTAGGCGTTGTCGTCGAGGCCGGGCTGCGAGGCGCCGGGGTAGGCGTCGTGGTACTCGTCGGGGCCGACCACGCCCTTGATGCGGTGGCGTCCGAGCCGCTCGTCGTAGACGGCCGAGTCGGCCCAGAAGCGGGCGATGTGCAGCAGCATCTCGGCGCCCTTGGTGTCGCGGAACTCGGTGTCTCCGCTGGCCTCGCAGTACTGCCACACGTTGTATGCGATGGCCGAGCCGACGTGGTGCTGGAGCCGGGAGTGGTCCGGCAGCCAGCGTCCCGAGCGGGGGTTGAGGTGCAGCTGCTGGGTCTCCTCGCGTCCGTCGCTCCCGCTCTGCCAGGGGTACAGCGCGCCCCGTCGGCCCGCCGACCGTGCGGCGGCGCAGGCCTGTTCGAGGCGGCGGTGGCGGTAGCGGAGCAGGGCGCGGGAGACCTCGGGGAAGTGCAGGTTGAGGTAGGGCAGGACGAACAGTTCGTCCCAGAAGACGTGTCCGCGGTAGGCCTCGCCGTGCAGTCCGCGGGCGGGTACGCCGACGTCGAGATCGGCGGTGTGCGGGGAGAGCGTCTGCAGGACGTGGAAGAGGTGCAGCCGCAGGATGCGGCCCGCCTCCCCGTCGACGTCGAGGTCGGCGCGCCGCCAGAGCTGGTCCCAGGCCGTGAGGTGGGACTCGAGAAGCTCGTCGAAGCCGGGCGCCCGGGTCACCCGGTCGACGGCGGCGAAGAGCGGGTCGCTGATCGCCGGGTCGCGTGAGGTGTGCAGGGCGACCGTCTTGTCGACTACGGCGGTGCGCCCCGCGGCCAGGTCCAGGGTCAACCGCTGGACGGCGCGCGGAACTTGGTGGCTGATCGTGACGGGCGTGTCGGCGGTCAGACGGGCCGCCATGCCGATGCGGATGTCCGACGTGCGGGTACGGCAGCGCAACCACACCGTGTCGGGGGCGGCGGTTCCGGTGTGCACATGGGTGAGGTGGCGGCCGTCGAGGTCCCGGTAGCGGGGCACGCCGCTGTTGGTGACGCCGCCGTCGAGGGCCGCCTCGAGGTCGAGCGGGCCGGCCCATCCTTTGGCGGTGAACTCGGTGCGCAGCGCGGCCAGATGGGCGTCGGCCATGTGCACCACCCGCTGCTGCCGTACCGTGAGCACCCGGTCCTCGCCGAGGCCGTACTGCGTCCGCCGCTCCAGCAGCCCCGAGGACAGGTGCAGGATCTCGCGGTGGTCGAGGACGGTCGCGGTGTCGGGCGTGAGCCACCGCCCGCCGGGGAGGCGGAAGCGCATCGGCAGCCAGTTCGGCAGGTTGACCATGTCCTCGTTCTCGACCTGGCGGCCCGCCACGTCGGAGGTGAGCCGGTTGTAGCAGCCCGCCACATAGGTGCCCGGGTAGTGCACCTCGTCCGCGGCGCACTCGGGCAGCGCTCCCCGGGTGGCGAAGTAGCCGTTGCCCAGCGTGCACAGCGCCTCCCTCAGGCGTTCGTCGGCCGGCTCGTAGCCCTCGTACTCCCAGGTCCAGTCCGTCACTTCGGGTCTCCTCGTACGACCAGTTCGGCGAGGTCGGACACGACGATGTCGGCGCCGTGGTGCAGCAGCCGCTGACCGGTGTCCGGGACGTCCGTGCGGTCCACGCCGATCACCAGGGCGAATCCGCCCCGGCGGCCCGCCTCCACGCCTGCCAGGGCGTCCTCCACGACGGCGGTGCGTGCTGCGGGGACGCCGAGCCGGCGGGCCGCTTCGAGGAAGAGGTCCGGGCGTGGTTTGCCGGGCAGCCCCAGCCGGGCCGCCTCGCCGCCGTCCACGAGCACGTCGAAGAGATCGAGTACCCCGGCCCGGTCGAGCAGCTCACCGGCGTGGCGGGACGCGGAGGCCGCGGCCCGGGGTATCCCGGCGCGGCGGAGGGCATGCACCAGCCGTACCGTTCCCGGGTACGCGTCGACGCCGTGGGCGCGCAACCGCTCGGTGAACAGGCGCTCCTTGTCCGCGGCGACGGCCCGCACGGTCTCCTCCGACGGATCGAGGCCGCGTGCCCGGAGGAAGGCCGCGGCGCCGTCGAGCCGGGACTTGCCGTCCACGTGGCGCAGGTAGTCGTCGCGCACGTCGAAAGGGCGGCGGAGCCCCGGATCCCGGGGCGGGTGGGCGCGCAGGTAGGCGTCGAAGGCCGTCTTCCAGGCGGCGGCGTGCACCCGGGCCGAGTCGGTGATGACGCCGTCGGTGTCGAAGACGACGGCGCGCACGTCCCGCAGCACCGGGGCGAGGCGCTCCGCGGGTGGTGCCGACGTGCGGCTCCGCCGCGGGGCGTCGTGCCGTCGCTCGTCCGCGGCGCCGTCGTGGCTGCTCGCGCCGTACCCCGCGCTCCTCTGGGGCGCTGACGAAGCGGCGCGGACTTCGTCGAGGCCACTCAGGGGTCGGTGCACGGTCACACCTGCTGGGGCACGACCGCCACCGGGCAGTCGGCGTGGTGCAGCAACGTGTGGGCCACCCGGCCGAGTTGGAGGCCGCCGTGGCCGGTGCGGCGCCGTGCCCCGACGATCACGAGGTCCGCGGCGGCCGAGCGGCGCAGCAGCACCTTGCGGGCCGGTCCCTCGACCGTGACGCGGTGCACCAGGACCTTCGGGTGGTCGGCGATCGCGTCGGCGAGCAAGGCGTCGAGCAGTGCGGCCGCCTGTTCCTCGTGGCGGTGCGCGGGGTCCTCCGCCAGCCGCGGGTGGTCGGCGCTCTCGTGTGCGGGGCAGCGCCAGGTGCGCACGACGTCGAGGGTGCATCCGCGCGCCTCGGCCTCGCGGAAGGCGAACCGCACGGCCTCGCCGCCCGTCGCCGGCTCCCCGGCGCCGAGCAGGATCCGCTCATGGGTGCCCGCGAGGCCGGCCTTGTCGCCGCGGACGACGACCACCGGACCGTGGGCACGGGCGGCCACGGCCAGTCCGACCGAGCCGAGCAGCAGGCCCGCCAGCTCGCCGCGCCCGCGCGAGCCGGTCACCAGCACGGAGGCGTTGTTGCCTTCACGCAGGAGCGCTGCGACCGCCTCCTCGGGGAGCACCTCGGTGGTGACCTTCACGTCGGGGTTGCGCCGCCCGGCGCGCTCCGCGGCGGAGGCGACGACGTGTTCCGCCATCACCTGCTCGGACGGACGTTCAAGACTGTTGGACGGCACGGCGCCCTCGTAGCGCTCCCACAGCGAGGCGTACACCAGGCGCAACGGCAGGCCGTGCCGGGCCGCTTCGTCCACGGCCCAGTCGACCGCGGCGAGGCTCCCGTCGGATCCGTCGACGCCCACGACCAGGGGCAGCTCCATCTTCCCCACCGCCTTTCGTCGGTCTGTGCGGTAGCTCAGCGCAGAGCTCCACTCCCACCGTGGCACCGGCGGCCCGGCCTCAGCAGGGGTGGTTCGGCCCCCGCCCGGGGCCACTCGGCCCAGGCCCGTTGGTGTCTCTCATCCTTCGTGCCCGGGGCAACCTCGGGCACATCCCGTTGCGGATGCAGATCCGTGCCGCAGACGGTGACGGCATCGACGCGCGATCGCATCGGTGGCCTCATCCCGGCCCGGGTCTGTGATCTCTTCCCAAGCCGCCTGTCCCGGGAGGTGGAACACGTAGCCCTTCATGTCCGGCTCACCCTCTCTTGTGCCCCTCCGAGCCCGTGATTGAGGGCCGAGTGGCCCTGGCATGTCCGGTGTCACCGTGTTCTGCTGGAGGTGACGGGAAGGACCCGGCAAGGGCGCGGAGAAGCGGCCGGCGGCCGCGCACCGCGCAATCAGGATCCGCGAGAAGCGGATGGGGCCCTTCCCGTCCTTCCTGGCCGGGCCCGGTCCGCCAAGTCCTGGGCGATCGCGGCCCGATGACGGGTGATCTCCGCCTCGACGCAGACGGCGAGGTGCCCGACGGTTGCTGCGACGGGTTCGGAAAGTCCCTGGCCGAGTGAGGTGTCCGCTCCGTCCACGGCATACGCCACCAGGTGGCCGGGCAGCCGCCCGAGCGCCCTTCCCACGTTGACGGCTTCGCCCAGGCCATGCGGGCGCATCGTGCCGGCCCGCCACAGCGCCGCGGTGTCCAGTTCGAGGCGGTAGATGCGGCCGGGGTGGCTCGGGCGGGCGCGGGCCGCCTCCAGCACGACGGCCAGCTCCGTGTTCTCCCACAGCCGGATCAGCCGTGCCGGGTCGGGATCGCATGCGGCGAGCAGGGTGCCCGGGGGCAGCGGCCTTTCGATCGCCCGCTCCCGCAGCCGGGAGAGCACCGCTCGGGGCACACCGTCGTCGTGCCGGTCCGGGTCGCCGATGGCGATGATCGCGATACGGGTGGAGACGGTCATGGTTCCTCTCCCTCCACTGCATGTGTCTCCAGCCTTGCCGGAGCCCGGCGTCCCGGTCGCTGGGCCGAAGGACCTCGGAAACGGTCCGCCCGGCCCCCGCTGTCCGGCCCTGGCAGACGTGTGCGCGGCCGCAGTACCGGCCGCGCACCGCGGCTGCGGGCGAGCGCCCACCCGCACTCAGCCCAGCCGCACCGGGATGGTCTTCGTGCCCGTCTTGATCTCGGGCACCGGGATCGTGACGGCCAGGACGCCGTCCTTGTACTCGGCCGTGGCCTCGTCGCCCCTGGCCCCGGCCGGCAACCGGACGGAGCGGGCGAAGGTGCCGTAGCGGAACTCCGTGCGGTGCTTCTGTGTCGTCTCCTCACTGCGCTCGGCCCGCAGGGTCAGAACGCCTTCCGCGACGGTGATCTCGACATCCTTGGCGGGGTCGATGCCCGGGAGCTCCGCCCGCAGCACGTACGTCTCGTCCGCCAGGTGTTCTTCGATGCGGATGCCGTGCAGTCCGGGGACCGTGTGCGCCCCGGGGAAACCGGTCTCGACCCAGCCGAACAGGTCGGGCAGGGTCGGCCAGCCCGGCAGCCGTTCGATCATGCCGGTCATGTCCCCTCCTCGTCTTCCGTCTTCTTTGCCACTTCGAGCGTCCCGCGCCGGGGCGCGACGCGCGTGGGCCGACCGGACCCGTACCGGGCCCGGTCGGCCCCTGGCGCCCCAACGTCCCCCCGGCGCCTGCCGGTTGGGGCGCCGCCTCAAGGCGCGCCGCCGACTCCCGAGGGCGGCGCGGTCGGCTCGGTGTCCGGCAGGTCCGGGTCGAGGTCCGGGCGCCGGCGCGGTCCCAGCAGCGCACAGTCCACGTCCACGACGCCCTCGACGGCCCGCACCAGCCGTGCGGCGATGGGCACCAGCGCGGTGTCGCCGGTACGTCCGGTGAGCTTCACGACGCCTTCGCGCACCTCGACCCGGATCGATTCCGCCTCGTCGGGGAACAGGTGGTCGACGACGTCGCGCCGCACCTCCCCGGCGATGTCCTGGTCGCTGCGCAGGAAGACCTTCAGCAGGTCGGCCCTGCTGACGATGCCCCGCAGCATGTCTTCGTCGTCGACCACCGGCAGCCGCTTCACCTTGTGGAGCGCCATGATCCGGGCGGCCTGTGCGAGCGAGGCGTGTGCCTGGACGGTGACGGCCGGCGCGCTCATCAGCTCCTCGGCGGTCACGGCACCGGCCTTGACCAGGTCGGCCAGCCGCCGCAGTTGGGTGTAGCGGTCCGGATCGCCGTCGCGGAACTCCTCCTTGGGCAGCAGATCGGCCTCGGAGACGACACCGACCACCCGGCCCTCGCCCTCCACCACCGGCATGGCGCTGACCTTCCACTGCTGCATGGTCTTCACGATCTCCTTGAACGTCGCTCCGCGGCCGAGGGCTACGACGGTGCGGGTCATCACATCGCTGACGATGTGCGGAGTGCCGTGCATGGCGTCCTCCCTTGTGCTCGCGGCGCGCGACATGCTCGTGTCGCACGACACCTTCAGCGTCGGGCACCCGCCCGTCGTCGACATGGGCCAAGTGGCCCCGTACCGGGTTCCGGTGGGCTCTCTTTGTGCTGCGGGCCCGCCCGCCCGAGCAGCGCAGCCAAGGGCCGTTCGGCCCGTTCCGCAGGCCACGCAGCCCCTGCCCGGGCGGACGGCTTCCCGGAGACGCTGGGAGTGCAGAAGGGCCGCCCGGAGCCGGGCGGCCGTCGATCCGGGGAGGTGGAGGCCGTGCTTCGCCCCGTTGTCGTAGGCCTTGATGGGTCACGTGAGAGCCTCGCCGCCGCTGAGTGGGCGGCCGGGGAGGCATTGCGGCGCGGCCTGCCGCTGCGGCTGGTGCACGCGTGGGAGGGACTGGAGTCCGACACGTCGCCGTTGCCCGAGCTGGAGGCGCCACGCTATTGGGCACGGCGGATCCTGCGCGGAGCCATGGACCAGCTCAACGAACGTCACCCGCAGGTGTATCTCAGTGCCGAGCAGATCGCCCGTCCCGCGGCGGACGCGCTCGTGGAGGCGGGCGCCGAGGCCGAGCTGCTGGTCCTGGGCAGCCGGGCGTTCAGCGGATTCGGCGGTTTCATGGCAGGTTCGGTGGCGCTCGCGACGGTGGCCCGCGTGGCACGGCCCGTGGTGCTCGTACGGGCCGACCGGACCGCAGAGGACGACCACCTGACGGACGAGGAGGGCCGACCGTCGCTGCGCACGCCGTACCGCGACGTCGTGGCCGGCGTGGACATCGCACATCCGTGCGAGGAGCTGCTCGCGTTCGCCTTCGAGAGCGCGGCCCTGCGTTCCGCACAGCTGCAGGTGCTGCACACCTGGCACGTGTCGTACGCCCCGCCCGCCGCGGCGGCCACGATGAGTGCCGCTGCTCAGCAGGCCGCCGAAACCGCACTGGACGCCGCGCTCCAGCCGTGGCGGGAGAAGTACCCGACGGTGAAGGTCCGGACGCTCGTGGAGAACGGCCGCCCGGCCCAGCAGCTGCTGCACGCCACACAGGACGCCGGGCTGCTCGTCGTCGGCCGCAGGAACCGTCCGGCCAGGCTGGGCGCGCACACCGGGCCGGTCGCGCACGCGGTGATGCACCACGTGCGCTGCCCGGTCGTGATCGTCCCGCACGACTGACTCGCCCGAAGACACGAGGACCCGGGCGGAAGGGAAGGTGCCGTGTTCCAGGTTCGCATCCACGGCCGTGGCGGCCAGGGAGCCGTCACGGCCGCCGAGCTGTTGTCGGTGGCGGCGTTCATGGAGGACCGTCACGCGCAGGCGTTCCCGAGCTTCGGATCGGAGCGGACGGGGGCGCCGGTCGTGGCGTTCTGCCGGATCGACGACCGGCCGATCCGGGTGCGCGAGCCCGTCATGCGGCCCGATGCGCTGGTGGTCCAGGACCCCACGCTGCTGCACCAGGTGAACGTCTTCGAAGGGCTGCGACCCGGCGGCGCGGTGCTGATCAACTCGCCGCGGTCCGTGGACGAGTTGGGCCTCGGCGAGCTTGCCGGTCATGCCCTCACCGTCCCGGCCACCGCGCTCGCCGTGCGCCACTTCGGCCGGCCGGTGCCGAACGCCGTCCTGCTCGGCGGACTCGCCGCGCTCACCGGCTGTGTGAGGATCGAGTCGCTCGGCGCCGCCGTCCGCGAGCGTTTCCCCGGGGAGCTGGGCGAGGCCAACGCCGCCGCCGCCCGGGAAGCGTACGACCACGTCCAAAAGGCCCAGCGGGAGGAGCGGGCGCATGCTCAAGCAGACTGAGGGGTCGCGTGCGGTCGCCGAAACCGTCGCCTGCTGCCGGCCCGAAGTGATCGCCGCGTATCCGATCTCGCCGCAGACGCACATCGTCGAGGAACTCAGCCGCCTGGTGAAGTCCGGTGCGCTGGAGCCGTGCGAGTACGTCAACGTCGAGTCGGAGTTCGCCGCGATGTCGATGTGCATCGGGGCCTCGGCCGCGGGTGCCCGTACGTATACGGCGACCGCGAGCCAGGGCCTGCTGTACATGGTGGAGGCGCTCTACAACGCCTCCGGGCTCGGTCTGCCGATCGTGATGACGGTCGCCAACCGGGCCATAGGCGCGCCCATCAACATCTGGAACGACCACAGTGACACCATGTCGCAGCGCGACTCCGGCTGGATCCAGCTGTACGCGCGCGACAACCAGGAGGCCGCCGACCTGCATCCGCAGGCGTTCCGGCTGGCCGAGGAGCTGTCGCTGCCGGTGATGGTGTGCATGGACGGCTTCGTGCTCACCCACGCCTGGGAGCGCATCGAGGTGCCGGAGCAGGCGCAGGTCGACGCGTTCCTGCCGCCGTACGAGCCGCGCCAGGTCCTGGACCCGGACGAGCCGGTGTCGATCGGTGCGATGGTCGGCCCGGACGCCTTCACCGAGGTGCGCTATCTGGCGCACGCCAAGCAGATGCAGGCGCTGGAGGCGATCCCCCGGGTGGCCGACGAGTTCCGGCAGGTCTTCGGGCGCGCCAGCGGCGGCCTGGTCCATCCGTACCGCTGCGAGGACGCCGACACGATCGTCGTGGCTCTGGGCTCGGTGTTCGGAACGGTGTGCGACGTGGTCGACGAGATGCGTGGGCGCGGGGTGCGGATCGGGGCGCTGGCCATCACGTCGTTCCGGCCCTTCCCGCTCAACGCGGTGCGGACCGTGCTCGGCAGGGCACGCCAAGTGCTCGTGCTGGAGCGGGCGTTGGCGGTCGGCGTCGGCGGGATCGTGTCCGCGAACGTGCGTACCGCGCTGTCCGGGATCCTGCTCGACGGGCACACGGTGGTCGCCGGGCTCGGCGGGCGCGCGATCACCAAGGAGTCGCTGCACCGGCTCTTCGACGACGCGATCGCGGGGCGGCTCGGAGAGCTCACTTTCCTGGACCTCGACACAGAGCTGGTGGAGCGGGAGTTGGCGCGGATGGCTGAGACCAGGCGGTCCGGTCCGTCCGCGGAGAACATCCTGCGTGATGTGGGGAGCAACCGATGAGTGCCGCGCCGCAGGTCAAGTTCTACCAGGTGGGCAGCTTCGCGGCCGGGAACCGGCTGCTGGGGCCCGAGCTGCAGTCCGACCAGGCCGATCCGGGCCGCGCCAACGCGCTGACCTGCGGCCACCGCGCCTGCCAGGGCTGCGGCGAGGCGCTCGGCGCCCGCTACATCCTGGACGCAGCCCAGCGGGCGGCCGGCGGCAAGGTGATCGCGGTGAACGCGACGGGCTGCCTGGAGGTGTTCTCGACGCCCTATCCGGAGACGTCGTGGCAACTGCCCTGGCTGCACTCGCTGTTCGGCAACGCGCCCGCGGTCGCCGCGGGCGTCGCCGCCGCACTGCGCGCCAAGGGCCGCACCGACATCCGCGTGGTCGGGCAGGGCGGCGACGGCGGCACGGTGGACATCGGCCTCGGCTGTCTGTCCGGCATGTTCGAGCGGGGCGACGACGTCCTGTACGTCTGTTACGACAACGAGGCGTACATGAACACCGGTGTGCAGCGCTCCGGGGCCACTCCCCCGACCGCGCGCACCGCCACCACCCAGGCGGTGGGAGAGGAGCCCGGCGCGCCCTTCGGACAGGGCAAGAACCTGCCGCTGATCGCGATGGCGCACGAGATCCCGTACGTGGCCACGGCCACCGTCGCGGGTCTGCGCGACCTGGAGGCCAAGGTGCACCGGGCGATGGGGATGCGCGGCGCCCGCTATCTGCATGTGCTGGTGCCCTGCCCGCTGGGCTGGGGCACGGCGTCCCACGACACGGTGCGCATCGCCCGGCTGGCCGAACAGACCGGGCTGTTCCCGGTGTTCGAGGCCCTCGACGGCGAGGTCACCGACGTCACACCGATCCGGCGCCGTCTGCCGGTGGAGGAGTACCTGCGCCCGCAGAAGCGCTACGCGCACCTCTTCCGGCCGGAGCTGCGCGCGGACGTCATCGCCCGCCTGCAGCGCACCGCCGACCGCAACATCGCCCGCTTCGGGCTGCTCGCCCATGAGGAGGCGGCGTCGTGAGGGACAAACCGTTCGCGATCACTCTGAACGTCGGCTCCAGCCTGGCGAACCACACAGGGGCCTGGCGCACCGAACGTCCCGTCTACGTCGACCGGATGCCGCCGTGCAACCAGGCCTGCCCGGCCGGGGAGAACATCCAGCAGTGGCTGTTCCACGCGGAGGGCGGAGACTACGAGTCCGCATGGCGGCAGCTGATGCGGGACAATCCGCTGCCCGCCGTCATGGGACGCGTCTGCTATCACCCGTGCGAGACCGCCTGCAACCGGGTCCAGGTCGACAACGCGGTCGGCATCAACTCGATCGAGCGGTTCCTGGGCGACGAGGCGATCAAGCGGGGCTGGTTCGTGCCCGTGCCGGAAACGACCTCGGGCAAGCGTGTCCTGGTCGTCGGCTCCGGGCCGGCCGGGCTGTCGGCCGCGTACCACCTGAGGCTGCTCGGACACGAGGTGACGATCCGCGAGGCGCAGGAGCAGCCCGGCGGGATGATGCGGTACGGCATCCCGCGCTACCGGCTGCCGCGCGAGGTGCTGGACGCCGAGATCGACCGGATCACGGCGCTGGGCGTCGGGCTGGAGCTGGGCACGAAGGTCGACGACGTGCTCGCCGCGCAGCGGGACGACGGCTTCGACGCCGTGTTCCTGGCGGTGGGCGCGGGCATCGGCAAGCGTGCCTACATCCCGGCCGGTGACAGCGCCCGCATCCTCGACGCGGTGACGCTGCTGGGCAGCATGGAGGGCGAGGACCGGCCGCTGCTGGGCCGCAGGGTCGCGGTCTACGGCGGCGGCAACACGGCCATGGACGCCGCCCGCACCGCCCGCAGGCTCGGCGCGACCGACGCCGTGGTCGTCTACCGGCGCACCCGGGACCGTATGCCCGCGCACGACATCGAGGTCGAGGAAGCGCTGGAGGAGGGCGTGCGGATGAAGTGGCTCTCCACCATCAAGCACGCCGACGAGGGGCGGCTGACCATCGAGCGGATGGCGCTCGACGAGACCGGATTCCCGCAGCCCACCGGCGAGTTCGAAGAGCTGGAGGCGGACAGCGTGGTGCTGGCGCTCGGCCAGGACTCGGACCTGTCCCTGCTGCGGGACGTACCGGAGCTGACCGTGGACCACGGCATGGTGCAGGTGACCGACGGGCTGATGACCGGGCACGAGGGCGTCTTCGCGGGCGGCGACATGGTGCCGGCCGAGCGCACGGTCACGGTGGCCGTGGGGCACGGCAAGAAGGCGGCCCGGCACATCGACGCGTTCCTGCGCGGCACGGCGTACGAGCCCGGCCCCAGGCACGGCCTCGCGTCGGCCGACCGGCTCAACACCTGGTACTACTCCGACGCCCCCGCCTCCGTACGGCCGACGCTCGAACTCGCCCGCCGTGTCTCGACGTTCGACGAGGTGGTGCAGGGGCTCGACGAGTCCACCGCCCTGTTCGAGGCCCGGCGCTGCATGTCCTGCGGCAACTGCTTCGAGTGCGACAACTGCTACGGCGTCTGCCCGGACAACGCGATCATCAAGCTGGGGCCGGGCAAGGGGTTCACCATCGACCTCGACTACTGCAAGGGGTGCGGGCTGTGCGCGGCCGAGTGCCCGTGCGGGGCGATCGACATGGTGCCGGAGGAGTGAGCCGGACCCGCCTGATCTGTCAGTCCCCGCCTGATCCCTCAGTCCCCGGAGGGGATTGCCGGCCGCCGTCGGCCTGCGCGCCCCGGGCGACCGGATGGAGCGGATCGCCGACCTGATCCCGCTGCTGCAGGCACCGTGGCCGGGCATACCACCGGGGCCGCCCGGAGAGCGGCCCCGGCGGCATGCCGTGGGTCAGCCGACGAACTCGCCCACGGCTGTCTTGAGTTCGGCCAGTCCCTTCTTCGCGTCGGTGAAGAACATCCCGGTCTTCGGGTCGGTGTAGAGCTCATTGTCGATGCCGGCGTAGCCGTGGCCCATCGAGCGTTTGATGACGACGACGCTCTTGGCCCTGTCGACGTCGAGGATCGGCATCCCCGAGATCGCGTTGCCGGGACGGCGGGCGATCGGGTTGGTGACGTCGTTGGCGCCGATGACGAGGGCGACGTCCGCCTGCGGGAACTCGGGGTTGACCTCGTCCATCTCCTTCAGCTGGGTGTAGGGGACGTTGGCCTCGGCCAGAAGCACGTTCATGTGTCCGGGCATGCGGCCCGCGACCGGGTGGACGGCGTAACTGACGTCGACGCCGTGGTCGGTGAGCATCTTGGCGAGGTCGCCGAGTTCGTGCTGGGCCTGGGCCGCGGCGAGGCCGTAACCCGGAACGAAGATGACCTTGCTCGCGTACGCCAACTGGATCGCCACGTCGTCCGCGGAGATCGACCGCACCTGGGCGGGAGCTGAACCGACAGCCACCGGGGCGCTGTCGCCGGTGCCGAAGCCGCCGACGACGATGCCCGCGATCGACCGGTTCATGGCGTCGGCCATCAGCTTGGTGAGGATGCCGCCCGAGGAGCTGACCAGCATGCCCGCGATGATCAGCGCGGTCTCGTTCAGGACGAAGCCCGCCATGGCGACCGCGGATCCGGTGAAGGCGTTCAGCAGGGCGATGACGACGGGCATGTCCGCGCCGCCGATGGGCAGCACCATCGTCACGCCGAAGAGCAGGGCGACGGCCACCAGTCCGTAGAGGGCGACAAGGGAGTCCGGAGCGAGCACCAGCCAGACCGTGCCGACGACGAAGGAGGCCGGCAGCACCACGTTCAGCAGCCGTGCTCCCGGGAAGACCACCGGCGCCCCGGAGACGACGCCCTGGAGCTTGCCTGCCGCGATCAGCGATCCGGAGAAGGTGACCGCGCCGATGACGATGTCCAGGGCGCCCGGCAGGGAGACCCGGGCGCCGAGCGCGGCCGGATGGTCGGCCTGGAGGAGGTCGTTGAGCGCGATGAGCGCGGCCGCCCCGCCGCCGACCGCGTTGAAGAGGCTGACCAGTTGGGGCATGGCGGTCATCTTGACCTCGCGTGCCGCGTACAGTCCGAGCGCGGCGCCGACGAGGCCGCCGGAGGCCAGCACCAGCCAGCCGGTCGTGCTGATGGTGCCTTCGTGGGCCACCAGCCACACCGTGGCGGCCATCGCGACGGCCATGGCCCCGGCGGAGATCGTATTGCCGCGGCGGGCCGTGCGCGGGTGGTTCATCAGGTGCAGGCCGAGGACGAAGCACGCGGCCGTGGCGAGGAAGACGTAGTGGACGGCGTTGGAGACGGTGTCCATGGTGCTCACACCTCCGCCTTGTCACGAGTGCCGGAGGGGGCGGGCCTGGCCTTGAACATCTCCAGCATCCGGTCGGTGACGACATATCCGCCGACGACGTTCATCGCTCCGAACACCATCGCCGCGAAGGCGAGGACGTAGCCGAGCCAGGTGTGCGACTCGGCCGCGATCAGCATGGCTCCGACGACGACGATGCCGTGCACGGAGTTGGAGCCGGACATCAGGGGGGTGTGCAGGGTCGCGGGGACCTTGCTGATGACCTCGACGCCCACCAGGACGCTCAGCACGAAGACGGTGATCGCGGTGAGGAGATCGAGACTGTTCATGAGAGGGCTCCTCCCGTGAGTGCGGCCGTGATCTCGTCGGCCGGGTCGAAGAGCAGTTCCCCGTCGTGCACGAGGTGGCGCAGCAGCGCGACGAGGTTGCGCGCGTAGGCCGTGGACGCGGCGGTAGCCATCGCGGACGGCAGGCGTCCGGCGCCGATGACGGTGACGCCGCCCGCGAGGACCTGCGTCTTGTCGGGTTCGGAGACCTCGACGTTTCCGCCGAGTTCGCTCGCGGCGAGGTCGACGACCACCGAACCGGGCTTCATGGCCTCGACGGCGTCGGCGGTGACCAGCAACGGCGGCTTGCGGCCCGGCACCTGGGCCGTGGTGATCACGATGTCGGTACGGGCGATGTGCGCGTCCAGCGCTGCTCGCTGGGCCTGCTGCTCCGCCTCGGTCAACTCCCGTGCGTAGCCGCCCTGTCCGGCGCCCGATCCGGTGCCTGACGGGTGCTGGATGTCGAGGAATCGGGCGCCGAGCGACTCCACCTCCTCTCGTGCTGCGGGGCGTACGTCGTAGGCCGTGACGACGGCACCGAGGCGGCGGGCGGTCGCGATCGCCTGCAGTCCGGCCACTCCGGCACCGAGAACGAGGACCTGCGCGGGGCGCATGGTGCCTGCCGCGGTGGTCAGCATCGGGAAGAAACGGTCGTACGAGTCGGCCGCGAGCACGGCCGCCTTGTAGCCGGCGACGTTGGCCTGGGAGGTCAGCGCGTCCATGGACTGGGCGCGGCTGAGGGTGCGCGGCAGCAGATCGAGGCTCACCGTCCGCACTCCGCGCTCGGCCAGTTGTCCGGCCAGGGCGGGGTGGAGCAGCGGTTCGAGCAGGCCTATCAGGGTCTGCCCGGCACGCAGCGACTCGGCGGTCTCCGGGTCCGGCGGGCCGACGCACAGGACGGCGTCCGCGCGTGCGTACAGTTCTTCCGGGGGCACGACGGTCGCGCCCACGGCGGTGTAGTCGGCGTCGGTGAACCAGGCGCCGGAGCCTGCCCCGGTTTCGATCAGGACTTCAAGTCCGGCCCGGATCAGGAGAGTTACCGCCTCGGGGACGAGGGCGACACGGCGTTCGCCGGGTGCCCGCTCCCGTACGGCGCCTACGGTGACGGTGGGCATGATCTGCTGCCTCTCCCTGTGGTCCGCTGGGGCGCGGGCCTCAGAATTCGAAGACGAGCCGGGCTTCGGCCCGTCCGCCGAGGACCTCGTCGAAGGAGTCGTTGACCTCGTCCAGGCGGCGCGCTTCGGCGATGACCTGGGTGCGTCCGGCCGCGTGCAGCGCGAACACCTCGGCGAGGTCCTGGCGGGTGCCGACGATGGAGCCGATGACGGAGATGCCGCCGAGGACGGTCTCGAAGATCGGCACGTTGATCGCGGCGTTGTCGGCGGGCAGGGCGACCATGACGAGGCGTCCGCCGCGGTTGAGGGACCTGTAGGCCTGCTCGAACGCCTTCGGGGCGGCGGCGAGTACGACGGCGACGTCCGCTCCGCCGGCCTTCTTGATCTCCTCGACCGGGTCGTGTGTGCGGGCGTTGACGGTCTGGTCGGCGCCGAGCCGGTGGGCCAGGCCCAGCTTCTCGGGTTCCACGTCGACGGCGGTGACCAGGCCGCCGACCAGGCGCGCGTACTGCAGGGCCAGATGCCCGAGGCCGCCGATGCCGAAGACCGCGACCCGTTCGGCCGGGACCACCTTCGCGACCTTGATCGCCTTGTAGGTGGTGACGCCCGCGCAGGTCAGGGGTGCCGCGTCGAAGGAGCTGACGCCCTCGGGCACCTGGACGACCGCGCCCGCGTTCGCGAGGGCGTACTCGGCATAGCAACCGTCCACGGAGTAGCCGGAGTTGACCTGGCTCTCGCACAGCGTCTCCCAGCCCGACACGCAGTAGCGGCAGGTGCCGCAGGACGAGCCGAGCCACGGTATGGCGACCCGCTTGCCGGCCAGCTCGGCCGGGACGCCGGCGCCGACGGCCTGGACGGTGCCGATGCCCTCGTGGCCGGGGACGAACGGCGGCTGCGGCTTGACCGGCCAGTCGCCGTGGGCGGCATGGATGTCGGTGTGGCAGAGGCCGGAGGCCTCCATCTTGACGAGCACCTGGCCGGGGCCGGGCTCGGGGACGGGCAGGTCCTGGATCTCCAGGGGCTTGCCGAAGTCGGTGACCACTGCTGCCTTCATCGATCTGCTCCTCAACTCGTCCTGTTCCCGGGCGCCTTGACCCGGGTCACGAAGTGCAGCCCGTCCCCGGCTGCGAGGGAGAATCCGCCCGGCGTGCCCTCTGCGACGTCCAGCACGTAGAAGGGGCGGCCGAACGCCTCGTACTGTTCGGCGTCCATGTGGAACGTGCAGCCGTCCACCACACCGACGAGCATGTCGCCGTCTCCCAGGGCGAATTCGCCGCCGGGGAAGCACATCGGGTCGCTTCCGTCGCAGCAGCCGCCCGACTGGACGAACATCACCGGCCCGCCGTGGGCGGCGCACAGGGCCGCGATGGCCCTGCGCGCCGCCCGCGTGGCGGTGACGCGCCCGACGGTGCCGTGTTCGACCTTCTCGGACATGTCGCCGCACTCCCCCTAGAACAGCCCGAGCGGCTTGGTGCCGTAGCTGACCAGGAGGTTCTTGGTCTGGCTGTAGTGCCCGAGCATCATCTTGTGCGTCTCGCGGCCGATGCCGGAGACCTTGTAGCCGCCGAACGCCGCGCCCGCCGGGTACTGGTGGTAGCAGTTCGTCCAGACCCGGCCCGCCTTGATGGCGCGGCCCATGCGGTAGGCGAGGGCGCCGTCGCGGCTCCACACGCCGGCGCCGAGGCCGTAGAGCGTGTCGTTGGCGATCTCCAGTGCCTCCGCCTCGTCCTTGAAGGTGGTGACGGCGAGGACGGGGCCGAAGATCTCCTCCTGGAAGACCCGCATCTTGTTGTGGCCCTTGAGGACGGTCGGCTCGTAGAAGTAGCCGTCCGCGAACTCGCCGCCCACGGCGGGCCGGTGGCCGCCGGCCAGCAGTTCGGCGCCCTCCTTCAGGCCGATCTCGACGTACGAGGCGATCTTCTCGATCTGCTGCTTCGACACCTGCGGGCCGATCATGGTCGCGGTGTCGAGGGGGTCGCCCTGCTTGATGGCGCGGATGCGCTCGAGGCAGCGGCCCATGAACTCCTCGTAGATGTCCTCCTGGATGAGCGCGCGGGAGGGGCAGGTGCAGACCTCGCCCTTGTTGAACGCGTACAGGACGAGTCCCTCGACGGCCTTGTTCAGGAAGTCGTCGTCCTTCGCGGCCACGTCGTTGAAGAAGATGTTCGGCGACTTGCCGCCCAGCTCCAGGGTGACCGGGATGATGTTCTGGGACGCGTACTGCATGATCAGACGGCCCGTGGTGGTCTCGCCCGTGAAGGCGACCTTGGCGATGCGCTTGTTGGTGGCGAGCGCCTTGCCGATCTCGGCACCGGGACCGTTGACGACGTTGACGGCGCCGGGCGGCAGGATGTCGCCGACGACCTCCATCAGCTTCAGGATCGACCAGGGGGTCGGTGAGGCGGGCTTGAGCACCGAGGTGTTGCCCGCGGCGAGCGCCGGGGCCAGCTTCCACGCGGCCATCAGCAGCGGGAAGTTGAAGGGGATGATCTGGCCGACCACGCCCAGCGGCTCGTGGAAGTGGTAGGCGATCAGGTCCTTGTCGATCTCGGTGATCTCGCTCTCCTCGGCCCGGATGGCGGACGCGAAGTAGCGGAAGTGGTCGGCGGCGAGGGGGATGTCGGCGGCCAGGGTCTCGCGGACCGGCTTGCCGTTGTCCCAGCTCTCGGCGACGGCGAGTTCCTCGCGGTGGGCGTCGATGGCGTCGGCCACCTTGTTCAGGACGGCGGCGCGCTGGGCTGTGGAGGCCTCCCCCCAGGCGTCCTTGGCTGCGTGGGCGGCGTCCAGGGCGAGTTCGATGTCCTCGGCGCCCGACTTCGGGACCTCGCAGACCGGCTTCGCGGTCGCGGGGCACAGGTTGACGGAGTACTGGCCGGTGCTGGGCGCCTGCCACTTGCCGCCGATGAAGTTCTCGTACCGGGGCGCGACGTCCACGGGACTGTCGGGCCTGCCGGGAGGCTCGTACTTCATGATCGTCCCCTTTCCGGACACGACGATCGGTTCATGCTCGAACGCTAGGAGCGGGAACGCTGCAACCACGCTGCATGCGGCGCGACCTGCGGCGGAACGGCCAGACGGCAGTCCAGCGCGCGGGCGCGAGCCGCGGCGGCCGCCCGCTGCGCCGAACCGCCCGGCAGCCGGTGGGCGAGGGTCAGCCATGCGGAGGCGTCGGTGGCTCCCCACTCGGCGCCCACCCAGCGACGCAGCAGCGCCGTGTCGCCTGCGGCCAGCACGGCGCCACGCAACTGCTGGTCCAGGCACCGCCGTTGCTCCACCACGACGGGTGCATCGGAACGCGGCAGGAGCGGACCGGTGTAGCGGGCCAGGGCCTCGGCGACCCGTCCCGCCGCGAGCAGGTCGGCGACGTCGCCGAAGTCGGTGTGAGCGGTGCACAGGAGCGCGTACGGGCGTGAGCCGAGCAGGTCAGGGCCGAGGACCGCACGTAGCCGGGTCATCTCGGCGCGCAGCGTGGAGGCGGGCACCTCGTACTCCGACAGGTCGACGGCGAGCCTTTCCCCGCTCACTCCGTGACCTGCCAGGGCGAGCGCGACGACGATCTCACTGTGCCGCGGGCTGAGCTGGAGGACGCGTCCGTCGGTCTCGAGTACGGCGTTGTCCCGGCCGAGAGCTCGCAGGCGGACCTCGGGCGCCTGCGCGTCGGTGCCGAGCAGCGCCGACGGCCGGTGCGCGAGCTCCGCCTGTGCCGCCAGCGCGGCCGCACGCACCGCGGCGAACGCGGGCGGGGTGGCGATGCTGGCGCCGCCGGTGAGGTCGACCACGCCGAGGACGCGGCCGGTGGCCGGGTCGCGCACGGGCGCTGCGGCACACGACCAGGCATGCGCGGCGGCGCTGTAGTGCTCCCCGGTGACGATCTGGACGGCCCGCGCCAACTCCAGCGCCGTGCCCGGGGCGTTCGTCCCCGCCTGTCGCTCGGACCACCGCGCGCCCTCGGCGAAGTGCATGGCCTCGGCACGCCCGAGGGTGGCGCGGTCGCCCTCGACCCACAACAGGGTCCCGTCCGCGTCCCCGACCGCGAAGATGTGCCCGTCGTCCGCCGCCCCGGTCCCCAGCAGCTCCCGGAACAGGGGCAGTACGCCGGCCAGCGGGTGAGTGCGGCGGTAGGCGGCCAGTTCCTCGGACGTGGTACGCAGGGACGGCAGTCGGCCGCCGTCGGCCCGTACATCGGTGGCGGCGCAGCGCCGCCATGACTCGGCCACCAGACCACGCACGCCCGGCGGTGCCTGTGGCGCGGTGACGAATCGCTCGTGTGCGGCGCGCAGCGCGGGCACCGAGGCCGCGGTGGAAGCGTCCATGCCACCTCCTGTGTGCCGTCCTCCCGGTCCGGCCCCACCAGCCTCACCCGCCCGGCGGGGCAGGGTGCAGAGGCCGAAGGGCCCCTGGGACAGGGCCTGGTGGGCTCACGTCAGGAGGCAGCCACCATGAGGAGAAGCGGGCCGCTATTCCCGGGGCAGCGGTACGTGCCAGGCCAGTACGGTGCCGCTCGCGGGCCCGGTGTCGAGGTCCAGCGCTCCGCCCAACTGCTCCGCCCGTTCGGCCATGTTGCGCAGACCGCTGCGGCGGCCCCCGGGCGGGATGCCCACGCCGTTGTCCGTGACCGTCAGCCGGACCTCGCGGCCGTCGGTCTCCAGGACGACGTCGGTACGGTCGGCGCCGGCGTGCCGGGCGATGTTGGTCAGGGCCTCGGAGAGAACTGCCTCGACATGGGCGGCGATGTCCTGCGGCACGTCGGTGTCCAGCAGGCCTTCCATCCGCACGCTGGGTGCGAAGCCGAGTACCGGGGCCGCCTCGCCGACCACACGCACCACTCGCGCCCGCAGTCCGGTTCCGGCGCCGCCCTCCCGGGCCCGCAGACCGAAGATCGTCGACCTGATGATCTTGATGGTCTCGTCCAGGTCGTCCACCGCCCGCACCACGCGTTCGGCGGCCTCCTGATGCTCGATGAAGCGGCCCGCGCTCTGCAGCGTCATGCCGGTGGCGAACAGCCGTTGGATCGCCAGGTCGTGCAGGTCACGGGCGATCCGGTCACGGTCCTCGAGCACCGCGATCTGCTCGGCGTCCCGGCGGCGTTCGGCCAGTTCCATCGCGATGGCGGCCTGCGCGGCGAAGGCCTGCAGGGGCATGGTCTCCATGTCCGTGAACATCGGCTGGCCGACCTTGCGCGCCAGCAGGACCACGCCGCGCGGGCCGGGCTCGCCCGTACCGATGGGCACGGCCACTGCGGCACCCAGTCCCTCGAAACGCGGCGGCTCCCGCGAGATCCTTTCGTCGTGAGCGGCATCCTCGCTGGTCACCGGGGCGGCCTCGGTGAACGCCAGCCCCATGAGGCTCCGGTCCATGGGCAGCACAAGGCCACGGTGCGCCTCAGCGTCCATCCCGACGGCGATCTCCACGGCGAGCGAGGCGGCGTCCTCCATGGGCAGTGCGACCGCGGCCAGGGCCGATCCCGTGATCTCCCCGGCCCGCTCGGCGATGAGGCGCAGGACGTCGGAGCGGGCACGGCCGGACATCAGGTCGTGGGTGATCTCCGCGTTGGCCTGCAGCCAGCGCTCGCGCAGCCGGGACTCCTCGTACAGGCGGGCGTTGTCGATGGCGACACCGGCCGCCACGGCCAGTGTCGCCAGGACCGACTCGTCCTCCTCGTCGAACTGCACGCCCCCACGCTTCTCGGTCAGGTACAGGTTGCCGAACACCTGGTCGCGCACCCGGATGGGGACCCCGACGAAGGTGTTCATCGGCGGGTGGTGGGCCGGGAAGCCGTAGGACTCGGGATGCTGGGAGATCTTGGCCAGCCGCAGGGGCTCGGGGTGGCGGATGAGCTCCCCGAGGATGCCGTGGCCCTCGGGGAACGGACCGATCCTGGCGATCTGCTCCTCCGTGACCCCGATCGTGTGGAAGGCCGACAAACGCTTGCCGTCCGGGCCGATCACACCGAGGGCGGCGTACTCCGCGTCGACCAGCGTCGCCGCGGCCTCCACGATGCTCCGCAGCGCCTGCTCCAGGTCGAGCTCCCGGCCCACCGAGAGGACGGCCTCCAGGAGGCTGTGCACCCGGTCACGGGTCCCGCGCGCCGCGTCCAGCCGGGCCTGCAGCTCCCCCAGGAGCTCGTCCAGCCTCAGCTGCGGCAGCCGTACGCGCGGCGCCTGGGACTCCTCAGGGCTTCCCACCGGCGTTCCTCCAGCTCCCCGTGCCATACCGACGGCCGACCACATCGGTCATGTGCCACGGTAACGGTCCACGGCAGGGGGCGGTACGGAACGGGCCAGGTTACGGGCTCCGGCGCCGGTCAGGGACGCGACAGGCGGGCGGCGACGTACTCGGTCAGGTCGAGGAGCCGGTTGGTGTAGCCCCACTCGTTGTCGTACCAGCCGAAGACCTTGACCAGCTCGCCGTTCGCCTGGGTCAGCGGGGCGTCCAGGACGCACGAGGCGGGATCGCCGACCACATCGCGGGAGACGATCGGCGCGTCGGAGACCCGCAGGACGCCCTTCAGCGGACCGTCCGCGGCCTCCCGGTATGCGGCGTTGATCTCGTCCGCGGTCACCGGCCGTTCGAGGACCACGCTCAGGTCGGTCAGCGAGCCGTCCTCCACGGGCACCCGTACGGCGATGCCGTCGAGAGTGCCGGCCAGCTCCGGCAGGACGAGGCCGACGGCCCGTGCGGCCCCGGTGCTGGTGGGGATGATGTTGACGGCGGCGCTGCGGCCGCGGCGCAGGTCCTTGTGCGGGCCGTCCAGGACCACCTGGTCGTTGGTGTAGCCGTGGATGGTGGTCATCAGGCCCTTGACGATGCCGAAGCGCTCGTCGAGCACCTTCACCATGGGGGCCACGCAGTTGGTGGTGCAGGAGGCGTTGGAGACGACGTGGTCGCTGTCGGGGTCGTAGGTGCCCTCGTTGACGCCCATCACGAGGGTGGCGTCGACGCCCTTGCCCGGCACGGACAGCAGCACCTTGCGGGCGCCCGCCCTCAGGTGCGCTCCGGCCTGCTCGCGGGTGCGGAAGCGGCCGGTGGACTCGATGACGACGTCCACGCCGTGCTCGCCCCAGGCGAGGGCGGCCGGGTCGCGTTCGGCGGTCACGGCGATGCGGTGGCCGTCCACCGTCAGGGAGCTGTCGTCGTGCTCGACGGTGCGGTGCAGCCGGCCGTACGTGGAGTCGTACTCCAGCAGATGGGCCAGCGCCGCCGGTGAGGTGATGTCGTTGACCGCCACGACCTCCACGGGTGTGCCGGTGCCGCCCTCGGCCCGCTCCAGCACACAGCGCAGGTAGTTGCGTCCGATGCGGCCGAAGCCGTTGATGCCCACGCGTACGCTCATGTCCGTCGCCCTCCCTGTCGTCGCCCGGCTGTGTCCGGGGTCTGCCGCCAGCCTGCTGACGGCGGGCGGGCGGGGCTTGGGCCGGACGGGGGCGAGCGGGGGACGTTCGGCCCTGGGTGTCAGTGGCCCTGCCTCCGGAGCCGGTCCTCGGCATGGGTGGCGATGACGGCTGCCTGGATGCGCCGTTCCACGCCTAGCTTGGCCAGCAGGCGCGAGATGTGGTTCTTCACCGTCTTCTCGGCGAGGAACAGCCGCCGGCCGATCTGCCGGTTGGTCAGACCTTCGCCGATGAGGGACAGGATCTCCCGCTCCCGGTCGGTCAGGCCCGGCAGCGGGTCGGGCTCCTCCTCCTGCTGGCCGCCGCGCAGCCGGGCCATCAGCCTGGCGGTGGCGCTGGGATCGAGCAGGGACTGGCCGGCGGCGAGCGTGCGCACGGCGGACACCAGGTCGGAGCCCTGGATCTGCTTGAGGACGTACCCGGAGGCGCCGGCCATGATCGAGTCGAGCAGGGCCTCGTCGTCGTCGAACGAGGTCAGCATGAGGCAGGCCAGCTCGGGCAGGCGTGAGCGCAGCTCCCGGCAGACCGTCACACCGTCGCCGTCGGGCAGCCGCACGTCCAGTACCGCCACCTGCGGGCGGAGCGCCGGAACACGGACCATGGCCTGCTCGACGGTGGAGCCCTCGCCGACCACGGTGATGTCCGGCTCGTCGTCGAGGAGGTCGCGCACTCCTCGACGTACCACCTCGTGATCGTCCAGCAGGAAGACCCGGATCGGGCCCTCGGGGCCCGGCCGCTCGCTGTCAGCCATCGAATGCTCCTCGTCCTGCGCTCCGCGCCGGATCGTCTGCGCCGGTTTCCGGGATGTTCGCCCCTGACCACCCGCAGGGCCAGGGCCGGTCGGCCCCGATCCCGCGCCGGTCTCCATACGCCGGTACCCGTTCGGCCCGACAACAGACCGCTCGCGTACCCCTCCGGGCCGACCGGACACGGAAGAGGGCCGAACGGCCCTTACCCCTGGTGCGGCAGGGGAGTTCCATGGACGGTCAGCAATGAGCCGCCAACCCGTACGGAAACCCGCCATGCGCCTCGACAACTCCCACCCGGTTCCCGTGGGGCCGCGCCTGAGCATCGAACTCGACAGCGGCGAAGCGCTGCGGCTGCTCGGAAGCGTGTCCGTGGGAAGGATCGTCTTCACTCGGCATGCGCTGCCGACCATCCGACCGGTCAACCACATCCTGGACCACGGTGACATCGTCATCCGCACCCACGAGGGCGCGGCCCTGACCTCCCGAGCAGGCGAGTCCGCCCCGTCGGGCGTGGTCGTGGCCTACGAGGCCGACACCATCGACCCGGCCACGCACCTCGGCTGGAGCGTGGTCGCCACCGGCTACGCCCGGCTGGTCACCGACCCCGAGGAGCTGGCCCGCTATCAGCGGCTGCTGCATCCGTGGGTGCAGCAGTCCATGGACTACGCGGTCCGTATCCGGCCCGACCTGGTCACCGGCATCCGTCTCACGGACACCTGGGCAAGCCGCCAGGACGGCGGCTGAGGCGGGACCGCGCGACCGGGACCGACGGCCCCCGCATCGACCCCGACGGCCCTCGTCCGGACCGGGCTTCGGCGCCCACGCTGGACTTGGGCCCGGGTCGCCGCGGCGGCACCACGGGCCGAAGGAGCTGATCACCATGACGACCCTGGCAGGAACACCTGACCGTCCTGTGCGGGTGAACGCTGTGCTCGACGCGCCGCTGTCCCGGTGGCTGTGGCTGGTGAAGTGGATCCTGGTGATTCCGCACTACGTGGTCCTGTTCTTCCTCTGGATCGCCTTCACCGTGGTGAGCGTGATCGCGTTCTTCAGCATCCTGTTCACCGAGCGCTATCCACGGGCCCTGTTCGACTTCAACCTGGGCGTGCTGCGCTGGAGTTGGCGGGTGGCGTACTACTCGTACGCGGCCCTGGGCACCGACCGGTACCCGCCGTTCAGCCTGAGCGAGGAGCCCGACTACCCCGCGCGGCTGGACATCGCCTACCCCGAGCGGCTCTCCCGGGGGCTGGTCCTGGTGAAGTGGTGGCTGCTGGCCGTCCCGCACTACATCGTGATCGGGTTCTTCCTCGGCGGCTGGCACCTCGGCTGGTGGGACGGCGGACTGGTGGCCGTGCTGGCGGTGATCGCCGCCGTGACCCTGGCCTTCACCGAGAAGTACCCGCCAGCCCTGTTCGACCTGATCCTCGGGCTCAACCGGTGGGTGCTGCGGGTGGCCGCCTATGCCGCCCTGATGACGGACACCTATCCGCCCTTCCGGCTCGACATGGGCGGCACAGAGCCCCACGAACCCTTCGCGCCCGGTGACCTGTCGTGACCACCCTGCTGGTGGGGGCGTTCCTGATCGTGCACGGGCTGTTGCACCCCGGCGTGTGGACGGCGCCGCAGCAGCCCGGCACGGCGGCCCCGTTCACTCCCGGGCACTCGTGGGTGCTGGCGGCCGCGGGCGTCCGCCCGGCCCCGGCCTGGGGCCGCGGCGCTCGTGCTGGCCTGGTACACGGCGGTGGTGTACGCCGTCGCCGGCGCCGGAGTGCTGGCGGACGCCGGCTGGTGGCCCACGGCCGCCTTGGTCGCCGCGTCGAGCGGCCTGGTGCTCAAGGCAGTCTGGTTCGACCCGTGGCTGACCGTCGGTGTACTGCTGGACGTGGGCGTGATCACCGCTGTTGCCTGTTCGTGGCCCGCCTCCGTCTACTGAGGACCTGGGAGATCAGTGGTGCGGCACCACCGCGACCGGGGCGGCGGAATGCTGAAGCACCGCGTGGGCCACGGGACCGATGTGACCGCCGATCGAGGTGTGGCGTTCACTGCGGCCCACGACGACCAGGCCCGCATCGCGTGAGGCGTGCACGAGATGACGGCCGGCGCTGCCGATCACGGCGTGTGCATGCACCTCCACGCCGGGGAACTTGTCCCGCCACGGCCGCAGGGTGTCGGTCAGGGCGTGTCGCACCTGCTCGGCCAGTTCCTCGTTCAGCCCTACGTCCATGGCGCTGCCGTAGCCGTGGGAGGTCGGCAGGTTCCAGCCGTGGATGATCTGCAGACCGCTTGCACGGCGCAGGGCCGCGTCGAACGCGAAGCCGATGAGTGCGTCGCCGGGGTCGTCCAGGTCCAGCCCGAGCAGTACATCCCGGTACGGGGTCGTGGTGGACGCGCCGCCCGAGGCGTCCGGCAGGTGCTCGTCCTGGGCTCGCTCGCCCGCCCGGACGAGGACGACGGGCCGCGCGGCACGGGCCACGACGGCGAGGGAGACGGAGCCGACCAGGAACCCGGCGACCGTGCCGAGACCCCGGGATCCGAGGACCAGCAGGTCGGTCTCCTCGGCGGCGGCCAGGAGGGCCGCGACCGGCCGACCCCCGGTCTGCTGTGTGCCGATGTCCAGACCGGGGTGGCGGTGGGCGAGCCGGGACTGCGCGTCGTCCAGCAGGGTCTTGGCCCACCCGTGCTGCGTGTCGATTGCGCCCGGGACGGGAACTCCGGCGAGGGCCGGGACCAGATGGGACTGCTGTTCCCGGGCGTGCAGCAGGCACAGCGCCGCCCCGCGTTGTACTGCCTCGCGGGCGGCCCAGTCGGCGGCGGCGAGGCTCTGCGGTGAGCCGTCGAGGCCGACGGTGATGGTGGGCATGTGCGGACCTCCTTCGGGGTTGCTCTGCCAGTTTTCGGGCGGCGCGGCTGCGGCAGGAGGGGCCTCAAGTCCCTGCCGGGGACCGGTCGGCCCACGCGCTGCGGGTGCCTGACGCCCGCGCAGGGCGCTTCTCGGGCTGCGGGCGGGACGGGGCGGACCAGCGGACCAGTGGTGCCGGAGCGGCCGTGCACGACCTCGTAGGCCGCGTCCAGGGCGCCGATCGCGGCCAGGGCGCCGGTGCGTTCGACGAACTGGGCGGCCGCCCCGGCCTTGGGTCCCATCGAGCCGGCGGAGAACATCGGCGCAGCTCAGCGGGGGGCGTCCAGCACGGGTGCTGCTTCGGGGTGCCGAACGATGTATTTCGTCGGGTGCCTGTCGTACGACACCGGGCGAGCGGCCCCTCGCCGCGCGCGCCGTGACATCCGGCGATGCTCCTCGCCGGGGAGCAGCCGCCTCCGGCCTCCCGCGTGTACCAGGCCACCCCTGCGTGGCAAGGACCCGACCGTCCCTCAAACAGGTCCGGTCGCCCCTGATCCCCCCGTGGCCACGGCGTGATCATTGAGGTGAGCGCGAACGCCGGGCCCGGCATCCGAAGGGGCTCCCCCGTCCCCGCCGGAAACGGCGTCCGCGCCAGGGGGACGGCCCTGCGAAGGGTCGTGGCCGCACGTGGGTCGTCGGCCGCGTGCCCGCGCGATTCGCAGCCGCGCGGACACGTCCCCCGCCCGACGCGGGGACAGGGCCCAAGGGACAGGTCCCTGGCGCCGCACGGCCCCACGGCCCGGGCGGGCCATGGGGCCGGAGTTCCCCAACCCATGGGGCCATGTGGCCCCTCCTGCGTCCAACGCCCCGAAACGGCGCCGAAACACGGCAGGACGACTGCTACACAGAAGGTCGCCGCGCATTCGACGCGGCGGTCTTCACACCCCGATTCCCCCGTCCGGGAGGCTCCATGCTGTCCGCAGAATCCGCCGCCGTGGTACGTGCCACCCTGCCCGCCGTGGCCGGAGCGCTCGACGAGATCACGACGCGCTTCTACGGGGCGATGTTCCGGGACCGGCCGGAACTGCTCGACGGGATGTTCAACCGCGGCAACCAGGCCAGCGGGGACCAGCGGCGCGCACTGGCCGGCTCCATAGCCGGGTTCGCGACCGCGCTGCTGGCCGACCCGGACGCCCGGCCCGATGCCCTGCTGGCCCGGATCGCGCACAAGCACGCGGCCGTCGGGGTCACCGACGACCAGTACACGATCGTGCACAAGTACCTGTTCGGTGCCATAGCCGAGACCCTCGGCGACGCCGTCACCCCGGAGGTGGCGGCCGCCTGGGACGAGGTGTACTGGCTGATGGCCGGCGCTCTGATCGGCCGGGAGGCGCGCCTCTACCAGGACGCGGGCGTCGAGCCCGGCCGGACCTGGCGGCAGTGGACGGTCGTCGAGCGCCGCACCGAGGCCCCCGACGTGGTGTCCTTCCTGCTCCGCCCGGCGGACGGCCGACCGGCACCGCGGGCGCGGGCGGGCCAGTACGTGAGCGTGCGGATGCTCATGCCGGACGGGGTCCACCAGCTGCGTCAGTACAGTCTCTCCTCGGACCCGGAGAGGGAGCTGCGGCGCATCACCGTCAAGCGGGTCACCGGCGATCCGGAGGGCGAGGTCTCCAACCTGCTGCACGACCAGGTCCACGAGGGAGCCGAACTGACCCTCCCCGCACCCTTCGGGGACGTGTTCCTCGAAGGGCCTGCCGCCGGCACCGAACCTCTGGTGCTGGTCTCGGCGGGTATCGGCTGCACCCCCATGACGGGCGTCCTGGCCCATCTCGAAGCGAGCGGCTCGACCCGCCCGGTGCTGGTCCTGCACGCCGACCTCTCCCCCGCCGACCACGCTCTGCGCACCGAGACCCGCGAGCTCGTCGCACAACTGCCGTACGCCCGTGCGCTCTTCTGGTACGAGCGTCCCGGGCCGAGGAACCCGACGCCCGCGAGGGCCTGATGGACCTCTCCGGAGTCGAACTCCCCGACGGCGCCACCGTGTTCCTGTGCGGCCCGCTGCCCTTCATGCGCGACGTCCGCGCCCAGCTGCTCGGCGCCGGCGTTCCGGCACGACGCATCCGGTACGAGGTCTTCGGCCCCGACCTGTGGCTGCCCGGCAGCGCGGCCTGAACCGCGCTGCGACCTTCCAGGAAAGGATCCACGATGACGAGCGACAACCCCAAGGCGGCACCCGCGGTGCGGCTGCGTTTCGACGGCCCGGTGGACCAGGAGACCCTCGCCTACGCCCGCATGAAGATCGACGCCGTCGTCGGCCGTTCCGGTCTGCCCGCCATCACCGGTGAGGTACGGATCGTGCGGGCGGCCGTCCGCCATG
Source organism: Streptomyces sp. NPDC001604 (assembly GCF_042893475.1). NCBI lineage: Bacteria > Bacillati > Actinomycetota > Actinomycetes > Kitasatosporales > Streptomycetaceae > Streptomyces > Streptomyces sp. NPDC001604. Next base: position 69,898 of record NZ_JBIAUY010000009.1, on the reverse strand, counting down.
CCGACCGGCCCTGGCTGGCCACGGCCGACCTGCACGTCGGCGGCCGGCAGGTGGTGGTCCTCGCCGAGGAGTCCACCGGCCGGGCGGTCGTGGACCTGCTCCAGGACCGGCTGCGCCGCCAGACCGACAAGGCCGCCCACGCCTGGGAAGACGGCCAGCGGACCGAGGCGCCGCCATGGCGTGGCGGCGGTCAGCAGTCGGCGTAAGGGCTCATCGGGAACGGCCCGGTCGGTGGCGGTCCACCGATCGGGCCGCTGTCATGTGCTGCCGCGGCGGGACGCGGGCCGACCGGCCCGCACAGGTGACCAACGGCCCACTGACCAGGCCCACGGGCGCACGAAACCGTGGGCGTCGTGGTTCCCGAATCGGCGGGCGAGGACGAGGAGTTGCGTGATGGCGAAGGCGTATCTGGTGGGCAGCGGGATCGCGGCGCTCGCCGCGGCCACGTTCCTGATCCGTGACGGCGGATTCGACGGGGCGGACATCCACCTCTTCGAGGAACAGCACACCGTCGGGGGCAGTCTGGACGCGGGCGGCAGCGTGGACGCGGGCTACAGCATGCGCGGGGGGCGGATGTTCGAGGCCGAGTTCCGCTGCACGTACGACCTGCTGTCCGCGATCCCCACGCTCGACGATCCCGCGGTGTCCGTGACCGAGGAGATCCTGGCGGGGCACGAGGAGTTCGCCTGGGACGACGTGGCACGTCTCGTCGACGGGGACGGAAAGATCGTCGACACCGCCTCCATGGGGTTCTCCGAGCGCGACCGGCTGGAACTGGTCCGGTGCCTGGCGAGCCCCGAGGGGCACCTGGACGGCAAACGCATCACGGACTGCTTCGGCGAGCACTTCTTCACCACGAACTTCTGGCTCATGTGGTGCACCACGTTCGCCTTCCAGCCCTGGCACAGCGCGATCGAGTTCCGCCGCTACCTGAGGCGGTTCATCCATCTCTTCCCGGAGTTCGCGTCGATGTCGGGCATCCACCGGACCCGCTACAACCAGTACGACTCGATCGTGCGTCCCCTGACGGCCTGGCTGCGGGAGCGTGGCGTCACCGTGCACACCGGAAGCCAGGTCACCGACCTCGGGTTCGCGCCGGGGCAGGCCGGCACCACGGTCGAGACCCTCCATGTCTCCCGGGGCGGCCGCGACGAGAAGATCGCCGTGACTCCCGAGGATCTGGTCCTGGTCACCAACGGCTCGATGACGGACGCCTCCAGCCTCGGCACGCACACCACGGCACCGCCCCCGCCCGGCCATCGCTCGCAGGCGTGGCTGCTGTGGCACCGCATCGCCCGAGGGCGCGAGGACTTCGGCAACCCGGCGGTCTTCGACAAGCACGTCAAGGAGTCCCGCTGGGAGTCGTTCACGGTCACCGCCAAGGACCCCGTCTTCCTGGACGCGCTGGCCGAGTTCGCAGACCGTGAGACCGGCAGGGGCGGGCTGATGACCTTCACCGGCTCCAACTGGCTGCTGACCATCGTCGCCAACCGCCAGCCGGTCTACCGCGACCAGCCCGAGGGCGTCTCCGTGTGGTGGGGTTACGGTCTGTTCCCCGGCCGCGCGGGCAACCACACGCGCAAGCCGATGACGATGTGCTCCGGCCGGGAGATCCTCGAGGAGGTGCTGCACCATCTGCACTTCGACGAGTCGTCGGCGGCCCGGGTCCTGGAGACCTCCACCGTCGTGCCCTGCCTGATGCCGTACATCACCAGCCAGTTCCTGGTCCGCCGTCGCGAGGACCGGCCCCGTGTCGTGCCCGAGGCATCGGTCAACCTCGCCTTCATCGGGCAGTTCGCGGAGGTTCCTGACGACGTCGTCTTCACCGTCGAGTACTCGGTACGCACCGCGTGGACCGCGGTGGCCCGGCTCCTGAAACTCGACCGGCAGCCTCCCACGGTCTACAAGGGGCACCATGACCCCCGTGTCCTGGCTGCGGCTCTGGAGACGATGCACCGCAGGTGACCGGGCACGCCCCGGCCGGTGGAAGACGTGGGCGCGGCCGGAGAACAGGTCGGCCGCGCACACGGAGTGCGGCGCAGCGCGCCAGAGCGCCCCGATGCGCCGCCCCGGGACGGTCAGGGTGCCTCTCTTCGTCGACGGCACCGGGACCGTGGCAGTCGACACCGCTTCCCTTTCCGGCGTCGTCGCCGGGCGCCCGGCCGCGCGGACCGGCCGGCTCCGGCTTGGATCGGTCGGCCTCTGTCAGCCGAGCATCCGCTTCCTCCACTGGGGGCCGACCTGCGCCCACTGCGCGTCCCACTGCGCAAGGCGCCGCCGGTCCAGCCGTCCGCGAGCGAGCCGTTCGCCGGCCAGGACCACGGCCCCGGCTCCCATGGCGGCCGCGGAGCTGAACAGCGCCGTCTGCAGCCATGCCTCGGTCGGGCTCGCGGGTTCGAGGACCAGCCTGCCCGTGTGGTCGGTCCAGGCGGTGACCCGGGTGCCGACGGCGGTGCCGGGCTCGACCCTTGTGGTCCCGGTGTGCGTCGAACCGTCGGCAGCTGCCCAGCGCACCTTCGCCCACACCCTGTCGTCGCTGTACCCCGACGTGGAAACCGGCGGGATCCGTGGCGCCTCCTCGGTCAGCACCGCCGAGACGGAGTGCACGTCCGCGCGTCGTGCGGCGAGGTCGTCCTGCACCGCCGTCTGCGTCGCCAGCGCGGCGAGCAGGCCGCCGAGCACGGCGAGTGTCCAGGCGGCGAGCACGATCCACGCTTCCAGCCGGTCACTGCGACGCCGCAGGGGATTGCGTCGCCACCGCCAGAACCTGACCCTCTTCGCTTTCGCACGGTGTGTCTTCGTCATCGGTCGACACCCCATTTGTCGTACGTGCCGGCGTCCTCGCTGACGTCCTCCACCTGGAACGTCCCACGTCACGGCGGGTGGACGGCAGGGGCCGACCAGGCAGGCCCGCGGGGCCGACCGGCCCTCGTCATGACGCCCGCCCCGCGAGGGGTGACCCTGCAATCTGCTGAGCCGACGCACCGGGTCGTCGTGGGCGTGGACGGCTCTCCCTCCTCGTGCGCGGCGCTGCGCTGGGCGGCGCGGTATGCGCAGAGCGTCGGCGGTGTGGTGGAGGCGGTCCATGCGTGGGAGACACCGTCGGAGGCGGGCTGGAGCGGCCTTGCGATCGACCCCGACTTCGACCTCGCGCAGGCACGGGAGCGCTTCGCGGCTGAGCTGCGCGCCGTCTTCCCGGACGAGCTCCCGCCCGGGCTGCAGGAACGTCTGGCCGAGGGCGATCCCTCCGAGGTGCTGATCCGGGCCTCGGAGGAGGCGGAACTGCTGGTCGTGGGCCGCCGGGGACGCGGCGGGTTCGCCCGGGCGATGCTGGGGTCGGTCGGTCGGTCGGCGCTGCGCCCAGCACGCCGCCTGCCCGGACGTCGTGGTGCGCCAGGCCCACGATCCTTCGCGCAGACAGCGCGGAGACTGCTGTCACTGGAAGGAGGCGTGGATCTCCTGTTCGGTGGCGGCGTGCGAGACGACCAGGATTTCGTCGCCGGGCTGGAGCCGCATCCCGGGTGTCGGGACGGTGGGTTGACCGTCGCGGATGACGGTGGCGACGACCGTGCCGACGGGAAGCGTGATCTCGGCGAGCGTGCGTCCCGCGGCGCGGGACTGCGATGTGATGGCGGTTTCGATGACGTCGACGCCCGCCTTGCTCAGGCGCAGCAGGGCGACGGTGTCCGTGGCGCCGGTCGCCTCCTCGATGAGGGAGATCAGCGGAGTGGCCGCGGGGACCGCTGTGTCGACTCCCCAGTTCCGGTCGAACAGCCAGGTGTTCTCGGTGTCGTTGACGCGTGCCGCGACCCGGGGCACCTCGAACTGCCGCTTGGCGAGCAGGCTGATGACGAGGTTGTCCTCGTCGTCGCCGGTGGCCGCGATGACGAGGTCGGCCGTCAGTACGCCCGAGTGTTCCAGGATCGCGGGTTCGCAGGCGTCCCCGGCCACGAGACGTACGGGCAGATGGCCCTTGAGTTCGGCGACGCGGTCCTCGTCGATGTCGACGAGTGTGACGTCGCCGCGGGCCGCGGCGAGTACCTGGGCGATCTGGGTGCCCAGGCGTCCCGCACCCGCGATGAGAGCCTTCATGTCCCCAGCTCCTTGTCCAGAAAGCCGCGCAGGCGGCCGAGCGCGGTCGCCGCGACGGCGAAGGTGACCAGGTCGCCGGGTTCGGCACGGGTGCTGTGTGCGGGCACCAGCGAGCGGCCCCCGCGGGTGACCTCGACGACGCGGATCTCGCCGTCCACGTCGAACTCGGCCAGCCGGCGCCCGCTGACGTAGGACGGCAGCTCGGAGCGGACCAGCAGGGTCTCCCCGTTGCCGAAGGTGAGTTCCGGTGTGAGGTGGCGGTGCAGGAGCATCTGGTGGATCTGGTGCACCGTCCAGCGGACGCTCGCGATGGTGGGGATGCCGAGGTCGCGGTAGATGTCGGCGCGCCGTGGGTCGTAGATACGGGCCAGGACGACGGGCACCCGGTAGGTCTCCCTGGCCGTGCGCGCGCTGACGATGTTGCTGTTGTCGCCCGAGGTGGCGGCCACGAACGCGTCGGCGTTTTCGATCCCGGCGGCCTGGAGCACGGACCGGCTGTAGGCGTTGCCCTCGTGGAACCGGCCCGGGAAGCCGGCCGGCAGCAGTCTGCGGGTCCTGGCGTTGCGGTCGATGAGCTCGACGTCGTGGCCCTCGGCGACGAGCTGGACGGCGAGTGCGGATCCCACCCGGCCGCAGCCCGCGATGATCACCCTCATTGCACTCCTTCCTTCCGGCCCGCAGGCCGACGGTGTCGCAGCCATCCCTTGCGGGCCTCCTCGGCTGCCAGCAGCAGCACGCCGAAGCCGACGAGAACGGCCCAGTCGGCGGCGGCGAGCGGGGCGGTGTGGAACAGGGCCTGCAGCGACGGCACGTAGCTGATGGCCGCCATCAGCGTGATGCCGAAGCAGCCGGCCGCCAGCAGCCAGGGGTTGGACAGCAGGCCGATCCGGAACACGCTCTGCCGGTCGGTGCGCACGGCGAGCGCGTTGAAGAACTGACTGACCACGATCCCTGCCTGGACCATGGTGATCGCCTCCCGGTAGACGGGGGTGTCCTTGGTGAAGTCGGCGTACGGGATGCCGGAGGCGTGGATGTGCCAGAAGAACACGGCGCACACGCCGAGGGACTGGATGCCGCCGAGGAACAGGATCCGTCCCGTCACGGCGGTGGAGAACAGCCGCTCGCGCCGGGAGCGCGGCGGGCGGTCCATGACGTCCGACTCCGGCGGCTCGGCGCCCAGGGCCAGGGCGGGGAGGACGTCGGAGCCGAGGTCGATCGCGAGGATCTGTACGGCCGTGATCGGGACCAGGGGGAATCCCGCGAAGGTGGCGGCGAGGATCGGCGTGAGTTCGGCGATGTTGTGGCTGAAGAGGTAGATGAGGAACTTGCGGATGTTCTGGTAGACGGAGCGCCCCAGGCGTACCGCGGTGGTGATGGAGGCGAAGGAGTCGTCCAGCAGCACCATGACGGCGGCCTCCCGGGCGACGTCGGTACCGGAGGCTCCCATGGCGACGCCGATGTCCGCGTGCTTGAGGGCCGGCGCGTCGTTGGCGCCGTCGCCGGTCACGGCGACGGTCTCGCCGCGCTGCTGCAGGGCGGTGACCACCCGCATCTTGTGCTCGGGGCTGACCCGGCACAGCAGCAGTTCGCCCGAGCCGGCGAGCAGGGCGTCCAGAGCCTCGTCGTCGAGGGTGTCCAGCCGGGTGCCGGTCACAACGGTGGGATCGGGTCGGCGGACGATGCCGACGCGGCGGGCGACTGCTTCCGCGGTCAGCGGGTGATCGCCGGTGACCATCACGATGCGGATGCCCGCGTGCCGACAGGCGTCGACGGCGTCACTGACCTCCGGCCGGGGCGGATCCTGCATGCCGACGAGGCCCAGCAGGGCAAGCTCCGACTCGGTCTCGTCCTGGGTGGGGCGGCCGTCGGGCAGGGACCGCGACGCCACCGCCAACACCCGCAGTCCCTGGGCGGCCAGTTCGTCATTGGCACCGATCACCGCCGCCCTGAGCTCCTCGGTCAGCGGCTGCAGCTCGTCCTTCCATACGACGACGCTGCAGCGGGCGAGCAGTTCCTGCGGCGCGCCCTTGACGCAGGCGTGGAGATCGCCGTGGGGGCCACGGTGCACGGTGCTCATCAGCTTGCGGGTCGAGTCGAAGGGAAACTCCGTCACGCGGGGCGTCGAGGCCTCCTCGGCCGCCAGGTCGACGCCGGCCTTGGCAGCGGCGACGAGGATGGCTCCCTCCGTGGTGTCGCCGAGGACCCGCCAGCCGTCGTGGTCCGCGGGCGGGACCATCCGGGCGTCGCAGCACAGCGCCGCCGTACGGAGCAGCTCGCGCACCGGCTGCGGGTCGGTCACCTCACCGGCGGGCGCGTACCCCACGCCGGAGACGGGATGGCGGACACCGCCCGCCCACAGCTGGACGACGGTCATCTCGGCCTGGGTGAGGGTGCCGGTCTTGTCCGTGCACACCACGGTGGTGGAGCCCAGCGCCTCCACCGCCAGCAGCTTCTTGACCAGGGCGTGCCGGCGGGCCATGCGGCGTACGCCGATGGCCAGGGACACGGACAGCGTCGCGGGCAGGCCCTCGGGCACCAGGGCGACCATCACGCCGAGGGCGAAGACGAAGGTCTCGACGAGCGGCCGTCCGGCGGGCAGCCGCACCGCGAACAGGAGTGCTCCGATCACCAGCGCTGCGCCCGCCACCCTGCGGGCCATGGAGGCCACTTGGCGTTGCAGGGGAGTCTTCTGGCGTGGCGCGGCGGACGCGAGCCGGAAGATGCGCCCGAACTCGGTCGCCGCGCCCGTCGCGAACACCACGGCCTTCGCGGACCCCGCCACGACGTCGGTTCCCATGAAGACGCAGTTGCGTGCCTCGAGCACGGGCCCGGCCGCCACCGGCTGGCGGGTACGGCCGACGGGATCGCTCTCCCCCGTCAGCGCCGCGTTGTTGACTGCGAATTCGTGTGCCTCCACGAGACGGCAGTCCGCCGAGACCGCATCACCGGCCTCCAGGACCACGACGTCCCCGGGGACCAGGTCACGCGCGGGCAGTTCCTGCCGCTCCCCGCCGCGCAGTACCCGGCAGGTGTGGGGCACCATCGCCTGGAGCGACTCGGCGGTCCGCTCGGCGGAGTACTCCTGGACGAAGCCGATGGCCGCGTTCAGCAGCACCACGCAGAGAATCGCGACGGCGAGCTGCAGGGTCCCCACGTCCCGGGGGTGCTGAAGGCCGTAGGCCAGAAAGGTGATCGCGGACGCGACGAGGAGTAGCACCGCGAACAGATCCGTGAACTGGCCGGCAAGGTCCCGCCACCAGCCCCTGCGCCGAGCCCTCGGCAGCTCGTTGGGGCCGTGGCGCTCCCGCCGCACGGCCACGTCGCCCGGTGCCAGCCCGCGGGGCGAGCTGTCCAGGGCGGCGAAGACGGCCCGGGTGGCCAGGGTCTGCACCGCGGGGCCGCTCGACGTCACGGCGTGACCAGGTGCCGGGTGATGGCCTCGGGCGCCGCGACGGGGCGTGCCCTGACGGCTTCGCGGCAGTCGGCGTGGCGAGCGGCCATGTCCTCATCGTGGAGTCCGTCATTCCGGGCCGCAATCCCGGAACCGGGCATGGCGTACGGTGTCCGCGGCGACGCATGCACAGCGTTCATCCGTCGAGGATCCAACGGGTCGGGCCTCGCGGGCGCGGGGCCGTACGGGCTCCGTGGGAGAGCCGTTCGGCCCCGAGGACGGCGCCGGGGATTTGTCGGCGCGAGGTCCGACAGCTTCCTCACGGAACCGGTGGGACTGCGCGGGCGGCGGGAGCAGACTCTGCGCGGGGACAGTCCGTGGCAAGCCGGACCCAGGTCACCTCTGCCGGCAGGCGGACACGGTTGGTCCGGTGGGTCCGTCGTCGGCGCGCGCGGGCGGGTTGATCCGCGAGTAGGCGTGAAACTCCCACCTCAGGGAGCTGGCATGGTCGATCTGCACGACCTTGGCGATGTCGAACTCAACCACTCGCAGGGCCCCGGGGTACTTCTGGGCACGCGCGGGGTCCCAGTCGATCCGGCCCTGTCCGGTCAGCTGCAACGTGTGGCCGTTCTCCCAGTCCAGGAAGAGCAGACCCGCCGCCGGGTTGAGATGCAGGTTGCCGAGCGTCATATAGAACTGATTACCGGTGTAGTCCGGCCAGACGATGGTGCGCGGGCCGGCGACCGTGACGAATCCCGGCATGCCGCCGCGGTGCGAGGAGTCGGCGCCGTGCCCGGGCGAGAGGCTCGCGATGAAGAACGTGTCGGCGCTCTCGATCCACCGCTGCTGGTCTTCACTGAGCTCTTCGCCGGTCACGGCCGGTCCGGCGCCGCCGGGCACGGTCTCCTCGACGGTGCGTGTCTGAAGGTACTTCGGGCAGTTGCCCAGCACCTGCTCGGTCCGCACGACGAGGCGGTCACCGTCGCGCCTGGCGACTCCGTTCATCCGGATCCGACGTCGCGTCTGCGGCTGGAGGGCGAGCACACCGATGTCCCGTTCGGTGCGGAAGGCCTCGCGGAGTGGATCACCGGGCGCGGGCAACGCGTCGATGACGACGGTCCGTTCGTCCACGACTTCGGCGAAACCGGTCGGTCCGTCGACGACGGTCGACCAGATCTGGCCCTCGTCGTCGGCCCCGGCGATGACGAGCATGCGCTGGTCCCGGACGAACGGGACGAACCCATGGGGGATCTCGGGGCCGAACATCGGAGAACCCCATCCGGGACCGCCCTCGCGCGCCTGCCGCTGGATCGCCTGCTCGCCCTCATGCTGGACGTTCCTGATGTCCATCAGTCCTCCTTTGCGCGGGCCTGATCACTTCCAGGCGCGGTCGAGAAAGTCGCCGATCAGCGGGGCGATCTCCGGCAGATGGGTTTCCAGGGCGAAGTGGCCGGTGTCGAAGAGGTGGAGTTCGGCGTCGGGCAGGTCGCGGAGGTAGGCGCGGGCTCCGGGCTCGGGGAAGAAGGGGTCGTTGCTTCCCCAGGTGATGAGGGTGGGAGGGGTGTGCCGGCGCAGCCATGCGTGCCAGTGGTCGTAGTGCTCGACGTTGGTGTGGTAGTCGAAGATCAGTGCCTGCTGGGCCTCCTTGCGGCCGGGCAGGTCGAGGAAGTGCTGGTCGAGGGTGTAGCCGTCCGGGGCGATGAGGCCGGGGTCGGGGACGCCGGTCTCGTACTGGCTGCGGGTGCCGTCGAGGGTGAGCATGCCCTGGATGGCGTCCTCGGCGCCGGGGGTTTCGGGGGTCAGGGCGATGAGGCCGCGGGCCGCGTCGGAGAGCCCCTCCTCGTAGGCATTGCCGTTCTGCACGACCAGGCCCGCGATCCATTCCGGGTGGCGTTCGGCGATACGGAAGCCGATGGGCGCGCCGAAGTCGAAGACGTACATCACGAACCGGTCGAGGCCGAGGCGCCGGACAAAGCCTTCGGTGATGTCGGCGAGCCGGTCGAAGGAGTAGGTGAAGCCGTCCGGGGCCTGGGTGTGGCCGAAGCCGGGGTGGTCCGGAGCGATCATCCGGTAGTGCGAGCCGAGCGCGTCGATGAGACCGCGGAACTGGTGAGAACCGGACGGGAAGCCGTGCAGGAGCAGCAGTACCGGCGCGTCGGCACGCTCCGGGACGGACTCCCGGTAGAAGACGCGGACGCCCTCGACATCGATGTGGCGGTGGACGGTGCGGGTGGCTGCGACAAGCACGCTAATTCCTCCTAAGTCGATTCATGCATTAGGTATACCCGGATCAGACTAACGTGTCAATCCGGAGATGTATCATTAGCCGCATGAGCGATCTTGTGCCGCTGACCGGAGAACCGCTGGCGCTGGACCTGGTCAACACCCGTCCGACCGCAGGCGATCTGCTCGCGACCGCGGACGACCTGCGGGCCTGGTGGGCCCTTCAGGCCGACCGCCTGCCGGACGAGGTGCCACAGTCGGTCACCGCTGAGGACCTGGCCGCCGTGCGGGCCGTACGGGAGCACACCGCCCGCGCCCTCGACGACGTCCGCCGAGGCCGCGAGCCCTTGGCCGCCGACCTGGACGCGCTCAACCAGGCACAGCGCGCCGCGCCGGCGATCAACGAGCTGGCATGGAACGGGTCGGCGGTCGCCGCCACCCGCCGACGCGACGGCTCACCGGGCCTACGGCTTGCCGCCTGCCTCGCGGAGGCCGCCGCCGAACTGCTGGCAGATCCGGCGGTCACCAGGATCCGGGAATGCGAGGCGGACGACTGCGTGATGCTGTTCCTGGCCGCCCATCCGCGCCGCCGCTGGTGCTCGGCCACCCGCTGCGGCAACCGGGTGCGCGTCGCCCGCCACTATCAGCGCAACAAGGCCAGATGACCCGAACGTCCCACCGGGTCCTCGGGGTAGCTCGCCGCTGCAGCGGTATGCCTGCGGTTGTGTCGAAAGGCGGGACGAACGGCCCTGCCCCCGGGGCCCGGCAAGGACGCAGGCTGGGAGGCGAGGCGACGTAGTCGATCCCCTCGTCAGGGAGACGGGCGCCGGGCATGAACCCCGAGGCCACGGGTGCAACCGACCAGACGCGGGTGCTGGTCGTGGAAGACGACCGTGGCATCGCGGAGCCCCTGGTGCGTGGTCTGCGGCAGGCCGGCTATGCGGTCGAGGCCGTGCGGACCGGACGGGCGGCGCTGGCCGCACCTTCCCCCGACGTGGTGCTGCTCGATCTGGGGCTGCCGGACATCGACGGGGTCGAGGTGTGCCGGCGGCTGCGGGCCCGGTCCACCGCGGCGATCATCGCCGTGACCGCCCGGGGTGAGGAGGCGGACCGGGTGGTCACCCTGGATGAAGGAGCCGACGACTATCTGGTCAAACCGTTCGGGCTGGCCGAGTTGCTGGCACGGATCCGGGCGGTGCTGCGCCGTCGGCGCCCGGCGCAGCCGGAGATCCTGCGGCACGGGCCGCTGGCGCTCGACCCGCGCACCCGCCAGGTCTCCGTCGACGGCCGTGCGGTCGCTCTGACGCCGAAGGAGTTCTCCCTTCTGGAGTGCCTGGCCGCCGACCCGGGCCGGGTGGTGAGCCGGCGTCAGATCCTGGAGCGGGCGTGGGACGCCCATTGGTACGGGCCCACGAAGGTGCTCGACGTGCATGTCGCGGCGCTGCGCCGAAAGCTCGGCGTGCCGGGGCTGATCGAGACGGTGTACGGGCACGGCTTCCGGCTCGGAGTGGTCCAGGAGTCCCAGGAGCAGCCGTGACCCGCCGGATCGCCTGGACGCTGCTGGCTCTGACCTCCGTGCTGCTGGTGCTGGCGGTCGTACCGCTGGCGGTGTCGATGACGGCGCGCGAGCGCGTCTCCTACCGCGACAACCAGCGGGCGGCCACCCGCGTGATCGCCGCGGCCGCCGAGGAACATCTCTCGGACCACAAGCCGGCCGCCGCCATGCGCAAGGAACTCGACACCGCGGCTCGGGCCGGGGACTGCGCCGCGGTGTACGACGCCTCCGCGCGCCTGGTGGCCAGTACGCCCTGTACGGCAGCGGCGCGAGGCGAGGAGGCCGCGGAACTGGTGGGGAAGGTACTGGCAGGGCACGAGCCCGAACCGCCGGAGAACGAGGGCCGGCTACTGGCCGCGGAACCGGCCGGTGAGGTGCGACGGCCCGCCGGAGCCGTCGTGCTGGCCCGCTCCGCCGCCCCGCTCGACGCCCGTATCGCCGCGATCTGGGGCTGGTCCGCCGCGATCGGCGCCGCAGGCCTGGCCGCGTCCGTGCTGCTGTCGGTCCGCCTCGCCCGTTGGGTCGGCCGTCCCCTCTCGACACTGGACGCCAGCGCCCGGCGGCTGGGCGAGGGCGCCCTCGACGAACGGACCGACGTCGGCGCCGGACCGCCCGAAGTGCGCCGGCTGGCCGCCACCTTCAACACCATGGCGGCCCGCACAGAAGCCCTGGTGCACGGCCACCGGGCCGTGATCGCCGATGTGTCCCACCAACTGCGCACTCCGCTGGCCGCGTTGCGGCTGCGGCTCGACGTCCTCGCCGCCGGCGCCGAAGAAGGCACCGCGACGGAACTGGCCGCCGCCCAGGAGGAGATCGCCCGGCTGTCCCGGCTGGTCGACGGACTGCTGGAGGTCGCGCGCGCCGAACAGGCGACACCCCGGCCGACCGCGGTGCGCGTCGACGAGGTGGTGGCAGAGCGGGTGGCCGCCTGGTCGCCCGTGGCGGAGGAGCGCGAGGTGGGGCTCAGCACCGTGTCCGCAGGACCCGCGGTGACCGTCGCGCTGGGCGCGGGCCACCTGGAACAGATCCTCGACAACCTGATCGCCAACGCGGTGGAGGCCGTGCCCGCCGGCGGGAGCATCACCCTCGACGGCCGCGAGACGGGCGGGCGGGCCCGGGTGCGCGTGCGGGACGACGGGCCGGGGATGACGGCCGAGGCGAAGGCGGTCGCATTCCACCGGTTCGGGAACCCGGAGGCCAGGGGCAGCGGCCTGGGGCTGGCCATCGTCCACCGGCTGGTCACGGCCAACGGCGGTACCGCGCGCCTGGAGGACACGCCGGGCGGCGGGCTGACCGTCGTACTGGATCTGCCGCTGTGGCCGGAGCGCGGGAACGAGCGGGGCGTCGCGTGGAGATCCTTACCGGTGGACCGGACTGCGGATCGGAGCCGGTAGATCTTTACGGGTTCTGAAGAAGACGCGAACCAGTTCCCGAGTGCCGTCGGCACAGCCTGGAGAAGCACGCACCCGATGCGGGCCGCCGACTCACCAGGAGCGCCGCCATGGCACCTTCGCCCGACGACTTCCACCGCACCCCCTCCCCGGCCGGTTCCCCGCACGCGCGCGACCACGGCCTACGGCGCAGCCGCCGCATCACCCGGTGGATCGCCGTCACCGCCATGGCCGGCGCTGCGGCCCTGGGCAGCCTCTACACCCATCTGCTGCCGGGCAGCTCGGCCTCCCCCGCGCCGCCGAGCTCACCTGCGCAGCACTCCGCCGCTTCCACCGCCACCACGGCAAGAGGGGACGACCAGCAGGGCGAGGACGACGGAGAGGGCGCGGCCCCGGTCACGCAGCCGGCACCGCAGCCCCCCGCCCAGCCGCCGGCCCCCTCCCAGGGACAGCCGCACACCACGACGGGGGCGTCATGACCACACGCGCCCCGGCGCCGGCCCAGACCGTCTTCCCCGCTCTGGGTACCACTGCCGCCCTCCTCGTGACCGACCCGAGCGCCCTGTCCGCCGCCACAGCGGCCCTGCGCGCCGAGCTGGCCGCCGTCGACCTCACGTGCAGCCGCTTCCGGCCCGACTCCGAACTCACCCGCGTGAACCTGGGCGCAGGCCACTCCATCACCGTCAGCGAATACTTCGCCGAAGCGCTCCAGGTCGCCCTGCGTGCCGCCCGGATCACCGACGGCGCCGTGGACCCGACCGTGGGCAGTGCGGTGATCGCGCTCGGCTACGACTGCACCTTCGCCTCCGTGCGCCCCGACGACGCCCGTCCGCTGCCCGTGTCCCGCCCCGCGCCGGGTTGGCAGCGGATCGTCTTCGACCCGCACACCCGCCGGCTGCGCCTGCCCGCGCACACCCGACTGGACCTGGGCGCCACCGCGAAGGCCCTCGCCGCGGACCGCGCCGCCGGCAGAGCCGCTGCCGCCGCCGGCAGCGGGGTTCTCGTCAGCCTCGGCGGCGACCTGGCGACGGCCGGCCCGGCGCCGGACGGTGGCTGGCGGATCGCACTCGCCGACGACCACGCACGGCCCATGACGGAGCCGGGCCCGACTGTCGCCGTGACGGGTGGAGCGCTGGCGACCTCCGGTATCCGGGTGCGCACCTGGCGGCGCGACGGGCGCACCCTGCACCACATCGTCGACCCGGCCACCGGTGAGCCCGCCACACCCGTCTGGCGTACCGTCACCGTCGCGGCCGCCACCTGCGTGGACGCCAACACCGCCAGTACCGCCGCGGTCGTACTGGGCGAGCGGGCCCTGGACTGGCTGCGCGGCACCGCCCTGCCCGTGCGGCTGGTCGGCCTCGACGGCGATGTCGTACGCCTCGGGGGCTGGCCGCCCGATTCCCGCGTTACCGCCCGGGGAGGCGCGCAATGACGATCCTGGCGCTGACCGGTAGTCCCCTGTGGTACGCCAGCCGTGCGAGCGGCACCCTCTCCCTGATCCTGCTCACCGCCACCCTGGTGCTCGGGATCGCCTCCGGCGGGCGCTCCGCACCACGCCGGATCGGCCGGTTCGAGATCGGCCTGCTGCACCGCAACCTGTCCCTGCTCACCCTGGTGTTCCTCGTGGTGCACGTGGTGACCGCGGTACTCGATCCGTTCGTGCGTCTGGGATGGGCGGTGTCCGTGGTGCCGTTCGGAGCGGCCTACCGTCCGCTCTGGCTCGGGCTGGGCACGGCCGCACTCGATCTGCTGCTGGCCGTGCTGGTGACGAGCGCACTGCGGCTGCGGCTGGGGGTGCGGCGCTGGAAGGCGGTGCACTGGCTGGCGTACGGGGCCTGGCCGTTCGCTCTCTTCCACGGGGTGGGCACCGGCACCGACACCCGGCTTCCCCTCCAGCTGTGGCTGTACGCCGGGTGTCTGGCCTCGGTGGTCGCTGCCGTGTGGTGGCGCCTGGCGAAGGCGGGCCCGGGACGGGTCGCGGGGCGTCTGGTGGCCGCCGTGACTGCGACCGCGGTACCGGTGGTGCTGGCGGCGTTCCTCGCCACGGGGCCGTTGCAGCCCGGCTGGGCGCAGCGTGCCGCCGCGACGACGATCCTCCTCGGAGGTGGACGATGAACTCCTCGGCCGCGGAGGCCTTCGCGCCCGGCCACCCCTGGGCCGTGCCGGTCGATCCCTCCGCGGTTCGTCTGCTCGCCGGGTGGCACTCCACCGGGCAACCGGCCGCACTCACCGATCATCTGGGGCGCTATGGCCCGCCTCCCGGGAGCCGTACGCCGACGTCCCTGGTGGAGGCCGTCGAGGCGGCGGGACTGACCGGACGCGGCGGCGCCGGGTTTCCCACTGCGCGGAAACTGCGTGCGGTTGCGGAGCGCCGTGGCCGCTCGGTGGTCGTCGTCAACGCCATGGAGAGCGAACCCGCCAGCCGCAAAGACCAGTTCCTGCTCGCCGTCGCGCCCCATCTTGTCCTTGACGGTGCCGTCCTGGCCGCCGCTGCGGTCGGCGCCGACACTGTCCACCTGTGCCTTCCGCGCGACCGCACGGCCCAGTACAGGCAGCTCGGGGCGGCTCTGGCCGAGCGTCGGCACGCCCGCCTCGACCGGGTGCGGGTGCGCCTGCACGCCCTCCCTCACGCCTACGTCTCCAGCGAGTCGACCTCGCTGGTGAGCTGGCTCAACGGGGGTCCGGCCCGTCCTCAGGGCAGCCCGCGCACCCATGAACGCGGCGTCGCCCGGCGCCCCACGCTCGTGCACAACGCGGAGACCCTTGCCCACCTGGCTCTCATCGCCCGACACGGCCCCCGCTGGTTCCGGCAGGCCGGCGCGCCGGACGAGCCCGGCACCACGCTCGTCACCGTCTCCGGCGCCGTCGCCGCCTCGGGTGTCCTCGAGGTCTCGCTCGGCACCCTCCTCGCCACGGTCCTCGACCGTGCCGGAGGTCCGACGGAACCCGTGCAGGCGGTCCTGGTGGGGGGCTTCGCCGGCACCTGGCTCCCGGCGGAGCATCTGCACACGCCCCTCACCCGCCGCGATCTGGCCCCACTGGGTGCCGCGCCCGGTGCGGGCGTGCTCGTCGCTCTGGCCCATTCGACCTGCGGGCTGAGCGAGACGGCGCGGATACTTGCCTATCTGGCCGCTCATGGCGCCCGCCAGTGCGGCCCCTGCCATTTCGGCCTGCCCGCCGTGGCCGAGGACTTCGCCGCCCTGGCCACCGGACGGGCCGACGCGGATCTGCTGTCCCGTCTGCACCGCCGGACCGCTCTGCTGCCGGACCGGGGCGCCTGCCGCCACCCGGACGGCGCCGCCCGCCTCGCGGCCTCCGCACTGCACACCTTCGCCGAGGACGTCGAGTGGCACCTCACCCGCGGCGTCTGCGAAGCAGCCCGTCGGCCGCCCCGGATACCCGTACCGCCTGCCACACCCCCGGAGGGATGGCGATGACCCGCACCCGGAGCCTGCGCATCGACCGCATCGCCTGCACGGGCCAGGGCCTGTGCGCGGAACTGCTGCCCGAGCTGATCCACCTCGACGAATGGGGCTACCCCGTGCTCAAGGACCGGGCTGTCCCGGCACGGCTGCACACCCACGCCCGCCGGGCCGTCGGCGCCTGTCCCCGCCTTGCCCTCCGCGTCGAGGACGCCGAGCCGTGACAAGCCCGCGACCACCGCCGGTCGGATCAAGGGCAGCGGTTCCGACACGGCTGTACCTACCCGCGCGCGTAGTGCCTCGGCCGCCTCCCACGGCTCGGTGTGCAGAAGGGCCAGGGCGGCGGGGCGGTCGGTCAGCGCGCCGACAGGGATTCGGCCCATTGAACCGACCACGACCGGCACCGCCACGAGCAGAGACTGCTGGAAGGAGGTCAGAGCCAAGCAGTCCTTGAGCAGGGGGCCGAGCGGGCTGAGCCGCGCCCATGCCCAGAAGTTGACGGCGAAGCCCGTGGTGGCGAGCGCCGTCATCAACCACGCCGGGCGGGTGGCGGCCGCGTGTCGTCTCGGAGCCGCTCTCACTGTCTGCCGCGGTGCGCAGTGGGCACGTGGGTCAAGCGTCCTCACCGGGCCCGGGGTCCTCGTCAGGGAAGTGCGGCTGGGGCGGACGGCCCTGGCGGGTTCGTGCCTCGCCGACATCGGGCGCGGCGGCGCTCAGGGCGACAGATGGATCCCGTAAAGGCTGCGTCCGCCCACGAGTTCGCGGCCGGTGATCAGTTCGGGCTGGATGCGGACGAAGACCTCCTCGGGCGAGGGCGCCCAGGAGCGTGGGCCGGTCCGGGTCAGGCGCTCGTGCTCGTCGGGGTCGCGCACCACTGTGGCCGCCCCGGTGACGACGACGCTCCAGCCGGAGTGTGCCACCGCGTCGACCTCGTCGACCTCGAAGGCGACCACCGTGCCGTCGACGGCGCGGGCCAGTTCGGAGGCCGCCGAGGTGCGCACGAGCACCGCGCCGTCGCTGTCCAGGGAGAAGTTGACGGGCAGCACCGCGGGCAGGGCCTGCCGGGTGTGGACGATGCGGCCGACGGGCACCTTCGCCAGGAGACGCAGGCACTCCTGCCGTTCGAGTTCGCGGAAACCGTCGTTGGGATACATGAGCCAGCCCGTCTCTCACCTGTGTGCGACGCTGGAGCGTCCAGTTCATCGTCCGTCGGGGCGCGGCTGCGGATGAGGGTCCATCGGTCCCCGCCCGGCCGCGAAACGTCCCCTGTCACACCGTGATGCGCCGTCCAGTGATGGCGAGGGGATCGATGCGCACCCATTGGTCGCGGTGCCCGCCGGCCCAGGGCTCGCTGCGGGCGCCCTCGGTGAGTCGGCGCACCTCGTCGGGGTCGGTCACGGTCCGGGCGTGGCCCCGGACCAGCACGCTCCAGCCTTTGCTGAACGCGTCGTCGATGCGGTCGACCTCGAAGGCGACCTGGCAGCCGGACGCCTGCGACGGCGTGCTGCCGGGTTCGGTGCGGAAGACGATCGCGCCCTCGACGACGCTGTAGTTCACGGGCACGACGACGGGCCCGGAGACCGTGGGCACCGCGATCCGCCCCACGCCATGGGTGGAGAGCAGAGCCCGGCACTCCGGGACGCTCAGCGAGGTGAAGTCGGGGCTGCGGGAGGCCTGACCCAGGCCGCTCGGCAGTTCGGTGTCGCCGCCGGTGAGGTCCCGCACGGTGGTCTCGAGGACCTGGGACAGCCGGAGCAGGACACCCGGACCCGGTGCGGCGCCGGAGTACTCCTCGAGGTACTGGAGGTAGCCCGGCGCCATCCCGGCGCGGGTGGCCGCCTCCCTCCGGCTCAGTCCGAGTTCCGCGCGCCGTGCGACGAGACGACGTCCGAGATCGCCCAGCGCATGTTCCTCGACCGTCCGAGACGGTGCCTTTTCAGCCATGGCCTCTCACTCCCTCTTGCCCCGCCGGACCGCACCCGACGCCTGGAATGACCCGTAGATCCAGCATGTCCGGATCCCGTGGGACGGACTTGGGCCGGTCGGCCCTCGCTGCCAGGCCGGACGGGGCCGCTTCCGAGCGCTTCGGTGTCGGCGCTCATCTCGACGAACCGTGTTTGCCCATGTCCCGCGCGTCCCGGAGATGAGGCGCCGTGCAGTGTCCTACGAGACGGCGGGGCGCCACCGCATCGTTGCGGCGCCCCGGTCCGGGACGCCGAGGTCACAGCAGCCGGCGGTTCCGGCTGACGAAGGGCAGTCGCGCCCAGGCCTTGCCCAGGCCCCAGGTGGCTCCGGCGCCGGCCGCCGCAAGGGCGATGACGACGACGGCGTAGATGACGTGGTAGTCGGCGAACGGGTTGGTCGACATGCTCAGCGAACCGTCGGACAGGTGCTTGGCGGGCGGCCATTCGGCGATGCACACCGGCGCCATCGGCGGTCAGTGTGCCGTCGACCCCTACGACGACGAACCGAGCAGTCATGTCGCTGTTCCCTTCTGTGCTCCGGGCAGGAAATGGGCCATCATTCCCGCCCCTGCCGGAGAGCGACGCTCGGTCCGCCTTCGCGAGGGCATGGAGCCACCCGGCCCCCGTCGGACGTGCGCAAAGGGCCGACCGGCCCTACCGCCGTACCTGACATCCCGCTTTGCTCTGTCTATGGCCGAAATCCACACCGGGCCGGCACCCTGCCACACGGAACGCGTCATCGGGGGCACGACGGTGGTGGAGATGCGCGGCGAGATCGACATGCTCACGGCGACGCCGCTTTCGGCACGCCTCGACACCCTGACCGCAGGCCCGCGCCCCCACCTGGTGCTCGACCTGCGCCCCGTGACCTTCATCGACGGCAGCGGCCTGCGCCTGCTGTGCCGCGCAAGGAACCGGGTGCTGGCCCGGCAGGGCAGGCTCCGGCTGGTGGCCGACAGCGGTCGCCTCCTGCGCATCCTGCGGCCCGCCCTGCTGGCCGACGTCTTCGAGATCCTTCCCGACCTGCACACGGACCACTTCGATGCTCCCGAAGAGGGCACCGTCTCCGCTGTGACGGGCTGACCCCATCGGCTTGTGGCGGAGTCCTCGCTTGCAGCGGCTCGCGCCCGGCACGACGATCGGAGAGCGGGTGTTTTACCGCTCCATTACCAATGAGGCACGTGATGGGTCCCACATCCCACACCGGTGAAGGCGGTCGTCCGGATCCCCCGGTGGGGGCGCTGACCCCCACCGGTGACCCGGTGCTTGCCGCACGGTTCAGCGTGCCGGTGGTCCCGAGAACGTTCGTGCGCAGGCCCCGGCTCACAGAGCAGCTGGATGCAGGAGTCAAGGGGCCGCTGACCCTGGTCGACGGGCCTGCCGGCGCGGGCAAGACCCTGCTGGTCGCCGACTGGGTCGCGGGGAGCCTGCCGGGGCCCGCCGTCTGGCTGACGGTGGACCCCGAGGACAGCGGTCCCGGCGTCTTCTGGACCTATGTGCTGCAGGCCTTCCGGCACCATGGGATCGCCCTGCCCGACCGGATCGGCAGCCCGGCCCGCCCGGGAAAGGTGGACCACTCGCTGCTGACCCGCCTCGCGGCCTGGCTGGACGGGCGGGACGTGCCGGTGATCCTCGTCCTGGACGACTTCGACGGGACGTCCGGGTCCGCCGAGGTGGCCGATGAGCTGCAGTTCGTCCTCCGCCACGCGGGCGAGGGCCTGCGACTGGTGATCATCTGCCGTGTGGAGCCGTTGCTGCCCCTGCACCGCTATCGGGCCGCCGGTGAACTCGTCGACATCCGCAGCGCCGACCTGGCGTTCCGTTCCGAGGAGACGGCGGCCCTGGTCGATCGCCACGGGCTGCCGCTGTCGGCGGAGATGGCGCGTGCGCTGACCGAGCGCACGGGCGGCTGGGCGGCCGGACTACGGCTGTCCGCCCTGGCGGCCGAGCACACTGACGACCCGGAAGGCTTCCTGACGGACTTCGAGGCCGGCCAGAGCACCCTCGCGGACTTCCTGCTGGCCGAAGTGCTCCGTACGCACCCGGCGGAGACCCAGGACCTGCTGCTGCGCACCAGCATCGTCGAGGAGACCCATCCGGATCTGGCCAATGCCCTCACCGGCCGGAACGACGCGGAACCCATTCTGGCCGAGCTGCAGCGCGCGAACGCGTTCGTCGAGCCCATCGGGCATTCCTGGTACCGGCTGCACCCGCTGTTCGCCGAGATCCTGCGGGCCCATCTGCGCGTCCGCCACCCCGGCCTCGAGCCGGAGCTGCACCGGGTGGCCGCCAAGTGGCTGAGCGGGGCGGGCCTGCTGAGCGAGGCGCTGCCGCATGCGGCGGACGCGGGCGACTGGGATCTGGCCGCCGCCGAGCTCATCGACGACCTGGCGATCGGCCGGATGCTCACCGGCCTGGACGCCGAGCGCCTGGACGGTCTCTTCGCCCCCATGACCCCGGACGCCTCCGGGCCCGCGACCGATCTGGTGCGTGCGGCGCGCGAACTGACCCGCCACGACGTGGAGCGTGGTGTCGCCTACCTGCATGATGCGCAGGAGAAGCTGCCCGACGACCCGCGCGAGGCAGCGGCCGCACAATTCAGCTGTGCCGTGTTGCGAGTGCTCGCCGCTCGGGTGGCGGGCTCGGCGGACATGGCCGAGACGGCAGCCGAGACGGCGGCGGCAGCCGCGCGTGCGCTGCCCGCCGACCGGTTGGAGCAGCGCCCGGAGCTGACGGCCCTCATGCTCACGGACCTCGGATCGGCCCAGCTGTGGGCCGGCCGCTTCGATGCCGCTCGTTCGACGCTGTCCGCCGCCGCCCAGGCCGCCGAGGGGCCGTCGACGGCCTTCCCCCGGCATGAAGCCCTCGGCCGACTGGCACTGATCGACTATCTGCACGGCTGGCCGGGCCACGCCGAGTCCCATGCCAGGGCGGCGATCTCCGAGGCCGACCACTCCGGTCTGCCGGCGTCCGCGCGAACGGGGGTGGCCCAGCTCGTACTCGCCGCCCTCGCCATCGACCGGGGCGAGCTCGTGGCGGCGCGGGACCACCTCGAGCAGGCCGTCGCCTCGTCCGCCGCGTCCCGCGATCCCATCGTGGCCGTCGAACTCGCCCTGCTGGGTTCCCGTCTGCGGCTTGCGAAGGGAGATCCCCAGGGGGCGCTCCAGGAACTCGACGCGATGACGGAGAAGCCGCTGACCTCTGCGGACCCTTCCCCGTGGGTGAAGGACCGGATCGCGATGGCCCGGGCCGCCGTACGCCTGGCCGAGGACGACGCCCGGGCCGCTGTGCAGGTCTTCGAGGACGAACCGCCGCAGACCCCGGAGGGCCTGGTGGCCGAGGCGCGGGCGTACCTGGCTGCCGACGCGAGCCGGCAGGCGCTGGGCATCCTCGACGCACTCGCCGACGGCCCCGGTCGTGGACCGGGCATCACGGCCTGGGCTCTGGTGGCTCGGGCACAGGCCGTCGACGCGCTCGGCGATGCCGCCACCGCGGAGAGCCTGGTGCTGCGTGCCCTCGCGGTCTCCCGCCCTCATCAGCTGAGACGGCCCTTCCAGGAAGCCGGGCCGTGGCTGGCGCGGCTGCTGAGCCGCCGGCCCGCGCTCACGCAGGGACATGACTGGCTGGCCACCACGCCGGAAGGGCGCTCCTACGCCCCGCATGTGAAGCAGAGATCCGTGATCCCGTCCCGCGAGCCCCTCAGCGAGCGGGAGCGGGACGTGCTGGGGCGGGTGGCGCAGCTGATGTCCACCGACGAGATCGCTGACGATCTTCATCTGTCCGTCAACACGGTCAAGACGCACCTGAAGAACGTCCACCGCAAGCTGGCCGTGGGCCGGCGCGGCGAGGCGGTCCGCCGGGCCCGGGAGCTGGGTCTGCTGTGAGGCCCGTTCACCTGCCCGGGGTGATGTCCCCCGCCTCCTGCCGCCGCAGCATGGAGACACAGAGACACGAAGGACCGGACGACGTCGAGAGAAGCCTGCTCATGCGCTACGAGATACGCGTCGACGGGCAGATGTCGGACACGCTGGCTGCGGCGTTCCCCGAGTTGGACAGCTTCGTCGCGTCCCGCCAGACCGTGTTGTTCGGCGAGGTCACCGACGAGGCCCATCTGTACGGCCTGTTGGCGCGATTCCAGTCGCTCGGTCTGCACGTGGTGGAGATGCGCCGGCTCCCGACGTGAGGAGCAAGACCCCGTACCCACAGCTGGGCCGGCCCCGCTCCAAGGAGCGGGGCCGGCCCTGTCGGCCGTCACGTGCCCAGCAGCCGCGCCTTGGCGGCGGCGAACTCCGCCTCCGTCAGCACTCCTTGGTCGCGCAGCTCTCCCAGCCGCGTCAGCTCGTCGAGCAGGGCGCTGCCCGCAGACGGCTGGGAGCCGGCAGCGGGGGCAGCAGGTGCGGCAGCCTGCTGCGCCTGGAGCTGGTCCGTGGCCGCCTGCTGGTCCGCTTCGTGCTGCTGGGCCGCCGCGGCCCGGCGTCCGGCGGCGTAGGCGGTGCCGCCGACCAGGGCGCCGCGCAGCAAGGGACGGCGTCGTCCGAGAGGCATCGTCCTGTCCTTTCTCTTCCGCAGTTGTGCCGCCGCGTGCGGGCGTCACGTCGTTGTCTGCGGCGTGGCTGTGCCGCTGAGTTCCGCCTCCACCTCGGCGATCTGCTCATGAGGAATGCGCACCGTGGCCAGCAGACGGCCGTTGTGCCGACGGACCTCCTCGGCGGCCTCTCGGGCCCATACGTTCTCCACCAGCAGGGCGAGGACGCTGGTGTCGGGATCCATCACCATGGCGATCTCGTTGACGTCGTCGAGACCGACCATCCCGAGCGTGCGGCGCGCGGCGATGTCGGCGGCCACGTCCCCCAGGCTCGCGATGTCCGACAGCTCCGTCCTGCCGATGCGCCCGTCCGGGCTCTTCGTCACCACCAGCGCATCGAGGATGTGGACGTCCTTGCGTCGTTCGACCTGTTCCACGGCAGCCAGGAAGGAGTCGGGAGGCTGACCGGCCGGGAACGAAAGAATGATCAGGTCGATCGGTCCGAGAGTGCTCATACCGGGGCTCCGTTCTTCCTCGGACTCGGTACCGTGCGCGGTCAGTGCGACGTGAGGATCTTCGCCTTGGCCTGCGCGTACTCGGTGTCGGTGATGTCGCCGTGGTCGTGCAGCCCGGCGAGCCTGGCCAGTTCGTCCGTACTGCTCCGCCCGGCCACGGGGGCTTCGGCGGCGGCTTCTTGGACGTAGGAGCGGAATGCCTCCTCCTGCCTCTGCATCTGGCGCCGGTCGCGTTCGCCCATGCCCCGCCCGCGAGCGATCAGGTAGACGAAGACGCCCAGGTACGGCAGCACGCAGACGGTGAGCGTCCAGCCCGCCTTACCCCACCCGCTCATGCGGTCGTCCCGGAAGATGTCCCCGATGACACGGAAGAGCAGGACGAACCACATGATCCACAGGAAGAACCAGAGCATGGTCATGAACGCGTTGAGCAGGGGGTAGCCCGAGCTTGCCAGGGTGTAGTCCACGGTTGCCTCCCGTGTCGGGCCGCCGTGCTGCCGCGGCGGTCAGAGGGTCTTATCTGCTCCACGCTGCACCCGCCGACCTGCGGACACATCACCCGGCGCGGGTGGGGTGCGGCCGCCGTCCGTGGCAGCGCGCCCACTTGCGGCCGCCTCCGCAGGGACAGGGGGCGTTGTGGGGCCGCCGGGCGTCGCCGGCCGCGTACTGCCGCATGATCAGGGCGGGCGGCAGGTTCTGGCGCAGGAGCGCGGCCATGGTGCGCATCGGCAGGTCGACGTGGTGGAAGAACTTCTTGAAGCCGGAGCACAGATGGTTGAGGCCCGGCTCGCCGTCCGGTGTCACATCGAAGCGGTCCTTGGGACAGCCGCCGTGGCAGGCGAACCGTACGTCGCACTCGCGGCAGAAGCCCGGCAGACCGTCCCGTTTGCGCTGCCCGAACTGCTGCTGCTCGGGCGAGTCCACCAGCTCCAGCAGGTGCCGCTGCCCGATGTTGCCCAGCAGGTACCGCGGTTCGACGAAGTGGTCACAGGAGTAGATGTCCCCGTTGTGCTCCAGGGCGAGCGCGCGGCCGCAGGTCTCGGAGTGCACGCACAACGACGGTGGCGTGCCGTACCAGTTGGCCAGGGCCACGTCGAACATCTGGACGTAGACGGTGCCGACGTCGCGTCGCACCCAGTCCTCGAAGACATCGATGAGGAAGCGGCCGTACTGCTCCCCGGTGATCGAACGCCGGGTGACCTGCTCGCCCTCCTGCCGGTACAGCGGCCGGTCCTTGGCCCGGGCGCCCCAGCCCGCGTCGGCGGCCGGCAGGTGCTGCGCGGTGGTGCGCTCCACGATCGGGATGAACTGCAGGTGCCGGGCACCGCAGTCCTCGCGCAGGAAGGCGTACACCTCGCGGCCGTGGCCGGCGTTGGCGTCGTGCAGCGTGGTGAGCACGTTCCAGTCCACGCCTGCCGCACGCAGGTGGTCCAGCCCTCGCATGACCCGGTCGAAGGTCGGCTTGCCGCCCTTGTCGACGCGGTAGGCGTCGTGCATCGCGCGCGGCCCGTCGACGGACAGCCCGACCAGGAAGTCGTTGTCGCGGAAGAACCGCGCCCATTCGGCGTCGATCAACGTGCCGTTGGTCTGGAGGGTGTTGACGATGCGTTGTCCCGGGCGGGCGTAGAGGCGTTCGTACTCCAGGGAGCGGCGGAAGAAGTCGAGCCCCATGAGCGTGGGTTCGCCGCCCTGCCAGGCCACCGTGACCTCCGGTGCCGGACCGTGCGCCTCGATCAGCTGACGGATGTACTCCTGCAGCAGTTCGTCGGCCATCCGGAATCTGCTGCCCTCGTAGAGCAGTTCCTTGGAGAGGAAGAAGCAGTATGTGCAGTCCAGGTTGCAGATCGCTCCGGTGGGCTTGGCCAGCAGGTGGAAGGGGCTGCGCCGGGCCACGGCATCGGGACGCCGGACGGTGGGGGCGGGCAGCCATACGGTGCTCATGGCTCCGAGCGTGGCGGCGCGGTCCGGCCGGGGGGTCACCCGTGGCGGGTGACGCCGTGGCCGGAGCACCCGCGCCGCCGCATCCGTCAACGTGGTCAGGCGGCCAGCACCCTGGTCTTGGCCCGCTCGTACTCGGCGTCGGTGATGGCGCCCCGGTCGTGCAGGGCGGCCAGCCTGCCGAGTTCGTCCGCCTTGGTGGTCCCGGCCGTCGGGCCCGGGGCGGCGGCCTGCTGAACGTACGAGCGGAACGCCTGTTCCTGGACCTGGAGCCGGCGCATCTCGCGCTCACCCATCCCGCGCCCGCGGGCGATCAGATAGACGAGGACGCCGAGGTACGGCAGTGCACAGACCAGAAGGGTCCAGCCGGCCTTGGCCCAGCCGCTGAGCGCATCGTCGCGGAAGACGTCGCCGATCACGCGGAACAACAGCATGAACCACAAGATCCATACGAAGAACCAGAGCATGGTCAGGAACACGTCGAGCAGCGGGTAGTCCATGGTTACCTCCGCACGCAGGGGGCCGCGGCGACGGCTGCACGGCCGGTGAGGGCCTGCGCCTCATACGGTGGGCCGGGCCTCTCCCGCACTGCATCACCCCCTGCGGGTGGGCCCCTGGATCCGGCGTGGGAACGACGAAGTCTCATGAGGCGTCGTGCGACGGGGGTGGCTGCTCCCCCTTCAGCGTCGCACGGCCGCCGGCTGCCAGGAGGGCGAGAAGTGCCAGGACCACCAGCAGGACGAGGCAGAGCAGCAGGATCGTCAGCGCGGTGGGGTGGTTCCACAGCGCGAAGACCAGCGCCACGATCAGCAGGGCGGCCAGCGTGATCCACCGGCGGTAGGTCTGCGTCCAGACACCCACCCTGCCGGTGCGGACCTGGTGCGCGTATGCCCAGGTTGCCGCGGAGTCCGCAGTGCGTTCGGAGGTGCCGCGGATCGCCACCGGCAGCCGTCCGGGACCGATCAAATAGGCGCCGAGCGCGATCACGACCCCGAGCACGATCGCCGTGCGCAGGCTGAGCCGCAGGAAGTGCAGCAGGGTGTCGAAGACGGCTGCGGCGGCCGCCTTCGACTGCACCTGGGGCGGGAGGTGGTCGAGGTAGTAGCGGCGCGCGACGACCAGGCCGATGGCCACCACCAGGCAGGCGAAGGCCGCCCCGAGGGCGGTACGGGCGAGGGCGCGCCGCCTGCGGTGGGCCAGGAGCACTCCGGCGGCGCCGATCAGGACGACAAGGATGGGGAACCAGGTGCCGATCACATCCAGCGCATGGGCGCCCTTGCGCATCTTGGCGAGCTGGTCGGAGTGGAACAGCACCAGCTGCTTGTTGACGTCGGGGATCTTCTCGGCCGGGGACAGGCCCGCGTCGACCAACTGCTGTTTCAGCTGGTCGACGGCTGTTCCGACGTCCAGGGTGACGGTGCCGTCGCTGACGCCGACGGCGCCGCGGCCCTGCCCGGTGAGGGCGTGCACGACGGCGTTGTGGGCCCTTCGGTTGGCGTTCGTCCACACCGTGGCGAAGGCGTCGCTGTGCACCACCCGTGTGGCAATCTTCGTCACCGCGCTGTTGGTGGCGGAATCGATCTGCGGTCCCAGTCCTCGTACGGCGGCGGTGGCCCGTGGCGGCAGGCCCTGGGAGTGCAGCCATCCGGCGAGTTCCGCGGCGGCCCGGGCTCCGTCCACGCGTACGTCCGCCGCATGGGAGATCCGGTTGACGGCCGCGTCCTGGATCGCCGGGTCGGTGGCCAGCGGGGACACCGTGGACACGTACCTGTCCGTGTCGAGTGCGATGTCGTGGATCCACACCGTGAGCAGCGCGACGGGGACGAGGATGCAGGTCAGCACGATCAGTACTGCGGAGGCCGTCGCGCGGACGATCCTCCCGGGCCGCGGGCTCATGCAAACTCCAGCTTCTCCAGCGGGGTCCTTCTCCCTCCTCTCCATTGCCGCTGCCAACGCCGCGGGGCGCACCTCGGGAAGGTCCGTACGAGTGGGGATGCGGGCCGGTGGTGCCGATCACCGCGCCGGCGGGTCCGAAGCGTGCAGGGCGCGTCGGCCGGCCGAGCGCAACGCCGGCACCACGGCGACCTCCGCGGCGCCGCCGTCCCGGTAGCGGGGGGTCCCGTGATCCCTCGCGCCGGGTCAGGGCAGCTCACATCCGCTGGTCGGTGACGTCGTCGCGCCGCACCACGCACAGGCCCCAGATGATGAACGCGTACATGGCGATCAGCGTGAGCGACCACATCGGGTAGTAGGGGACGGACAGGAAGTTGGCGATGATCAGCAGCGAGGCTATGGCCACACCCCCGACCCTGGCCCAGGTGGCCGTCGTGAACAGACCGAGGCTCACGATCACCCCGACCACCCCGAGGGCCAGGTGGATCCAGCCCCAGCTGGTCAGGTCGAACTTGAAGACGTAGTTCGGGGTGTTGACGAAGACGTCGTCATTCGCGATCGCCATGATGCCGCGGAAGATGTCGAGGATACCGGCGATCATCAGCAACACCGCGGCGAACACGGTAAGGCCGGAAGCGGCGGCCATTGTGCCCGGCGAATGGCGACGAGGAGTAACGGTGCTGGCCATGGCCGGCCTCCATTCCTCACAGGGCTGCGGCGCGCAGCCGTTCACCACAGAGCCTCCACCCGGCGCACCGCGCCGTGATCACCCGGAGAGGGTGAGGTCGCGCCGGTCGCCTGCCTGCTGTGCTGGGTGTACTCCCAGCACCCCGAGGAGGCCGACATGGCTGCAGAGTTCCGGGGCAGGATCGCGCAGGACATCCGCGACTCGGTGCCCGACTGGGAGCCGTACCGGGAGCCGCAGGCACCGGACGGCGCACCCAACGTGCTCTACATCGTCTGGGACGATGTGGGCTTCGGAACCTTCGACTTCTTCGGCGGCCTGGTCAGGGCCCCGGCGATGCGCCGTATCGCGGACGCCGGAGTGCGCTTCACGAACTTCCACACCACCGCGCTGTGCTCACCCACCCGGTCGTGCCTGATGACCGGCCGGAACGCCACCAGCAACGGCATGGCCTGCGTCACCGAGGTCACCAACGGGTTCCCCAACAGCAACGGGCGCATCCCGACGGAGAACGCGAACATCGCCGAGGTACTGGTGGAGCGCGGCTGGAACACCTACTGCGTCGGCAAGTGGCATCTGTGCCCCTCGGAAGAGGCCAACATGGCCTCTTCCAAGCGCCACTGGCCGCTCTCCCGCGGCTTCGAGAGGTTCTACGGCTTCCTCGGCGGGGAGAGCGACCAGTACTACCCGGACCTCGTCTACGACAACCATCCCCACGAGGTGAAGCAGACCCCGGACCAGGGCTACCACCTGTCGAAGGACCTGGCCGACCGGGCGATCGAGTTCATCCGCGACGCCAAGGTCATCGCGCCGGACAAACCGTGGTTCACCTACCTGTGCCCCGGCGCCGGACACGCCCCGCACCACGTCCCGCGCGAGTGGGCCGACAAGTACCAGGGCGTCTTCGACGACGGCTACGAGGTCTACCGCGAACTGGCGCTGCGGCGTGAGATCGAATTGGGGATCATGCCGGAGGGGACCGAGCTCACCCCCGTCAATCCACACGGCGAGCCGTATGCGCTCGGGCCCGGCGGGGCGCCGTGGCCGGCCGGCGAGTTCGTCCGCCCCTGGCAGACCCTGAACGAGGACGAGCGGCGCCTGTTCGCCCGTATGGCGGAGGTCTTCGCCGGGTTCGTCTCCTACACCGACGCCCAACTCGGCCGTGTTCTGGACTACTTGGCGGAGTCGGGGCAGCTCGACAACACCATCACGGTGGTGGTGTCGGACAACGGAGCAAGCGGTGAGGGCGGCCCGAACGGCTCCTTGAACGAGAACAACTTCTTCAACGGCGTGCCCGACGACATGGCGGACAACCTGCGGCACCTGGAGGACCTGGGCAGCCCCAAGACCTACAACCACTACCCGACGGGGTGGGCCTGGGCCTTCGACACCCCCTTCAAGTACTGGAAGCGGTGGGCCTCCTACGAGGGCGGCGTCGCCGACCCGATGTTCCTGTCCTGGCCGGCCGGCATCGGGGCCGCGGGCGGCATACGGCACCAGTACACGCATGCCATCGACATCGTGCCGACCCTGTACGACCTGCTCGGTGTCGAACCGCCGGAGACGGTCAAGGGCTACCGGCAGTCCCCGCTGCACGGCGCGAGTCTGCGCAGCGTCCTGGAGAACCCCCAGGCACCCGACCCCCGGGACACGCAGTTCTACGTCATGCTGGGCACCCGCGGCATCTGGCACGACGGCTGGCACGCCTCGGCACTGCATCCACCGGCACCGTCCGGCTGGAGCAGCTTCGACGACGACACCTGGGAGCTTTACCACCTGCGGGAGGACCGCTCCGAGGCCCACGACCTGGCCGCCGAGCACCCGCAGAAGCTGGAGGAACTCAAGCGGCTGTGGACGCGCGAGGCCGAACGCCTGGGCGGGCTGCCGCTCGACGACCGCACCGCGATCGAGATCTTCAGCACGCCACGGCCCCAGCTCTCCAAGCCCCGCAGCCAGTACGTGTACTACCCCGACTGCGCCGACGTGCCCGAGCCGGTGGCGGTCAACATCCGCGGCCGGTCCTACACCATCGCCGCCGACGTCCGTCTCGACACCCCGGAGGCCCGCGGTGTGCTGTTCGCGCAGGGCGGCCGGTTCGGCGGGCACAGCCTCTATCTCCTCGATGGAAGGCTGCACTACGTCTACAACTGGCTGGGCCGGATGGAGCAGAAGGTCGCCTCAGCCGGCCGGGTGCCCGTCGGCGAGCACATCCTGTCGGCCGCCTTCCGCGCTGACGACCGCAAGGACAACGGCCTCACGGTCGGAACCCTGACCCTGCACGTCGACGACCGTGAGGTGGGGGCGATCCGGATCAGGACCCAGCCCGGCATGTTCGCCTGCGACGGCGAGGGCCTGTGCGTGGGCCGCGACAGCGGCCAGGCCGTCTCCGCCGACTACGATCCGCCCTTCCGGTTCCTGGGCGGCACCATCCGCCGCGTGCTGGTCGATGTCAGCGGTCAGCCCTTCGCCGATCTGGAGAAGGAGGCCGCCGGCGCATTCATGCGCGACTAGCGCGTGGGTGCGCAACGGCAGCCGGAGGGAGGAGGGCGCGATGAGCAGCGGCGCCTGGACCGTGGTGGCGGTCGCGGGCGTCACCGCCGCCTACGCCCTCGGCTCGCGTCGGCTGTCGACCACGCCCGTCTCCTCGGCGATGGCGTTCACCGGATGTGGCGTCCTCATCGGTCCCGCCGTCCTCGACATCGTGGGCATCGAACACGACTCCGCGGCCCTGACGGCCCTGCTGGAAGCCGCCCTGACCCTGGTCCTGTTCACGGACGCCATGACCGTCCGGCGACGCGACCTGGCCACGGGCGGGTTCCTGCCCGACCGGCTCCTGGGCATCGGGCTGCCGCTGAGCATCGCGGCCGGCTGGCTGCTGGCCTGGCCGCTGTTTCCGGGGCTGACCGCTTGGGAGCTGGCCCTGGTGGGCGCGATCCTCGCCCCCACCGACGCCGCCCTGGGCAAGAGCGCCATGTCCGATCCCCGGGTGCCGGCGCTGGTCCGCGAGGGGCTCAATGTGGAGAGCGGCCTCAACGACGGGATGGTGCTGCCGTTCTTCGTCGTCTTCCTCGCGGCCATCCCCGGCACGTCCTACGCGCACGAGGGCGTGGCAGGCACCTTCTGGCGTGCCCTGCTGCTCAGCAGCGCCCTGGGCCTGCTGGTCGGCGGCTGCGGCGGGTGGCTTCTCCAGGCGTCCCGGGCCCGTGGCTGGGTTGAACCGGAGTGGGGGCAGATCCAGGCCCTCGCGGTCGCCGTGGTCTCCTACGAACTGGCTGTGATCACCGACGGCAGTGGCTTCATCGCCGCCTGGGTGTCCGGGTTCGCCTTCGGATACGCCCTTCGGCGATTCTCTGCCGCCACCGCCACCGCCACCGAGCCGGAAGGTGGGGACAACACGTCCGAATTCGCCGAGGAGCTGGGGGGCCTGCTGGCGTCGGTCAGCCTGATGCTCTTCGGCGCGGTGCTGCTGGGACCTGCGCTGCAGCACCTGACCTGGAAGCTCGTGCTCTATGCCGCGCTCAGCCTTACCGTGGTGCGCATGCTGCCCGTGGCCCTCTCGCTGCTGGGCAGCGGACTGCGGCCGCCGACGGTCGCGTACATCGGATGGTTCGGGCCGCGCGGTCTCGCCTCTGTCGTGCTGGCACTGCTGGTGGTGGAGGAGCACGTGCCGGGGACGGAGACGATGGGCCGGGTGGTCGCCGCGACCGTTGGGCTCAGCGTCCTGCTGCACGGTGTGTCGGCCGTGGCACTCGCCGGGCGGTACGGCGCCTGGTTCCGGCGCACCAGCGCGGCTGCCGGGCGGCGTGAGCTGCGGGAGGGCGCTGTGCCGGCGGAGAGCCCGGCACTGTCCGCAGGGCCCGGTCCTACGCCGTGAGATCGGTTCCTACGCCGTGAGATCGGTCCTCGCGCTGACGTGTCCGGCGGCCACCGCATCGGCCAGCGCCCGGTGATCGCGCTCGTTCTGATCGGCGTAGGCCTGTGCGAACCGAGCCAGCGCCCGGTCGAAGCTGTCACCGCCGCCGAGATAGGCGCCGATGGCGATCGGATCGCCGGAGCGGGCATGGGCGCGCGCGAGCGAGGCGCCGCACAGACGGCCGAAGAGCGCCAGGGTCGCCGGATCCATGGTCTCGGGCCGGGCGATGCCCTTCCAGTCCCGCAACTGCCGTACATAGAAGTCTCGTTCGCGGCCGTCGATGCCGGTCATGTGCTTCCAGCCGAGGAAGATGTCGCTGGCGGCCTGCATCAGCCGCTGCCCGGCCACCACCCGCTCGCCCTGGTTGTCGTACACGCTCGCGCCGCTGTAGGGAGCCAGGACCGAGGTGCCTGCCTCCTTGGCCTGCAGCAGCAGCGGATCCTCGTCGTCCCGGCCCAGCAGCAGAACGATCCAGCAGCGGGTGCCGACGCTGCCGACACCGACCACCTTGCGGGCCATGTCGACCACGTGGAATCGGCCCAGGAGGTGCCGGCGCTCCGAGGACAGGGTGCGCGCGTAGTCCGCGACCAGGGCGCGCAGGGTCTGCTGCAGCTCGTCGCCTTCGGTGCCGGGCAGCAGCTCGTCGAGCGGGGTGATGAGCGGGGGGTCGGAGATGATCCGTGGTGCGCCGTCGACCAGCCGGGTCAGTTTCCCGGCGGCCTGCAGGCTGGTCCGGGTGCGGGCCTTGGCCGATGCGGCGTCGACCCGCCGGCGCTCGCTGCGGCTCAGCCGCTCGGACAGGATCGCCTCGACCTGGGCGGCGTCGTCGCGGGCGTACCAGATGTCGAGGGTGCGCATCCCCGCGAACTCCCGCATCCGTTCGCGGTAGGCCCGGACGCTCTCGCGCACGACCGAGGCGCAGTCAGATTCCGGGAACGAGTTGGCGCGACCGGCGATCACCAGGCTCGCGGCGAGCCGTTTGACGTCCCACTCGAAGGGGCCCGGCAGGGTCTCGTCGAAGTCGTTGATGTCGAAGACCAGGTGCCGCTCGGGGGAGGCGAGCAGCCGGAAGTTCAGCAGATGGGCGTCACCGCACAGTTGGACCATGAGCCCGGTGTGCGATGACGCGCCCAGATCGGAGGCCATGATCGCCGCCGCGCCGCGGTAGAAGCGGAACGGTGATTCGAGCATCCGGCCGTACCGGATCGGGACGAGTTCCGGGACGCGGGTGGCGGACTGCCGCTCGATGATGTCGACGGGATCCGGCCGCTTGGTGTCCGGTTCGAAGGCGGCATGGGCGGAGCGCGGCAGGGAGGCCCGCGTCGCCCTGCCCAGCGCCGCGCGCTCGGACGCAGACAAAGGACTCTCGTTCATCGTGACCATGACCGTTCCTCCTTTCTGGCATCGTCGCGGTTCGCAGCTCGCGTGGGATCACCCCTGGCAGGTGATGTGCCGTCCGGGCGCGGGCGCTGAAATGCCCCTGTGCGCAGTGCCGAGACCCCCGCCCGGGCGGCCGAACCGAGCGATCGTCGCCCTGGAACGGCTCAGAGGTGGACGGCTCGTCTGGCACTGCTGGTCGCGACCGCCGCGATCGCGCTGCTGCTTGCGGCTGCCGGGGTCAGAAGCATTGCGCTGCTGCTCGTCGGTCTGGCGGGCCTCGCCGTGACGGCGGCTGCCGTGTGGTGGGCGCTCACCCATCACGGCCTGCTTCGGGCGCTTTCCTCCACCCTGGCCTCGCTGGTGCCGCTCGCTGTGCTGCTGTACTACGCCACCCTCCACCTGCTGTGGGCCGCATTGTCGGCCCTCGCACTGGGGGCCGTGGCGCGAGTGACCGGGCAAGCCGCCCTCGGCGCGGAGGCGCGGCCCGCCGGGCCACCACAGCAGCGAACTCCGCCGCCGAAATCGCCGTTCCTCGTCATGAATCCCCGCTCCGGCGGTGGAAAGGTGGACAGGTTCCACCTCGCGGAGCGGGCCCGGGCGCTGGGCGCCGAGGTCGCCGTACTCGACGCCGCTCATCCGCAGGACGTCGCCGAACTGGCCCGCCGCGCCGTGGCCGAGGGCGCGGATCTGCTGGGAGTCGCCGGAGGGGACGGCACCCAGGCGCAGGTCGCAGGCGTGGCCGCACAGCACGACATACCGTTCATGGTGATCTCGGCGGGCACCCGCAACCACTTCGCGCTGGATCTCGGCCTGGATCGTGCCGACCCCTCGAGTTGCCTCGACGCTCTCACCGACGGAGTGGAACTCCGCATCGACCTCGGCTTCGTCTCCGACCGCGTCTTCGTCAACAACGCGTCCTTCGGTGTGTACGCGCAGGTCGTACAGAGCTCCGCCTACCGCGACGACAAGGTGGGCACCATCCTGCAGCAGCTCCCGGAGCTGCTCACCCACCAGTCCGGCCCACGACTGACCGTCCACGCCGCCCATGTGCTCATGGACGCACCGCAGGCGGTGCTGGTCAGCAACAACCCCTACCAGGTGGGGGATGCCGCCGGCCTCGGTCACCGCACACGGCTGGATTCCGGCACGCTCGGCGTCCTCGGCGTCACCGTCGACAACGTGGCCCAGGCTGTCGACCTGCTGCGCGGCCCGCACTCCCGCGGACTCACCGCGCTGACCGCGGACGAGGTGGTCGTCGACGCCGACACCCCGGAGATCGCGGTCGGCGTCGACGGCGAGGCCCTCCGGCTGCCCACCCCCGTCATCTGCCGCATCGCGCCGGGATCGCTGCGCGTCCGGGTGCCCAGCGGTCGGCCGGGGGCGCCCCGGGCGAATCCGCCGACGGACTGGCGGGCCCTGGGCCGACTGGCCTTCGCCCGCCGTGCCGGAGCGGCGGCGGACTGACCGCGGCCGCGCGAACCGGCAGTCGCGGCTATCGGTGCGGCGCCTCCGCATCCAGCACCGCTCGGGCGGTGCGACGCGGGCCGGCCGGGCCCTCGGGTCCGTAGCCGAGCCGGATCAACATCTGGGCGTGACCGGTGTGGTGGGGGTCAGGGCCCAGGCTGCGGCGCAGGTCGGGCCATTCCATCGGCTGGTGGAGCAGCGATGCACGAAGCCCCAGGGCGGTGGCCACGAGCAGGACGTGTTCGAGTGCCTGTCCCGCGCGCAGCCAGTCCGTACGGCGGTCGTGCTCGGTCCTGAGCAGGGCGATGGCCGGGGCGGTCTCGAAGTCCTGCGCGGGCAACCGCCCGGGGTGGAGTGCAGCGGTGAAGTCCCGCATGGGGATGCGTTCGCGGGCGTCCTGCGGACCTAGTGCGGTCTGCGGAAGGCCGACGTCGCACGGGCTGTCCGGGTCGCGGTGCACCCAGCGGCGGCTCTCCCTGCCCCGGTCGGCATCGGCGTGGTTGCGCCGCTCGGCCTCCGCGGTCACCCGCAGCATCCGGACCGTCTCGGCGGCCTCGGGAAAGATCAGTGAGGCGCCTTCCGCGTGGGCGGCCTCGGCGAGTTCGGCGCGCGCCTGCGGCGGCAGGGGCCTGGCGGAGAACGGGAAGCGGCTGCTGTGCCTGCGCCAGATCGCCGGATAGAGGTCGCCGCGGTGTTCCGTGCCGTACCGACCGGCCGATCCGGTGGGCCGGACGACGGCGAGCAGGCCGGGGTCGTCGGGGCGGGGCAGCAGCCGCACCACGGGAGACCAGCCGAAGTGGGACACCGCGACGCGGAGGTTGAAGACGGAGGCTCCCACCGACAGATGCAGCGCACGGCCGGCCGGATCGGCGCGATGCAGACTGCGCTGCGGGTCCGCGCGCACCTCGAAGGCGACGGTCTCGGGGTCCAGCCTGAAGCGCCAGGGCTGCGTGTTGAAGAACGAAGGCGCGGCCACGGCGGCCGCCACACAGGCTTCCAGGGTCGCGGCGTCGAGAGGCACGGATGGCATGGTGCCCTCCTCCCGCACGGGTTTCGGAACAGGGTGGTCGTCCTACGAGGGTGGGCGCCCGGGGGCCTCCGGGTGAGGGGCCGATGGTCCCCGTCAGATGGCCGGTCGGGCCACCGATCACGGCGGCCGTGGGAGCGGAGCGCTCCGCCCACGGGGCGGCGGCAGGGCTGAAGGGCCCCTCTCCGCCGCAGACTTGGTCCCGGTCGGCCCCACGACTCCATCTGCCCGGCCCATGCCACGGCACGCGCCCGGCTGTCACCTTGCTCGCAGTGACGACGAAGAGGTGCAGACCGATGCGGACGTGCAGGCGAACCAAGAGGTGGCTGTGGCGCTGGCGGGCCAACCCGCTGCGCAGACACGACGACATGCTCGAGGCCTGGCTCGTGCTGGCCCTCTGGACGCTCGTGGCCGTGGGCGGAACCCTCACCGGCGTACTGACGGCCCGGGCCGCCGACGACGCCTTCATGCAGCAGCGCGCCGAGCGCAGCCCCGTAACGGCCGTACTCCTCACGGACACGCCCCCCGCGGAGGCGACGAGCTACCGGGCGTTTGCGCAGGTCCGCTGGGCCGGTAAGGACGGATCCGCCCGCACCGGCAGGACACTGGTGGAAGGCGGGCTCGGGGCCGGATCCACGACGGTGCTCTGGACCGACACGCAGGGCAACCTCACCACCCGCCCGCCGAGCCTCACCGATGCGGCAGTCGAAGCGGGCCTGCTGGGAGCCTCGTCGGCGCTCGCAGTCACCGGCATCGCGTTCGGAGTCACAGGCGCCGCACGCTACTGGCTGGACCGGCGGCGCATCGACGAGTGGGGCAGGGAGTGGGACCTGGTCGGCCCGCAGTGGGGGCACAGAACGGGCTGAGCGTCCCGTGGCTGAGCGGTGTGCACCTTGACGACGCACACCGCTCAGTGGCTGTCAGGTGTGCACCTTGACGATGCACACCGCTCAGTGGCTGTCAGGCGAACACGGACAGGAGGAGCGCCATTCCGAGGCCGAGCACGCTCACCAGGGTCTGCACGACGGTCTGTGTCTTCGTGGCCTGAGTGAGATCCATGCCGAAGGATTCCTTGACCAGCCAGAATCCGGCGTGGTTCACGTAGTTCAGCCCGAGGGAGCCTGCCCCGATGGCCACCACGAGCAGCGATGCCTCCAGGCCGCCTCCGCTGACCATGGGGGCGATGATGCCGGTGGCGGAGACGATGCCGACGGTGGCGGACCCGGTGGTCAGCGACAGCAGGAGGGCGATCAGCCAGCCCAGCACGATGACGTTCAGATGCGCCCCCTCGGCGGCAGAGGCGATCGCGTCGCCGATGCCGGAGTCCTGGAGAACCTGCTTGAACGCACCACCGCCACCGATGATGAGCAGGATGGCGGCGATGGACTTCAGGCTGTCCGTCAGGGATGCGCGGACCTCCTCGCCGGAGCGGCCCGTGCCCACAGTGGTCACGCCGAGAGCGAAGAGCAGCCCGGCGAGCATCGCCACGACGGGCTCGCCGACGAAGGTCAGCGCGGAACTCACGGTGCTCGTCTCGTCGAGCACCGTTTCGGCGAGGGTACGCAGCAACATGAGGGCGACAGGGACGAGCACCGCGGTGATGGCCAACCCGGTGGGTATCACGGAACGGGACGTGACGTCCGTATCTGCCGATGACGCATGCGATGCGCCGACCGTCACGCTGACAGGCGACTTCTCCCGGACGGACTGCGACGCACCCGTGAACTGCGCGACAAGAGCCTCGTCCGGGCGGACCTCGGCAAGGCGCGGCGCGATCCAGCGGGCGTAGACGGGGCCGGCCAGGATGACGGTGGGGACGGCGCACACGAAGCCGACGACCATGGTGAGGCCCAGGTCCGCGTGGAGACCGGTCATGGCCGTGAGCGGCCCCGGGTGCGGCGGCAGCATGCCGTGCAGGGTGGACAGCGCGGCGATGGCCGGTACGCCGAGCAGGACGTACGGGGAGCCCTTCGTGCCGCCCTGGGCCTCCAGCCTGCGCGCCACGCTGAAGATCAGCGGCAGCAGCACGATCAGGCCGACCTCGAAGAACATCGGGATGCCGATCACGAATGCCGCGGCCGTGACCAGCCAGGGCAGCCTGCGGGTGCTGGAGCGGTCGATCAGGGCGTGGGCGAGGGCGTCGGTGGCGCCCGAGTCGGACAGCAGGCGCCCGAGCATGGCGCCCAGGGCCAGGGTGATGCCCACGTCCCCGAGGGTGCCGCCGGCACCGTCCTCGAGGGACTCCACCAGTTTGGCGGCGGGCTCACCGGCGGCGAGGCCGGTGCCGACGGCGACGACGATGAGCGCGACGAACGGATGGATGCGCAGGCGGGAGTTGATGAGGTAGATCAGGGCCGTGATCGCGATGGTGAGGATGAGCAGCAACCACCAGGTGTGCGTGGTCATGCGGGTGCCTTTCGACGGACAGATGGACAGGTGAGGGGCATGGCGAAGTGAGCCGCAGCGCAGAAGGTGGTGGTGCGGCTGGTGTCAGGAGGGGCGGGCGGTGGCCCGGTCAGTCCAGCCCGAGATCCCTGACGAGACGGGCCACTGACGTGTCCTGTTCGGACAGGTACGCGGCGAAGGCGTCGCCGGTGGTGAACGCGTCGGTCCAGCCATGGCGGCGGAGTTCCGCTTTCCATTGCCGGGACCGGTGCATCGCTGTCAGCGCTTCGATCCACCGCTTACGGTCGGCGCCTTTGATGCCGGGCGGCGCCACGACTCCCCGCCAGTTGCTGAAGACCAGGTCGATGCCGGACGCCTTGAGGGTCGGTACTCCGGGCAGTGCGTCGATCGGTCGTGGGCTGGTCACCGCCAGGACCCTGAGCTGACTGGCGTCGATCTGGTCGAGGAACTCGCCGAAGCCGGTGGTGGCGAAGTCGACCTTGCCGTCGAGGAGAGCCGGCAGCAGGTCTCCGCCTCCGCCGCCGTAGGCGACGTAGCCGGCCCGGTGCGGGCCGATACCGACAGCCTTGGCCAACTCCATGGCCAGCAAGTGGTCCGGTCCGCCGAGTGAGGATCCGCCCCCGACCTTCAAGCGCGCGGGGTTCCTTTTCCAGGCGGCGATCAGATCGTCGATCGACCGGTAGGGCGAGTCACGGCGCACGACCACCGCACCGGCCTCCTCGACCAGCCGGGCCAGCGGAGTGGTCTCGATGACGGACGCCTTCGTGTGTGCCACGTGCGACGCGCCGATCACCCCGAGACCCATCTGCAGGACGAGCCTGCCGTTGCCCCGCTCGTTCACGATGCGCTGCAGGCCGACCGTGCCGCCTGCTCCCGGCAGGTTGAAGACCTGCACGCCGGAGTCCACGCCGGTCTCCTGCAGCACGCGGGCCACTGTCCGCGCCGTGGTGTCGTAGCCGCCACCGGGGGTGTTCGGAACCATGATCCGCAGCCCGGTGTCGGCCGGTTCCCCGCCGGGCAGCACCTGGCACCCGCTGACGAGAAACAGTGACAGCGCGAGGAGGGCGCCGCGAAGGGCGTGCGAGCGACCTCTCATGGCACCTCTCTTCCGCAGCCGTCGCGATGGACGTCATGATTGTGCGGCCCGTGGTGCGAGCCGCCCAGTTTGTGTCAGCAGTAGAGATTGAGTTCGTTGTGGTCACCAGTTTTCGGCGTCACACCCTCGCGGGCGAGATGCTGGCGCTGCAGCTCGCCATCGTCGTGGTCGTGCTGCTGGCGGTCGCGGCGCTCTCGCTCGCCCAGTCGGAGGCCACCTTCAGCCGGGTCGAGGGCCGCCGCGTGAGTGCGCTGGCTGAGCAGTTGGCCGCCAATCCACTGGTGCGCAACCAGCTCCCGCGTCCGGCGCCGGAGGAGACGCTGGCCCCGCTGACGCATTCCACACTGGTCCAGTCCGGGGTCACCTCCGTGACGATCGCCGACTCATCCGGTCGCATCGTCAGTTCGACCAACCCGACGGTCACCGGTGACCGGCTGCGGCTCGGACCGGGGGTGGCCCGCGGACGAGGCTGGTCCGGCTCGCTCACCTGGGACGGCAGCCGCGAACTGGTGGCGCAGGTGCCGGTGCTCGGCGCGGCGAGCGGTGACCTGGGGCGGACCCTGGGCATCGTGATGATCGGGGAGGCGTCGCCGACGGTGTGGCAGCGGCTCAGTGGTGCGTCTTCCTATCTCCTCGCCTACCTGGGCATCGCCAGTGGGCTCGGTCTGGCCGGCTCCTGGCTGCTGGCCCGACGGGTCAAACGGCAGACGCTCGGTCTGGAGCCGCGAGAGATCACCGGGCTCGCCGAACACCGCGAGGCCATGCTGTACGGGATCGCCGAGGGGGTGGTCGCCCTGGATCCCCAGCAGCGCCTCACCCTGGTGAACGAGGTGGGCAGACAGCTGCTCGACCTGCCCGAGGAGTGCGTGGGCCGCACTTTGGACGAGCTCGGCATCGACGGCCGTCTGCACGACGTGCTCACCGGCACCCGGCCCGAAGCGGAGCACGGGCCCGACGAAGTGGTCATACGGCACGGTCGCGTGCTGGTGATGAACAGGATGACCGTCACGAAGAACGACCGCCTGCTCGGCTCGGTCACCACGCTGCGGGACCGCACCGAACTGGCTCGGCTGGAACGCGAGATCGGCTCCTTCCGCAGCACGTCCGAGCTGCTCCGGGCCCAGACACACGAATTCGCCAACCAGCTGCACACGATCTCCGGACTCATCCAGATCGGCGAGCAGGACGAGGTCGTACGCTACGTCCGTGCGCTCACCCGGCGCCGCCAGTCCCTGGACATGACCATCGGCCGCCGCATCCACGATCCCGCCGTCGCCGCCCTCCTCATGGCGAAGGACTCCCTCGCGGCCGAACGCAGGATCACCCTGAGGATCTCGGACGACACCTCCCTCGGCCGGCTCGCCCCGGAGGACGCCGCCGACGTGGCGACCGTGGTCGGCAACCTGGTCGACAACGCCATCGACGCCGCAGCCGGAAGCGGCCCCGACGACCGGGAGCCCTGGGTGGAGGTCGAACTCCGGCAGGACGCGTCCAGCGTGGAGATCGTGGTGTGCGACTCGGGCCCGGGCGTGGCGCCCGAACTCGCCCAGGAGGTCTTCCACCACGGTTTCACCACCAAGGCCGCCGCGGAGGGCGAGCGTGGGATCGGCCTGGCACTCACCCGGCTCGTCTGTGAACGACGAGGTGGGGAGATCAGGGTGACCAACACCGCCGAAGGCGCCCGGTTCACCGCGCGCATGTCCGTGAGCCACTCGACGGAAGCGATCGAGGAAGGAGCAGCACGGTGACGGGCACCTCCGGCACGATCGACGTTCTCGTCGTCGACGACGACTTCATGGTGGCTCGGGTCCACCGCACCTTCGTCGAGAGGGTGCCTCCGTTCAGGGTCGTCGGCACCGCGGGCACTGGTGAACAGGCCATCACCGCAGTCGACGAACTGCGCCCGGATCTCGTTCTCCTCGATCTCTATCTGCCCGATGTCTTCGGCCTGGACGTCATCCCGCGGCTGCGCGCCGCGGGACACGACTGCGACATCATGGTCATCAGTGCCGCGCGCGAGGCCGACACCGTGCGCGGCGCGGTCCGCCACGGTGTCGTGGACTACCTGCTCAAACCCTTCGACTACGAGGACCTGAAGCCCCGCCTGGACCGGTACGCCGCACGGCGCGGCCGGCTTCTCACCACGGTGGTGCGCGGCCAGGCCGACATCGACCGGGCTCTGTCCGCAGGGTCAGTGCCCGCTGCTGTCGCCAGACTCCCGAAGGGCCTGAGCGTCGAGACCGCCGACCTCGTCGAACGCACGCTCCGCGATGCGGACGGCACCCTGTCGGCCGCCGAATGCGCGGCCGCCGCCGGTATCTCCCGTGTCAGCGCCCGCCGTTACCTGGAGCACTTCCACACCACCGGCGCGGCGGATGTCTCCCTGCGTTACGGCGCCGCCGGCCGGCCCGAGCGCTATGGCTGGCGGGCCTGAGAGATGGGTGCTGCTGGGCGTACGTTCACGCGGGCATCGGCGCATTGGTTGAACTGATGGGCGCGAATCAAGCAAAGCTTCGAACCACCGGACGAAAAGCTCATCCAGGCCCGGTGAGCGTGACGCGTGACCATCACACTCGGTCAACCGCCCACCGGGGTCTCGGTCAACCGTTCGGTTGAACCGCGCTTACCACTCCAGCCTGCCCCTCGCTCCGCACGGAGGACGCGGGCGTCTGCCGGTGGCGAGCAGGATGCGTACGTCAGCCCCCCATCAGAGAGGTCTTCGCAGCATGTCCAGCTTCCTCAGCAGACGACGTGTCCTCGCCACCGGCGCCGCCGCAGGTGCCGCCCTCGGGATCGGCGCGCTGGGCGCCGGCCCCGCGCAGGCCACCACCGGGCCCGAGGAGACCAGGACCCTCGACGAGCTGTACCAGGCGGCCCTCGCCGAGGGCGGGAAGCTCGTCGTCTACGCCGGTGGGGACACCCCGACCCAGCAGGACTTCACCAAGGCGGCGTTCCTCAAGCGCTTCCCGGACATCGACCTGACCCTGGTCGTGGACTACAGCAAGTACCACGACGTCCGCGTCGACAACCAGCTCGCCACCGGCACCCTCGTCCCCGATGTCGTGCAGCTCCAGACCCTCCAGGACTTCACGCGCTGGGAGCAGCAGGGGCAGCTGCTGCGGTACAAGCCGGCCGGGTTCTCCGAGGTGTACGACAAGTTCAAGGACCCGCACGGCGCCTGGGTCGCCATCGGAGCGATCGCCTTCAGCTTCATGTACAGCCCGTCCGCGGTCGGCTCGGACGCCCCGCGGACCCCGCTGGACCTGGTCGACCCGAGGTGGAAGGGGAAGATCGCCTCCTCCTACCCGCACGACGACGACGCGGTCCTCTACCTCTACTCGCTCTACGTCCAGAAGTACGGCTGGAAGTGGGCGGCCGAGCTCGCCGCACAGAACGTGCGCTTCGCGCGGGGCAGCAACTCCCCCGGCGACGCGGTCCGGGCCGGCACCCATGCGATCGGCGTCGGCGGCTCGGGCGCCCCGCTCTCCACCGGGCCCGTGAAGTGGGTCATCCCGGACGGCGCCCCGTTCATGGCCTGGGGCCAGCGCGCCGCGATCCTGAAGCAGGCCGCGAACAAGACCGCCGCCAAGCTGTACCTCAACTGGCAGCTGTCCCTCCCCACGCAGCAGGGGTCCTTCAACGGCTGGTCCGTACGCACCGACGTCACTCCCCCGACGGGACTGAAGCCGCTCTGGGAGTACCCCGACGCGCACCTCGACGGCTTCCCCCGCTTCATGGCCGACCGTGCCGCGATCGAGCGCTGGAAGCAGACCTTCGCCCTGTACTTCGGCGAGGTGAAGGGCGACCCCACGCCCGGCTGGCTGGGGCTGCACCCGGGCGCGTAGCGCACGGCTCTTCACATAGGCCATATCAAGCCCCGATAGACTCGGACGCCCGTTCAAGTGGATCAGTCCGTTCAAGGGGATCTGCCGTGACCGACCGCGCTCTCGCCCACGGCGCCCGACGCACCCTGGAACACGCCCCGCACTACGTGTTCTTCCTGGTCGTCGGTGCCGCCGTCGTGCGGCTCGTGGATCTGAACAGCCCGCTGTGCTGGCGCATGGTCGGCGTCAGCGGGCTGTTGGCCATGGTGTACGGGGCCGGTCTGGGGCTGTGGAGCCGGCTCGGTCCGGCCGTCCGGCTCGGCTGGATCACCACGCTGATCGGTCTCTGGGGCGTCCTCGTGTTCCTGGCTCCGGCGCCGCTGACCTGGTCGTACGCCTGGTGCGGGGTCCCGCTCGCGTGCGCGGCCCTGCGGGCTCTCGGGCGGCGGGCGGCGCTGGTCGCGGTGGGCGCGATCTCCGTCGTACTGGGCTGGCGGCTGGTCGGCTCCACCGGCCGGCTCGACCTGGAGATGGCGCTGATCCCGGTGGCGGCCGTCTGGGGCACCGTGGCCCTCTACCGGGCCCAGCAGCGGGACGCCGCCGAACGTCAGCGTCTGCTGGAGGAGTTGCGGAGCACCCGGGACATCCTGGCCGAACAGCAGCGCCGGGCCGGTGTGCTGGCCGAGCGCGCACGGATCGCCAGGGACCTGCACGACACGCTGGCCCAGGAACTCGCGGGCAGTCTGATGTTGCTCCAGGCGGCCGAGCGGGACTGGGAGCGGCGGCCGGACGCGGCCCGCACCAGGGTCCGCGCGGTGGCCGACGGTCTGGACGGCAATCTCGCCGAGACCCGTCGCATCATCCACGACCTCACGCCGTCCGCCGT
Source organism: Streptomyces sp. NPDC001604 (assembly GCF_042893475.1). NCBI lineage: Bacteria > Bacillati > Actinomycetota > Actinomycetes > Kitasatosporales > Streptomycetaceae > Streptomyces > Streptomyces sp. NPDC001604. The sequence goes on along the minus strand of NZ_JBIAUY010000009.1, from coordinate 26,305 downwards.
CGCCGAGGCTGGACTCGAGGGTTCGCTGCGGCTGCTGTGCGCCCAGGTGGAGCAGGAGGGGACCGCGGCCCGGGTGCGGTTCCGCTCCGTCGGCGAGCCTCGTCCCGTTCTGGACGAGCAGGCGGCGGCCACCCTGTTCCGCGTCGCGCAGGGCACCCTGGCGAACGTGCGCGAGCACGCCCGCGCGGTGAACGTGCTGGTCACCCTCCATCATGGGGCGGATGGGATCGAACTCGACGTGCAGGACGACGGAGTGGGTTTCGAACCGACCGGGACCTCCGCCCGGAAGACCCGCGGCTTCGGCCTCCCGGCGGCCCGTGCCCGGCTCCGCGAGTGCGGCGGCGACCTGCGGGTCACCAGCGCACCGGGCCGGGGCACCCGGGTGCGGGCCGTGCTCCCGGCGACGGCTCCCCGTCTGACCTCGGCGACAGCCGGATGACCGTACGTCTGGTGGTCGCGGACGACCACGCCGTCGTACGGGCCGGACTGCGGGCCCTGCTGGAGGGGGAACCGGACCTCGAGGTGATCGCGGAGGCAGGCAGCGGCGAGGAGGCCGTACGGCTCGCCGTCGAGCAGAAGCCTGATGTCGTGCTGATGGACCTCCGGTTCGCCGGTGCCGGCATCGACGGCATCGAGGCCGTCCGCCGGCTCGCCGTCGAGGCCCCGGCCGTGCCCGTGCTGATGCTCACGAGCTTCTCCGGACGGGCCGACGTCGTGCGGGCACTGGAGGCGGGCGCACGCGGATATGCGCTGAAGGCGGGGCCGCCCGAGGAGCTCTTCCGGGCCGTCCGCGGCGCCGCCGCCGGTGCCATGGCCCTCGCCCCCGAGGTCGTCGGGGAACTCGTCGGCCAGGTGGTCCGGCCCGACGCGGACCTGACCGAGCGCGAGGTCGAGGTCGTCCGGCTGGCCGCGCAGGGCCTGACCAACCGGGCCATCGCGGAGGCGCTGTTCCTCAGCGAGGCGACGGTGAAGACCCACCTCGTGCGCATCTACCGCAAGCTGAAGGCCGAGAACCGCGCGGCCGCCGTGACGGAGGCCGCGCGCCGGGGGCTCATCCAGCTCGACTGACGAGCGAAGCGCTCCCACGTTCATGGAGGAACCTACGACACACACTGTCCAGCATCGCGCCGCCGTCCGGCGTGACCTTCACCGCCGCAAGGTCGATACTGCCGAAAGGGGCGCTCCAAACGCTCGCTTGCAACCGACCACGACATACACCTGACGCCCTGTCACCAAAGTCAGCATCAAGTCAGCATCATTACCGCCGGAACCCGCTTCCGATCGCCGTGGACCGCCAAGATCGACAACCAGTCAAACCCTCACTGACCTGCAAAAACAGAGGCCATGGGCTCATCTGTTAGTCTCACCGGGAGGCACCCATGAAGATGTTGATCAATGTGCCGGAAAGCGTGGTCGCGGACGCCCTGCGGGGCATGGCGGCCGCCCATCCCGAGCTGACCGTCGACGTGGAGAACCGGGTGATCGTGCGGCGGGACGCCCCGGTCGCCGGGAAGGTCGCCCTGATCTCCGGGGGTGGCTCGGGGCACGAACCGCTGCACGGTGGATTCGTCGGTCCCGGCATGCTGTCGGCGGCCTGTCCGGGTGAGGTGTTCACCTCCCCGGTTCCCGATCAGATGGCGCGCGCCGCGGCGGCCGTGGACAGCGGGGCGGGCGTGCTGTTCATCGTGAAGAACTACACCGGCGACGTGCTGAACTTCGACATGGCGGCCGAGCTCGCCGAGGACGAGGGCATCCAGGTCGGCAAGGTGCTGGTCAACGATGACGTGGCGGTCACCGACAGCCTCTACACGGCCGGGCGGCGCGGTGTCGGCGGCACGCTGTTCGTGGAGAAGATCGCGGGCGCGGCGGCAGACGAGGGGCAGCCGCTGGACCGGGTGGAGGCGATCGGCCGGCAGGTCAACGAGAACTCCCGCAGCTTCGGCGTCGCGCTCAGCGCCTGCACCACGCCCGCCAAGGGCAGCCCCACCTTCGATCTGCCCTCGGGCGAGCTGGAGTTGGGCATCGGCATCCACGGCGAGCCCGGCCGTGAACGGCGGGCGATGATGACCTCGGGTGAGATCGCCGAGTTCGCGGTGAACGCGATCCTGGAGGACATGCCCCCGCGCAATCCGGTCCTCGTCCTGGTCAACGGCATGGGGGCGACACCGCTGCTCGAGCTGTACGGCTTCAACGCCGAGGTGCAGCGGGTGCTCACCGAGCGCGGGGTCGCGGTCGCCCGGACGCTGGTGGGCAACTACGTCACCTCGCTCGACATGGCCGGCGCCTCGGTCACCCTGTGCCAGATCGACGAGGAGCTGCTGCGGCTGTGGGACGCGCCGGTGAAGACGCCCGGGCTGCGCTGGGGCATGTAGACCGGCGGGCCGAGGGTGTCAACGTACCTACCACGCAAGGAGATCCAGTGCTCGACGCCGACTTCTTCCGCCGTTGGATGACGGCGACCGCCGCGTCCGTGGACCGCGAGGCGGAACGGCTCACCGCCCTCGACTCGCCCATCGGGGACGCCGACCACGGCAGCAATCTGCAGCGCGGGTTCCGGGCCGTGGTCGCGACGCTGGAGAAGGAGGCGCCGGACACGCCCGGTGCGGTCCTGACGCTGGCCGGGCGGCAGCTGATCTCGACCGTCGGCGGCGCGTCGGGGCCTCTCTACGGCACGCTGCTGCGCCGTACGGGCAAGGCGCTCGGCGACGCCGGCGAGGTCAGCGAGGCGCAGCTCGCCCAGGCGCTGCGGGCCGGGGTGGAAGCGGTCATGACGCTCGGCGGCGCCGCACCGGGCGACAAGACGATGATCGACGCGCTGGTGCCGGCGGTGGACGCGCTGGACGAGGGCGGGTTCGCGGCGGCCGGCACCGCCGCCGAGGAGGGCGCCCTCGCGACCACGCCCTTGCAGGCCCGCAAGGGCAGGGCCAGCTATCTCGGGGAGCGCAGCATCGGGCACCAGGATCCCGGCGCCACCTCCTCGGCGCTGCTCGTCGCCGCTCTCGCGGAGGCCGACGGTGAGTGACGGGAAACAGGTCGGGATCGTGCTGGTGTCGCACAGCGCCGAAGTGGCCGCGTCCGTGGCCGAGTTGGCGAAGGGGCTGGCGGGCGGCGAGGTCTCGGTGCCCGTCGCCCCGGCGGGCGGCACCGAGGGCGGCGGGCTCGGCACCAGCGCGGAGTTGATCGCCGCGGCGGCCGCGTCCGTGGACCGGGGCGCCGGGGTCGCCGTGCTCACCGACCTCGGCAGCGCCGTGCTCACGGTGAAGGCGCTGCTCGCCGAGGGCGACGAACTCCCCGACCGGACACGGCTGGTGGACGCCCCGTTCGTGGAGGGGGCGGTGGCCGCGGTGGTCACGGCGGCCACGGGCGCCGACCTCGCGGCCGTGGAGGCGGCAGCGGCCGAGGCGTACACCTACCGGAAGGTCTGAAGCCACCGAAAAGTCCGGGAAGCTCTCCTACCCGAGTCCCGCCGCGACGACGGCGAGGGCCGAGCGCAGGGTTGCCGTCAGCTCGGCCTCCGCCGTCGCACGGTCTGGCTCCGCGTCCGCGGTGCGCCAGGCGTAGTGCTCGACGGCCGCGCGCAGGGCCGCGTTGAACATCGCCGCCTGAATGGCGGGCCGCACGTCGTCCGCCGGCAGCCCGGCGCGCTCGGCGAGGGCGCGGGCGAACACCGGTTCCGCCTCGTCGTAGGTCTGGAGCCAGACGGCGCGCAGGTCCGGCTCGGTGCGGGTCAGCCGTACCAGCGCACCGACGGCCCCGCGCTCGGGCCCGGCGACGACACCGAGGTCCGCCGTAAGCTCCGGCGCGAAAATGTCCTCCAGGGACTGTCCGGTCGCCCATTCCCGCAGCCGGGCGGCGATCATGCCGATGCCGGCCGTGAACAGCGGCCGTACGCAGGCCTCCTTGCTGGGGAAGTAGCGCCACACGGTGCGCGCGGAGACGCCGACGGCCTGCCCGATCTGCTCGCCCGTGGTCGCCGCGACGCCCTGGGTGACGAAGAGGTCCACCGCTGCCCGGGCGATCTCCAGCCGGATCTCGGCCTTGCGCTCCTCGGTCAGAGGCGGTCGTCCCGTGCGTCCGCGGGCTGCGGTCATGTGTCCCTCCGGCTCCGGTGATCACTCTCCCTGAATTCTCCCCCACCCATTTTATGTCACTCACAGACATTAAGTCGTAGGGTGTGCGCACACCGGGCTCGCAGGCATCTGCGCGGGTCCTCGTACGCATGGACAGGAGCACCTCATGGCCAGTGGACTCGACGGGCGCAGCGTCATCGTCACCGGAGCGGGCTCGGGCATCGGGCGTGCCGCCGCTCGGGCCTTCGCGGCACAGGAGGCGCGAGTCGTGGTCGCCGACCTCAACGCCGAGGGCGCGGACGCGGTCGTCAAGGAGCTCGAGCAGACGGGCGGCGCCGCGGTCGCCGTCGTGGGCGACCTGAGCGAGCAGGCCGTCGTCGCCCACGTGGTCCGAACGGCCGTGGAGAGCTTCGGCGGTGTGGACGTCCTGGTGAACAACGCCGGGATCATGACCGGATGTCGGCGCCGGCGGACGTGGGTGACGCCGAGTGGGAGCGGGTCATACGGGTCAATCTCACGGCCCCCTTCCTGCTCACCCGGGCCGTGCTGCCGCACATGCTGGAGGCGGGCAGGGGCGCGATCGTGAACACCGCCTCCGAGGCCGGTATCCGGGGCAGCGCCGCGGGCGCGGCGTACACGGCCTCGAAGCACGGAGTGGTGGGCCTGACCAAGTCGCTCGCCGTGATGTACCGCAACCAGGGCATCCGCACCAACGCGATCGCCCCCGGCGGCACCGCCACGGGGATGATCCCCGACATCGACGCAAGCGCGCACGGGCCGGCGGCCCTCGGCCCCTACATGGGCAATGTGGGGCGCGTGTCCCAGCCGGAGGAGCAGGCCGCCGCGATCGTGTTCCTCGCCTCGGACGCCGCGAGCAACGTCAACGGCGTGATCCTGCCGGTCGACAACGGGTGGGCGGCCGTCTGACCACGCCCCGGGCGCTCATCCACCGCCTACGAACTGCTGCGCCAGCCGCCGCCCCACCGCGACGGCCGCGGCATGGCTCTCGATCGGTTTGACCTGCGAGTACTTGAAGACGATGTAGGTGACGCCGGAGGGCGTGCCGCCGCCGTTCGGGCCCGGGCGGATGCCGAGGCCCTTGGCGGTGGCGTAGGACGCCTCGCCGATGATGCCTTCCGGGCCGATGTCGCCCACGACCGCGTACTGCACACGGCCCCGGTGGACGACGGCGGCGACCGATCCGCCGCGGACGCCGTCGTCGGCGGGGTCCCAGATGCGGCTCGCGGCGGGCACGACGATGTACGGGAGGCGCTCGGCGCTCAGATAGCGCCCGTCGGACTGCTGGTAGGCGGTGGCCTGGGAGAACGAGGGATCGGTACGGCGGTTGCAGCGGGGGCCGGGCTGTCCGTCGCAGTCGATGTCCATGTCGGCCTTCCAGAAGACGGCCCGCCGGGTGCCGCACACCGCAATCGATGCCGGTCTGCCGGCGTCGCTGCGGAAGCGGCCGTGGGAGATCTGGGTGCAGTCACGCACCTTGGCCAGCAGATCCGCGGCACGGACGTCGCCCTCGCGCCCGGCCATCGGCTCCGCCCGGGCCGCGGCCTCGGACAGCATCGGAGGGAGGAGTAAGGCGGCGCCGGCCACGGCCAGGGTCAGCGACTGGACACGCACCATGAGAAGCCCTTTCCCTAAGGGGCACTGACGGGCATTCAGCCCGGTCCGGCGCCGTAGTGATCACACGGGGCCACCGTAGGCGGACGGCACGGCGTACAGCTCCAGGCGGGTCACGGCGTGGCGTGTCTTCGCACTCCGAGAGGAGGCCGGGCGCCCGAGCCCATGTCGGCTCCGGCGGCCCGGCCACCCACGTCCGGCGCGGGAACAGCGACGACAGCGGCCCGCGCCAACGGCATGAACTCACCAGCCCTCAGGGAGAGTTCAGCCGTGAGGAGCTTCAGCATACGTAACTCCGGCGCGCGGTCCGCAACGCCGTCACCCACGTCCGCGACCGCCCCCTTGATGCGAGCACGCCAGCCGCGTCATATTGGTCCGGACCATTCCCCTTGTGTCGTCCGGGGAGGCAACGCCGTGCGTCGCGACACCGTGCTCGTGCACCGAGCCCTCGCCGTCTGTGCCGCGCTGGCCCTGGTCGGATCCTGCGGCCGGAGCGGCGCCGGGGAGGACGAGGGCGGACTGCCGGCGGCCCCCACCGGAGTGACCGCGACGGCGGGCAGTTCGACCAGCGTGCACGTGATGTGGAACGCGGTGTCCGCGGACCCCCGCGTCAGCGTCTACGAGGTGTATCGGGGCAGCACCGAGGTCGAGGAAGTGCCCGGTTCCCAGCACATGGTGGACGTCACCAGGCTCAGGCCGTCCACCTCGTACGTCTTCACCGTGCGGGCCCGTGACACCGAGGGCCGGCTCGGACCGCCCGGCCGCCAGGTGCGGGCGGCGACTCCGGCGGCCGTGGCGGAGGACGACACGGCACCTACCCGCCCGGGAAAGGTGCGCGGCCGCGCGGTCGGCAGCAGCGCCGTCGAGCTGTCCTGGTCCGCGTCGAGGGACGACCGGGCCGTGGTGTCCTACGACGTCTACCAGGGCACCGCCAAGATCCACAGTGTGGGCGGGGCACAGACGGCGACCGTGGTCACCGGGCTGCGGCCGGGCACCCACTACGCCTTCACCGTCCGCGCCCGCGACGCGGCCGACAACCTCTCGCCTCCCGGCGCCACCGTCCACCTCACCACGCCGGGCTCCGACGACGGGCGCAGCACGGCACCCACGGCCTTCCGGGCCACCAGCCACCGCGCCGGCGGGGCGTACTACCTCGACCTGCGCTGGACCCCGCCACGCACCGACGGCGTGGTCACGGAGTACCAGATCAGCCTCGACGGCCGGGCGGCCACCTCCCTGGTCTACGGCGGGGACGCGCCGCGCGGCCGGGCATCGTACTCCTTCTACGTCAGCCGGGATGCCGGCGTGCGCCACCGCGTGCGGATCCGGGCCAGACTGCCCGACGGCACCTGGGGCGGCTACTCGGCGGAGCGGACGGTGACCACCGGGGCGGCCGGCGGCTGACGGCGGTGACGACCCTGTGGCATGGGCCGGATGGAGGAATCCGTCACCTGCCCGGAGGCGGTCCGCATGCGGGCAGGACCGCGGGGACGTTGGCTGCCCCTGAGGCAGCACGGGCGTTTCCCGACTTCGGCGGCGCAAGGGATGTACCGCCAACCGTGCCGTCGGAGGGCAGTCCAATGCGCAACTTTCAGCCAGTCGTTCGCTCCGCCCTGACCGCGGCAGCCGCCGCCGCGCTCCCGCTCGCCCTGGCCGCCGTGCCGGCCGCGGCGCAGGGGTCGGGGATCTCCGTGAGCACCAGCGGGTCCACCGTTTCGGTGACCACGAGCGCGTGCTCCTCGCGCGGCACCAACGGGGCGTTCGGCACCGCTTCGCTGCTCAGCAGCAGCCAGCCGACCCGTCAGACGCCACTGACGGGCACCGCCGCCCTGCAGTCGGCGGCCTGGTCGAACGTGAGCCCCGGCACGTACACCGTGACGGTCGTCTGCGCGAACGACGGCACCGCGGGCACCCAGACCGTCGTCGTCTCCTCCTCCACTCCCACCCCGAAGCCCACCACCACTCCCGCCGCCACCATCTCGGCCACCACCAGGCCCTCGCCCTCGCTCGGCGTCAGGGGCGGGCTGGGTGGCGCCGTCCAGGACTACGGCCCGCTGACGGTCGGGGTGGGCGCCGCCCTGGTGGGCACGGGCGTCATCGCGACGGGCTGGTACCTGCGCCGGCGTGCCCGGCCGCACCGGCTCTGAAGGCGGCGGGCCCAGGAGCCACAGAGCTCACGCCGGTTCGGAACCGGGCAGTTCGGCGAGTTCCTCCAGGGCGTGCGTGAGCCACTGCGTCCAGAAGGTCTCCAGGTCGATACCGGCTCGCAGCACCAGGTGCCGCAGCCGGTCCTGGGGGGCGTCCTTGCCGGGCGGGAAGTCGCGCTGCTCGATCTCCTGGTACTCGGCCAACTGCAGCCGGTGCAGATCGAGATGGCGGCGCAGGTCCGCCTCCAGGCCTGCGGTGCCCACCACGGCCGCCGCCCGCAGCCGCAGCAGCATCACATCGCGGTGCGGTTTGGGGTCCTGGGAGGCGGCGGTCCAGCGGGCCAGTTCGGCGCGGCCCGCGGGCAGGACCTCGTAGCTCTTCTTCTGCCCGCGGGCCGGCTGCTCGGACGGCAGCGCCCGGATGTGTCCCTCGGCCTCCAGCCTGCCCAGCTCGCGATAGATCTGCTGATGCGTCGCCGACCAGAAGTAGCCGATCGACTTGTCGAACCGGCGGGTCAGCTCCAGCCCCGAGGACGGCTTTTCGAGCAGGGCGGTGAGGATCGCGTGCGGGAGTGACATGGAGTCATCCTAGGGACGGCCGCAGGGCCCCCTAGAGGGCCGCCGCCAGCTCGGTGCCCTGCTTGATGGCACGCTTGGCGTCCAGTTCGGCGGCCACGTCGGCACCGCCGATCAGGTGCGCGCCGACTCCGGCGGCGACCAGCTCCTCGTACAGGCCGCGGCGCGGTTCCTGTCCGGTGCACAGCACGATGGTGTCGACCGGCAGGACCGTGCTCTCCTCGCCGACGGTGACGTGCAGGCCGGCGTCGTCGATGCGGTCGTAGCGGACGCCCGGGACCATGGTGACGCCCCGGTGCTTGAGCTCGGTGCGGTGGATCCAGCCGGTGGTCTTGCCGAGGCCCGCGCCGACCTTGCTGGTCTTGCGCTGCAGCAGGTGGACGGTGCGCGGCGCGGCGGGCCGCTTCGGGGCCGCGAGTCCGCCGGGTGCCCGGTAGTCCATGTCGACGCCCCACTGGCGGAAGTACGTCTCGGGGTCCTCGCTCGCCTTGTCCCCGCCGTCGGTGAGGAACTCGGCGACGTCGAAGCCGATACCGCCCGCGCCGAGGATGGCCACCCGGTCGCCGACGGGGGCGTTGTCGCGCAGCACGTCGAGGTAGCCGACGACGCTGGGGTGGTCGATGCCCGGGATGTCGGGGGTGCGCGGGGTGACGCCGGTGGCGACGACCACCTCGTCGTAGCCCTTCAAGTCCTCTGCTTCCACCAGTGTGTTGAGACGTACGTCCACGCCGTGCGCGTCGAGCTGGTGGCGGAAGTAGCGCAGGGTCTCGTCGAACTCCTGCTTGCCGGGGACCTTGCGGGCCACGTTGAGCTGACCGCCGACCTCGCTCGCGGCGTCGTACAGGGTGACCTCGTGGCCGCGCTCGGCCGCCGACACCGCGCAGGCGAGTCCGGCCGGCCCGGCCCCGACGACGGCGACACGCTTCTTCAACCGGGTTGGCGACAGGACCAGTTCGGTCTCGTGGCAGGCGCGCGGGTTGACCAGACAGGAGGTGATCTTGAGGCTGAAGGTGTGGTCGAGGCAGGCCTGGTTGCAGCCGATACAGGTGTTGATGGCCTCCGGCTTGCCCTCGGCGGCCTTGTTCACGAAGTCGGGGTCGGCGAGCATCGGGCGGGCCATGGAGACCATGTCCGCATATCCCTCGGCGAGCAACTCCTCGGCAAGTTCCGGGGTGTTGATGCGGTTGGTGGTCACGAGCGGGACGGACACCTCGCCCATGAGCTTCTTGGTGACCCAGGCGTAGGCGCCGCGCGGCACCGAGGTGGCGATGGTGGGGATGCGGGCCTCGTGCCAGCCGATACCGGTGTTGATGATCGTCGCGCCGGCCGCCTCGACGGCCTGGGCGAGGGTGATGACCTCGTCGAGGGTGGAGCCGCCGGGGACCAGGTCCAGCATGGACAGCCGGTAGATGATGATGAAGTCCTCGCCGACGGCCTCGCGCACCCGCCGCACGATCTCGACGGGGAAGCGCATGCGGTTCTCGTACGAGCCGCCCCAGCGGTCGGTGCGCTGGTTGGTCTGGGCGGCGATGAACTCGTTGATGAGGTAGCCCTCGGAGCCCATGATCTCGACACCGTCGTAGCCGGCCTGCCGGGCGAGCCGGGCGGCGCGGGCGTAGTCGTCGATGGTCCGCTCGACGTCGGCGTCGGTGAGCTCGCGGGGCGGGAAGGGGCTGATCGGCGCCTGGAGGGGGCTCGGGGCGACCAGGTCCTGGTGGTAGGCGTACCGGCCGAAGTGCAGGATCTGCATCGCGATCCGGCCGCCCTCACGGTGCACGGCCTCGGTGATCTGCCGGTGCTGCTCGGCCTCGGCGTCGTTGGTGAGCTTGGCACCGCCCTCGTACGGGCGCCCCTCGTCGTTGGGCGCGATACCGCCCGTGACGATGAGCCCCACTCCCCCGCGCGCCCGGGCGGCGTAGAACTCCGCCATCCGCTCGAAGCCGCGCTCGGCCTCCTCCAGGCCGACGTGCATGGAGCCCATGAGGACGCGGTTGGGCAGCGTGGTGAAGCCCAGGTCGAGGGGGTTCAGCAGATGCGGGTAACGGCTCATCGGGCCCTCCATGCGCGGTGTGATGCCTCTGTTGTAGAGGACCCCGCCCATGTTTTGCAACTAGTTGCATAAGCGGAAAAGGGTGACACGGACCACCCCCGGGCACAGTGGCCTCATGAGCCCCGAAGACACCGAGGTGGTCGAGCTCGCGCAGGCACTGATCCGCTGCCCGAGCCGGGCCGGGATCGACGACTACGGCCCCGTCCTCGCCGTCCTCCAGGACTGGCTCGGCGCCCGCGACCTGCCGTGTCGCCGCCTCTACGACGACACGGGCCGGCCGGTGGCCCTGCTGGTGGAGGTGGCGGGTGGCCGGCCGGGGCCGTGGTGGGCGCTGGACGCCTGCGTGGACACCGCCCCCTACGGCGACGAGGGTGCCTGGTCGTTCCCGCCGGACTGCGCGGACGTCGTGGACGGATGGCTACGGGGGCGCGGCGCGGCCGATTCGAAGCTGGCGGCGGCGATGTTCTGCCGGATCACGGCGGAGGTGCGGGACCAGGCACAGGACCTGAGCGGTGGGCTCGCGGTCCTGCTGGACGCCGACGAGCACACCGGCGGGTTCGGCGGAGCCCGGGCCTATCTCGCGGACGCGGCCGCGGTGCGCCCGGCAGGGGTGATGATCGGCTATCCCGGCCCGGACGAGGTGGTGGTCGGCGGGCGGGGGCTGTGGCGGGCCACGATCGCCGTACACGCGGAGTCGGGACACTCCGGGTCGAGGCGCACGGCGCGCGGTGCCGTCTCCCGGGCGGCGCGGCTGGTGCGGCTGCTGGAGGACGCGGAACTACCGGGCGCCGAGGGCGAGTTCCCGCTGCCGCCGAAACTGACGGTCACCTCCTGTCACGGCGGCGAGGGCTTCTCGGCGGTCCCCGACCGGTGCGAACTGGGCGTCGACATCCGCACGACCCCGGCCTTCGACGCCGGCGCGGCCGAGGCTCTGGTGCACGGAGCGGCCGCCGAGCTGGACGCGCTGCTTCCCGGCCCCAGGCCGACCGTGATCACCCCGATCGCCTCCTGGCCGCCGTACCGCCTGACCGAGAACCAGCAGCCCTCCGCCGCACTGCTGGACGCGGCCGCCCGCGAGGGCCTGACGGTCCGTGCGAAGACCGCGGGCCCCTCGAACATCGGGAACCTGCTGGCGGCGGAAGGCATACCGGCGACGGCAGGCTTCGGCGTGCGTTACGAGGGGCTGCACGGCACAGACGAGCGCGCGTACCTGGCGGACCTGCCCGCAGTCCACACCATCTACCGCCAGACGGTCCTGCGCCTCCTGACCACCGGGTCTGCACTGCCGGGAAGGGGCGCGGGGCTGTGTTGATCTGCGGCTCCGCCGCGTGGGCGCGACCAGCCCCCACGGCGCCGCAGACGACAGACTCACCGACTCTCGAGAATGACGTGCAACTCCCGCTCCTGATCCCCCGACGCCGAGGAAAGATCACGCACCGTGAACAGGGGATCCAGCGTGCTGCGCAGCCGCTCGATCGCCCAGTACCCGCCCTGCGCGTCGAGCTCGACGGTGGACGACAACCGCCCCGGCGCCGGACACTGATGCGCATCGGTGACCTCGAACGTGCCGAGCCACACCATCGGCCGCGTCTCGTGGAGCTGCTGCGGCACCTCGTCCGGGCCCCGATCGGACTCGAAGCACGCGCACAGCGCGTCGAACACGATCCGGGCGTCCTCCTTGCTGCATCCGCTGATCTCGAGGGAGACCGGCTCCTCGTGCGAGCGCTGACGATCCATCGTGACCGCTCCTCTCGTGGCTGTGGCGCGGTACCGCGAGTTCCCCGCGAATCGCGCCACACCCCCAGAAAAGCACCACTGGCCGCACCGGACCAGCGAGGAATCAGCTCCGCTTGAAGCGGTACGTCTTGCTGTCCGTCAGGACGCAGAAACCCGGCGACACGACGATCACCCGCAGGGTGCCGTCCCGGCGGTCGTAGTCGATGCCCTCGACCTCGAAGGTGCCCGAGCAGGAGCTGCGCAGCGGAAGCTGCCGCAGGGCCGTGACATGGCCGGAGACGTCCGATGTGCCGTTCGGTGAGGCGGACAGGTCGACCTGGAGCAGCGGCTTGGTGATGCCGAAGAGCGTTCCGGCCGGGTCGTCGGAGGAGCACAGCAGCGTCGTAGGACCGGAGAAGTCGCAGCCCTGGACGTCGCGGACGGCGTGGTCGAGGTTGACGGTGGAGGCCTGCGGGAGGTTCGCCGAGGGCGAGGTGCTCGCGTTGACGCCCGGGGTCGGGAACACCAGCAAGCGGGTCATGGTGCCGTACTCGCCGGCCAGCATCCACTGTCCGTCGGGGGAGATCGCGACCCAGGAGTTGTTGAGCGCCTCGCCGGAGCTGAGCGTGTGGACGTACTCCGACCAGGCCCCGCCCGGCGCCTGCACGCGGAACATCTTCGCGCTGCCCGAGTCGGCCTGGTAGGGCTCGACGTAGTAGCCGTTGTAGGAGGCGTCGGGGTCGCCGACGTGGTTCCAGCCGCGGCCGGCGACGCCGGCGGGGATCGTGCCGATGCCGGTGTAGCGGTTGGGGCTGCCCGCCGGGACCTCGACGGAGGTCAGGCCCTGGCTCTCGGTCAGCGGATCGGCGCGGTCCGAGCCCAGTTCCGTCCAGGTGTCGGCCGCCGAGGCGGGCGGAGCGGCGGACAGGACCGCGGCGGCCGCGAGGGCGAGGGCCGCGGTCAGAACCGCGTGACAACGTTGCCGGGCGCGCAGGGGCATGGGGGCTCCTCGATGGGGGCGGGGCGTGCTCGGCGGACAGTCTGGCCCGATGACGTAGTCATGTACAGACCAATTCGGTAACGGTGGCTGTCGGTTCGGTGACGGTCCGTACCGGGTACTGTCGTCACGCTCCGGGGGACGGCCCCCGTGGTGTTGAGGGATGGTGGAGGTGGGCGACGGGGTCGTCACAGGGACGGTTGAGCGCGGTAGAACAAGGGGAGTCGGCACGGGGGACGGCGTGCCGCGCGAACGGGCGAAGGCGGTGCGTGGAATGAGTGCACCTGGGTTTCCGGTGGCCGAGGGCGAGGAGTCGGTACAGCCGAGCGGGCTGCTCGACGTACTGGGCGTGGCCTCGGTGGTCCTGGATGCCGAGGGACGCATCGTGCTGTGGAGCCCGCAGGCCGAGGAGCTGTTCGGCTATCCGGCGCAGGAGGCCCTCGGCCAGTACGCGGCCCGGATCATGGTGCACGAGCAGCATCTCGACCTCGTGGTCAAACTGTTCGCCGATGTCATGGTCACGGGGCAGAGCTGGGCCGGTGCCTTCCCCATTCGGCGCAAGGACGGCAGCACGCGCCTCGTGGAGTTCCGCAACATGCGCCTGCTGGACGACCACGGCGACGTCTACGCCCTGGGGCTGTGCGCCGACCGCTCGACCGTACGGCGGCTGGAGCGGGACGTGGCCCTGTCCACCCGGATGATCGCGCAGTCGCCCATCGGGCTGGCCGTCCTGGACACCGACCTGCGGTACGTGTCGGTCAACCCGGCCCTCGAACGGCTCAACGGCATTACCGCGGAGGAGCACATCGGCCGCTCGATCGCCGAGGTCCTGCCGCACCTGGACGTCGAGGCCATCGAGAGTGCGGCGCGTCATGTGCTGGAGACCGGGCGGCCCCTCGTCGACCAGAAGGCGACCGGGTGGACCCCGGCCGATCCGGACGAGGAGCGTGCCTGGTCGCTCTCGCTGTACCGGCTGGAGGACGCCGTCGGGACCGTGCTGGGTGTGGCCGGTTCGGTCGTGGACATCACCGAGCAGCACCGCGCGAGCGTCGAGGCGGAGGCCGCGCGCCGGCGGCTGCAGGTCATCGCGGACGCCTCCGCCCGCATCGGCACCACCCTGGAGCTGGACCGCACCGCCCGCGAACTGGCCGACGTCGCCGTGCCGGAGCTCGCCGACATAGCCGCCGTGGATCTGCTGGAGGCGGTGGTGGCGGGCAGGCGCAGCAGCCTGGGCCCCACGGAGCCGGCGGTGATCCGGGCCCTGGCCGTGCAGGCGGACGGCGCCCCTGAGGCGCTGCGAGCGGCCGACCCGCCCGGGCAGGTGACCCGGTACGGCCCCGACCGCCTGGTCACCGAGTGCGTGCGCACCGGCCGGCCGGTGATGGTGGCGGAGGTCGCGCCCGCGGACCTGCCGCGCATCGCCCGCTCCCCCGAGGCGGCCGAGCTGCTGGCCGAGGCGGGGGTCCACTCGTATCTGGCGGTGCCGCTGATCGCTCGCGGCGAGGTGCTGGGCGCCCTGGACCTCAAGCGCACGCACAACCCGGAGCCGTTCAGCGAGGACGACCTGCTGCTCGCCCGCGAGCTGGCGTCCCGCGCGGCGGTGCAGATCGACAACGCCCGCTGGTACCAGAACGCCCGGGACACCGCCCTCACCCTCCAGCGCAGCCTGCTGCCCAGCCACCCGCCGGTGACCGGCGGCCTCGAGGTCGCCTCCCGCTACCAGCCCGCCGGAGCCACCAGCGAGGTCGGCGGCGACTGGTTCGACGTGATCCCGCTGGACGGCGGCAAGACGGCGCTGGTGGTGGGCGATGTGATGGGCAGCGGCATCAACGCGGCCGCGACCATGGGCCGACTGCGCACCGCGACCAACACCCTGGCCTCCCTCGACCTCGACCCGGCCCGTCTCCTCGAACACCTCGACAAGATCACCGAGGGCCTGGACCACTCGATCGCGACCTGTGTGTACGCCGTCCACGATCCGCAGCTGCGCCAGTGCCGGATCGCCAATGCCGGGCATCTGCCGCCGGCCCGGCTGCGGCCCGGGCACCCCCCGGAGCTGCTGGAACTGCCCACGGGCGTACCGCTGGGCGTGGGCGGCGTCGCCTTCTCCACCACCACGGTCGACCTGGAGCCCGGCGACCGTCTCGTGTTCTACACCGACGGGCTGGTCGAAACCCGGCAGCACCCCCTCGACGAGCGCCTGGACGCCCTGCTCTCGCTTCTCGAAGGTCCCGACCGCCCCCTGGAGGAGGTCTGTGACCTGCTGCTGCGCACCCTGCACCAGCCCGACAACTCCGACGACGTGGCACTTCTCATCGCACGCGTGCAGAAGCCGGGCTGACCGCCCGAGGCGGCCGGGGCGGGCTCTCACAGCTACTGATTACGGGCTCCTTATCGCCCGCATTCGACAATCACAGCAAGGCATGGCATGCAGACTGCCGCCTGCCGTGGCCGATGGGAGCGAGCCGTGATGCACGAGCCGGAGCAGGAACCCACTGCCGGGGGCGAGCCGCCTGACGGGCGCGTCGGGACGCCACCGGGCATGGAAGTGATGACCGGTCCGGGCGGCCCGGACCGCGCGCCGGGGCAGTGGCTGCGCCGCTCCCGCCGGGCGCGTGCCGTGGCCGCGGCGGCCACGGTCGCCGTTCTTGCCCTCGGCGGCACCGTCGCCTACGCCGCCACCTCGGGCGGCTCCGGCCAGAGCGCCACGCCCTCCGCGTCGGGGTCGGACTCCCCGTCCCCGGACCGTCCCGGCGGCCGGCACGGTGTCGGCCCCTGGTTCGGTTTCGGCTTCGGCTTCGGCGGCATGGGCGTGCACGGCGAGACGACGGTCAAGGACCAGGACACCGGCAAGTGGGTGGTACGGATCTGGCAGCGCGGCACCGTGGAGAAGGTCGCCGGTGACCAGGTCACGCTCAAGAGCGAGGACGGTGCCACCTGGACATGGACCGTGAACTCCGACACCACCGTGTTCCGTGACGGTGCGAAGGGTTCGGGCACCGGCACCCTCAAGAAGGGTGAGACGGCCCTCCTGGCCGGCACCCGCTCCGCCGATGGCACCCGGACCGCCACCCGCGCGATCTCCGGCACCTTCGACCGCCAGGGGCCCGGCGACCGGCACGACAGGTTCCGGGGCCCCGGCAACAGGGACTGGCGCAACCACGCCCCGTCCTCGAGCCCGTCGGGCAGCGGCGCGACGACCTGAGGCACCGGTAGCCTGCGTCGTCATGACGCGTCCTTGGATCTTGCCGCTTCTGCTGGTGCTCGGCGGCTCGGCCGTTGCGGCCGGGCTGCTCCTCAGAGGCAGCCCGGCCGCCGCCGTGGCCGTCCTGCTGGTGTTCGTGGCGTTCGCGGGCGTGAACTCACCCCTGGTTTTCCCGCAGTCGATCGGTTGGCCGGAGGCACAACGCCGCAGCGCGGCCGACGGCCGACCGGTCGTCCTCTGGCGCCCCGGCTGCACGTACTGCATGCGCCTGCGCCTCCGACTGGGCCGCAGCGCCCGTCAGTTGTACTGGGTCGACATCTGGCGCGACCCGGCCGGGGCGGCGGCGGTGCGGGAAGCCAACGACGGCAACGAGACCGTACCGACTGTCGTCGTGAAGGGCCGGCCGCACACCAACCCCGATCCGGAATGGGTGCGCGAGCAACTCTCCCCTTCCACCTGACCGGGAACGGAGTCCGCAAAGGCTGGTTCAGGGACGGACGCCGACCACGACATGGGCGTACAGCTCCTCGGAGACCGCCAGGCGCACCCTCAACCCGCCCGTGGTGAAGGCGTCCACGGCCGCGGCGGCCTGCCGTTCGCTCGTCTCGACCAGGAGGCAGCCGCCCGGGGCGAGCCAGCGGGATGCCTCGGCGGCGACCCGGCGCAGCACGTCGAGCCCGTCCGCGCCACCGTCGAGCGCGACCAGCGGTTCGTGATCGCGGGCCTCCGCGGGCAACAGGCCGACCTCACCGGTGGGAACGTAGGGCACATTGGCCGCGAGGATGTCGATACGGCCGCGCAGCTCGTCCGGCAGCGCCGCGAACAGGTCGCCCTCGTGGACCCGGCCGCCGACGGCGCCGACATTGCGGCGGGCGCAGCGCACCGCGGCCGGATCGATGTCGGCGGCATGCACTTCGACCTGGCCGAGCGCGGTGGCCAGAGCCGCGCCGACGGCGCCCGAGCCGCAGCACAGGTCGACGACGACGGATGCGTCGGGGACCTGGGCGAGGGCCTGTTCGACGAGGAACTCGGTGCGGCGGCGAGGCACGAACACTCCGGGTTCCACGGCGATGCGCAGCCCCCGGAACTCGGCCCAGCCGACGACGAGTTCGAGGGGCAGCCCGCCGGCCCGGCGGCCGACCAAGGTGGCCAGTTCCTCCTGCGTGCGCGCGGCGGCCAGGATCAACTCCGCCTCGTCCTCGGCGAAGACACAGCCCGCGGCGCGCAGCGCTGCGACGACCGATTCACGGGTGGAGGGCGACGGCAGGGAGGAAGGTGATGGAGACAAGGGAGGCATGAAAGCCGAGAGCCTTTCGGTAAGTCGAAGGGCGCTCTCGCGGTCGCCTACGGCCGGCGGCCCGCGTCGACTCGAGGTGTGAGCACCCGACCTGACACAGCGGTAATGGGTCTCACCTCCTCGGTCTTCGGTGGCCGGGAGCTTCCACGGCCGGGCGCCAACACTACCGCAAGGCGTCAGACGCCGACCGTCTCCTCGACCTCTTCCTCCGCTTCCTCCTCGGCCCTCTCTTCAGCCTTCCGCTCCTCGGGAACGTGGGCCAGGGCGGCGGCGGTGACCGACGCCTCGGCCCGGCCGCGAGCCCGCTCGTGGGCGGCGGCGATCGCCGTGCCGGCGAGACCCAGCAGCAGCCACACGATGAGCGTCCACACGTTGCGGGACAGACCGTCGCCGTGGAAGTACAGGAGGCTGCGTGCGCCCTCGACGAATCCGGCGCCGTTCCAGAAGGCGTGCAGGGTACCGAAGAAGCCGTTCTGCAGGTCGGGGCGGAACAGACCGCCGGAGCTGGTGAAGTTGAGCATGACGAACAGCACCATCATGGCGAGGGTGGTCCAGCGCTTGAGGAAGGTGTGCAGGCCGACGCCGACGAAGAGGATGCCCGCGGAGTAGAGCCAGGCCATCCCCCACAGGCTCGCGAGGCCGTGGTGGGCGAGGTGGAAGACGGGCCCGGCGAGCAGCGCGCCGATACCGCTGACGACGGCGGAGACGCCGAGTGCCAGCAGGGCACGCACTCGCATGGCCAGACCGGCGCCGGCGGCGCCGAGCGCGGCGACGGAGGCGTAGGAGCCGATGCTCAGCGCGATCAGCAGGAAGAACAGTCCCTGCCCGGTCGGGTCGTCGTCGACCGGTGCGGCCACGTCGGTGACCTTGAGCGGAAGGCCCTGCCCGGCGGCGATGGGCGTGAAGACCTTCTCGACGGCCGTGGCGTCCATGTCGGAGGCGGCGCTGGCGACCACCAGTTCCGGCGTCTTCGCGCTGGGCACGTAGGCGCCTGTGATGTCACGGGAGTCGAGCAGGCCGACGGCCTCGGAGCGGGTGGCGACGGTGCGGACGTCGAGCCTGTCCCCCGCCTTGTCCTTGACGGTCTGCGCGAACACCTTCGCCTGCGGGCCGGAGCCGACGACGGCGACGGGCAGGTGATGGGGCTCCGGGGTGACGAACGCACCCATGTACGCGAGTCCCATGCCGATGCACATCAGCAGCGGGGTGATCAGGTGGGTGATCACATGGCGCAGGGCCGGCGACCTCATCGCTCACAACCTCCAGATGGTTGGCTTATACAACTCTCACATCAAGTTGTACTGTACAACCAAGCGGGGGTGGGGTGGTATTCCGTGGTGAACGAGGGAGGTCCGGTGGAAGCAGACGAAGCCGTGGAGACGATCCAGCGCGAGATGACGGCCTTCGCCCGCCGTGCCCGTGCCTCGGCGGGCCGTATGCACCCCGAGCTGTCGCTGGTCTCGTACACGCTGCTCGGACATCTGGAGGAGAGCGGCGGCTGCCGGGCCACCGACCTGGCGGCGCACTACGCCCTGGACAAGTCCACCGTGAGTCGCCAGGTGGCCGCCCTGGAACAGGCCCGGCTCATCGAGCGGCGCCTGGACCCGGACGACCACCGCGTCCAGGTCCTGCACCTCACCGAGGCCGGGCGCCGGATCCTCGCCCAGGTCACCGACAGCCGCCGGGCGGCCTTCCGGGAGCGGCTGGCGGACTGGCCGGAGGAGGATCTACGGCGGTTCGCGGGGTATCTCGTGCGCTACAACGCGTGGACACCACCCGACGGTGAGCGCTAGGAGGCCGCCAACTCCCGTCCGTCCGTGAGGGGTTCGGGGGCGCGGGCCGCCAGGAACGCGGTGGTGCGGCGCAGCCGGAAACCGAGGGACTCGTAGAGGCGGATGGCGTTGGTGTTGCCCGCTCCGGTGTGCAGGAACGGGGTCTCGCCGCGCTCACGGATGCCATGGGCCACCGCGAGGATCAGCCGGGTCGCGAGGCCCTCGCCGCGGAACGCGGGGTCGGTGCACACGGCGCTGATCTCGGTCCAGCCCGGCGGGTGCAGCCGCTCCCCCGCCATCGCTATCAGCGCGCCGTCCCGGCGTATACCGAGGTAGGTGCCGAGCTCGACGGTGCGGGGCAGGAAGGGGCCCGGCCTGGTGCGCTCGACCAGGTCGAGCATCTCGGGCACGTCGGCGGCGCCGAGACGGACGGCCTCGGGGTCCGGTGCGGCGGCGATGCCGTCGTCGACGAGCTGCACGCCGTCCACATGGAAGGTGACGTCCCAGCCCGCGGGGAGTTCGCCGCAGTAGCCGGCGAGCGGCACCTCCGCCCCGGGGCCCGCGAGCGCCGCGAGGTCGGCCCAGTCGTCGGGGCCGGGATCGTCGGGCAGCGCAAGCCACGGCGACACGTCGGCCGGGTAGCGCAGCACCCGGCCGCGCCGCTCGGCGAAGTGCGCGTGCGGACCGGTCAGCGAGGCGAGGGCGGGGTTGTCCAGGACGTGGCTCACTTGGCGACCTCGATCACGATCTTGCCACGGGCGTGGCCCTCTTCAACGGCGCGCAGCGCCTCGCCGGCCCGCTCCAATGGGAAGGTCTGCGTCACCTGCGGGTCCAGGTCGCCACGCACCACGAGGTCTGCCGCCGCCGCGAGCCGCTCGGAGGTGCGCACCCGGGCGACGCGGGCACCGCCCAGCTTCTCCACGACCTCGGGCGGGGCCCCGGCCGTGATCAGCCTGGTCCGGTCGGTGAGCAGCGTCGCCGCCTCCTCGAGAACGTCACCGCCCACCAGGTCGTACACGCCGTCGACACCGCCCGGAAGCCGCCCGGTCCAGCCCGGGCCGGACGCCACGTGCTCGGCCCCCAGCGATTCGACGAGGTCCTTCTTGGCCTCGCTCGCGAGCCCTACGACCCGCAGGCCCTGCGCTCGGGCGATCTGCACCACCGCGACACCGACCCCGCCGCCCGCGCCGGTCACGAGAAGGGTGGCGCCGGTCGGCAGGTCGAGCTGGCGGATTCCGTCGTACGCCGTCACGGCCGCGACGGGCAGGGTGGCGGCGTCGGTGAACGACAGCGCGTCGGGCTTGTGCGCGATCAGGTCGACCGACACCAGCGCATACTCGGAGTACCCGCCGACGACCGGCCGGCCGAACACCGCGTCCCCGACGGCGAACCCCTCGACTCCCTCGCCGACCTCCTCCACGACGCCGGAGACCTCATTGCCGAAGTAGGCGGGGAAGTCGCGCTCGCCGCTCTCGCCGGGGCGGCGGTAGCCGGTGCGCTGCTTCCAGTCGACTGGGTTCACCCCCGCGGCACGCACCGCGACCAGCACCTGACCGGGGTCGGGGCTCGGCCGGTCCACGTCGACGAGGGCCTCGGCCTCCGGTCCGCCGTAGCGCGTGAAGACGTACGCCTTGGGCATTGCTCCCACTCTCCTTCGCTGCCGCCTGGTCACCGGTTGTACGGGGCACCGGTTCCGGCACCAGTCCGCAAGGACGTTCAGGAGCCGGCTATTCCCGGGCCGCCGGAGTCTTCATACGGCCTTAATGATCGAGGCCCGGCCCGGGCCGGAGCACGCCTGACGAGCACGTACGGTTGGATGCGTAAGCAATCACTTCCGTCCCGCTGGATCCGTATGAACGTCACCCGAGGCTTCACCGGGCGCGCCCGCGTCGACAATCCGGGCCTGCCGCCCGGCCAGTACGACGCGGGCGACGACTGGCCCGTCCTGTCCGCCGAGGTCACCCCTGAACTGGCGCCCGCCGACTGGACCTTCCGGGTCGACGGCCTGGTGGAACGGCCGCGCACCTGGGACTGGGAGCAGGCGCACGCGCTGCCGGCGTCGGCGTACGAGGGCGACATCCACTGCGTGACCAGCTGGTCGAAGTTCGGAGTGCGGTTCACGGGTGTGTCCCTGGACGCCTTCCTCGACGAGGTGCGCCCCCATGCGTCGGCCACTCATGCCGTCGCCTACTCGCACACCGGCTACACCACCAACCTCCCCCTCGCGGACCTGACCGGCGGGCGCGCCTGGATCGCCTGGGAGTACGACGGGCAGCCCCTTGCCCCCGAGCACGGCGGGCCCGCCCGGCTGCTGGTGCCGCACCTGTACTTCTGGAAGAGCGCAAAGTGGATCGCGGGCCTGACGCTCCTCGACCACGACGAGCCGGGCTTCTGGGAGCAGAACGGCTACCACGCGCGCGGCAACCCCTGGCAGGAGCAGCGGTACTCCGGTGACTGAGCAACTGACACAGCCGTCCCCCTCCCCCGGGTTCACTCCCCCGACCCGCTTCGCGGTGCCCGGCCGGATCGCCGTGAGCACCCGGGCGGCCTCGGTATGGCAGACCGCCACGCTCACCGAGATCCGCCGGGAGACCCCGCACGCGGCCACCTTCCGCTTCGCGGTACCCGACTGGGAGGGGCATCTGCCCGGCCAGCACCTGATGCTGCGGCTGACCGCACCGGACGGCTATGTGGCCCAGCGCCACTACTCGCTCGCGTCCGCGCCCGACGACCCGGGGCACATCGAACTCACCCTGGACCATGTGGAGGGCGGCGAGGTCTCGGGCTGGTTCCACACCGTGGCCGAGCCCGGTGACCAGGTCGAGGTGCGCGGCCCGCTGAGCGGCTTCTTCGCCTGGCCGGGCGACCGGCCCGCGCTGCTGCTCGGGGCCGGTTCCGGGGTCGTACCGCTGATGTCGATGGTGCGGCACCACCGGGCGCGCGGGCTGGACGTGCCGCTGCGGCTGCTGGTGTCCGCGCGTAGTCCGGAAGAGCTCATCTACGCGAGGGAGTTCGGCGCGGAGACGACACCCGTCTTCACGCGCAGCGCACCGGCGGGTGCGCCCGTGGGCCGTCTGGCCGCAGCACATCTGGCACCGCTCCTGGCCGAGCAGCCAGCCGGCGGGTGGGAGGCCTATGTCTGCGGCTCGAACGCCTTCGCCGAGCATGCCTCACGGCTGCTCGTCGAGGCGGGCCAGCCCGTGGACCGGATCCGCATCGAACGCTTCGGCTGACAGCCCGAAGGGCAGGCCGGGCGGATTGAGCGATCTCCCGTGTGCTGGGTACCCGATTCTCCTGGGCGTTCGCGCGAATACGCGGCGCGGAGGGACAATACGGACCGAAGACGATACGGCCCCTCCGGCTCCGGCGACGGCGAGGAGGTGGACATGCGAACCCGGGTGCGCGGCTGGCGCTGGCGGCGCAATCCGCTGCGGCGCCGGTCGGACGTGGTCGAGGCGTGGGCGACGCTGGTCGTCGCCGTCCTGTTGTTCGTGGGCGCGCCACTGGCGGGAGCGCTCGCGGGCTGGTGGGCTCATGACGAGGCGCGGTCCGTGGCGGCGGCACAGCGCGCCGAACGCCACCGGGTACGGGCCGAGGTCGTCGGCAGGACACCCGAGAGGCTGCCGTCGGCGCAGAGCGGCCGGGATCACTCGTACCGGGTGGATGTGCGCTGGAAGGACGCGACCGGCACCCACACGGCGAACGCACGCGTCCCGGCGGGCACCAAGCGCGGCGACACGGTCGACGTCTGGTTCGACGCCGTAGGCAGGACCGTCCCTCCACCGCCGAGCGAGACCCAGGTCTGGCAGCACACCGTGACCGTCGGCATCTGCGCCGCGGGCGGCGCGGTGACCGTGGTGCTGCTGGCGCACACAGTCGTACGCCGGGTGTCCACCGGGCACCGCCTGGCCGAGTGGGAGCGCGAGTGGGCACGGACCGAGCCGGAGTGGACGCGTCGCCGGGCGTGATGCACCCGCGGACCTGCCCAGGCGGGCCGCACAGTGTCCGGTCGTTGGTCACCCAGGTCGGCTCGCCGAAACCGGCCGCCCGCAGACACTGTTCCTAGACCTCGCGGCGCGAGGGGGGTCTAGATGTTCTCGATGGGCGCGTCGAGCAGCGCCGTGACCCGGCCGCGCGGTCTCTCGTGCCGCAGCGACCCTTTCGCCTGCCGGGGACTTCCGCGTACTGCGCCGGCGGGAGGTACTTGAAGCCCTCGAAGGCCTCACCGATCTTGTCGTACTGCTGGACACTCACGCGCTTTCTCCCCCTCTGCTTGGTCATGTCCCTGGGCCCCGGCCTCATGTACGACTCGACCTCAGGGACGTGACGCGCTCAGGCGGGCTGCCACAGCTCGATCCGGTTGCCCTCGGGGTCGGTGACCCAGCCGAATCGACCGACGCCCTCCATGTCCTGTGTCTCTTCTGCCACGTCCGCTCCCCTGGCGCGCAGTTGCGCGAGCATCGCATCCAGGTCGCGGACCCGGAAGTTGAGCATGGTCTGCTGGGAGGGGGACCCGAAGTAGTCGCTCTCGGACTCGAACGCCGCGAACACCGTCGGCCCGGCTTCCGGACGCCACAGACCGTTCTCGTCGGCGTCGAGACCCAGGCAGTCGCGATACCAGGCACTCAGGGCCGCCGGATCGGCGGCGCGCAGGAAGTAACCACCGATTCCAAGCACACGTTCCATGCAGCCATCCTGCCAGTACGGCGATCGGCCGAACCGGCACCACGCCTGCTTCCCCTCCTGTCTCGATCGCGGGAGGGGAAAGCAGCCGGGGCCTTCAGTCCAGTGCGTCGAGGGCGGCGAGGATGTCGGCGGGTTCGGCGCGGGTGGTGTAGTCGGTGTCGACGAACGCCCAGCGGATGGTGCCTTCGCGGTCGATGACGTAGGTGGCGGGCAGTGGGAGGGTGCGCGGGTGGCCGTCGTTGACGCGCTGGAGGTCGAAGCCGAGCTTGTCGTAGACGGCGGCCAGGTCGCCGGGGAGGTCGAAGGCGAGGCCGTACTGCTTGGCGGTGTCGGAGCCGACGTCACTGAGGACGTCGAAGGCGAGGGCGTGCTTCTCCGTCAGGGTGAGGGACTCGTCGGGGATTTGCGGGGAGACGGCCACCAGGCGGGCGCCGCGGGCGGTGATGGCCTCGTGGTGGCGCTGGAGTGAGCGCAGGGCGATGTTGCAGTACGGGCACCACGCGCCGCGGTAGAAGGTCAGGACGACCGGGCCGTCGGTGAGCAGGTCGTCCAGACTCAGGCTCTGTCCGGTCGCGGTGGGGAGGGTGAAGCGTGGGGCCTGGGCGCCGACGGTCAGGGCGCGGTCTGCCTGGCCGGAGTCGGCGAGTTCCTGGCCTGCCCGGTGCATGATCTCCCGGATCTCGGCCGGGATCTGCTGCTGACGTGCTTCGTAGAAGGTGCGCAGTTCGGCATTCAGGGTGGTCATGGCGCTCGTTCCTCCTGGGCGGCGACTGGAGCGGGATCCTCGGGGCCCACCGATCTTGAAATGACCGTTCCAAGATAAGGGTATGCGTGGTCCCGCGCCAGCCAGGCGGCGACAGTGATTTCAGAGGCTGGTGAACGGGTGATGGTCGGTCAGAGCGAGCGCCTTGATGAACGCGGCGAGTTGGACCGCACGTCGGGCGAGGTGCCGCCGAAGGCGAGGGGTCTGTGATCCATACGCGGCCGCCCAGAGGGCTGGTATTCGATTCATGGGGGCATGGTCGCGGCGCGCGGTGCCCCTGAGGCGGATCCTGGACGAAGCTGGACGACCTCGCGCTCGCGCGGGGCCCTGTCCCACTCTGTACCTGTCGACACCTTTGCGGCGAGCTGAACCGGGAGTATCTTGGAATCCTCATTTCAGGATGGTGGGGTGGACCATGCCGGACATCAAGCACTTCGATCCGGATGCCACCCTGGAAACCGTGGTGCGGCTGTTCTGGCGGCAGGGCGTGGCCTCGACCGGGATCCAGGACGTGGTGACCGCGACCGGGCTCAACCGCTCCAGCCTGTACGCCACTTTCGGCGGCAAGCAGGAGCTGTACCGCGCTGCGCTGCGCCGCTATCTGGAGCAGCGTTCCCAGCCGATGTTCCGCCGCCTGGCCGAGGACGAGCGGGGTCTGCCGGCCGTCTCCGAGTTCTTCGCCGGCCTGATCGAGGCGCGCTGCTCGGGTGAGTACGCCCAATGGGGCTGCATGGTTTCCAACGCCCACGCCGGGGCCGAGAACAGTGATCCGGAGGTGCGCGGCGTCCTGGACCAGCACCACCGGGAGCTGCGCGAGGCGATGTACGCGGCACTGGTGACCGCCGAGCGCCAGGGGCAGCTCGCCCCCGGGGCCGATCCCGGAGCTTCCGCGGATCTGCTGGCGTTGCTCGCCTACGGGGTCAACCTGCGCTCGCGTGCCGGCGCCGACGCCGCGTCGTTGCGCAAGACCGTGGCCGCCGCCTTGGACTCCCTCGGTGTCAAGGCGGCGGCGTAAGCCTCCATGGGGCGGGGTCTCAACCGGGGCTGGGTGCAGGTGAAGTGCCCGGTTGGAGGGTGGAGGCCGACACGGCTTCGGTTCCCGCCGCATCCGCCGTGTAGTCCCCGGGGGCTGTGGCATCGATGCCCTCGGGGGCCTTGGCCGCCTTCAGGATGAAGGTGAGGACCACCGTCAGGGCGACGTTGAGCACGGCGGCCGTCAGGCCGATGTAGCCGGTCTGGCCGATGCCCGGGATGGCCGCCGATGAGCCGCCGAAGTGCCCCTGCGTGGGCGAGGCGACACCGTAGGCGGCGAGGGTGCCGTAGACCATGCCGACCGCCCAGCCCGCGAGCAGCGCCCAGCGGTGGAACCAGCGCGTGAACAGGCCGCCGACCAG
>NZ_JBIAUY010000008.1:0-374609 GCF_042893475.1 Streptomyces sp. NPDC001604 | reverse complement strand
CGTGCGGCTGGTCCTCGGTGCCCTCGGAGCGGGGGAAGAACTCGTACCAGGCGCCGTACAGGGCGCGCTCGCGTTCCACCAGCAGCGGCAGGGTCCGGGAGGCGGTGACGAACTCCCGCAGCGGATGGCGGGCCAGCACCGCGTCCACCTCCGGCGTCAACGCCGCCGCCAGACGTGAGGCGGCCGGGCGGCTCTCGTCCCGCAGTGCGGTGACGGCGGCGAGCAGCACGTCACGTCGGCCGTCGGGGGCGCCGCCGGCGGCGCGCTCGTACAGGCGTGCGCCCTCCTCCAGGACCAGGTCCGTGTCCATGCCCGCCGGGATCTTGATCTGGGCGTGGTGGCGCCAGGTGGTGATCGGGTCACCCCAGGCCTCCACCGTGTACGTCCAGTGGCCCGGCTCGCCGGCGGTGACGGTGGCGCCCCAGCGGTCGGTGCCCGGCGCCAGTTCCCGCATCGGCGTCCAGGGGCCGGGACGGCCCTCCGGATCCGTCAGGACGACGTTTGCGGCGACCGCGTCATGGCCCTCCCGGAACACGGTGGCCGAGATCTCGAACGACTCGCCGGTCACGGCCTTGGCCGGCCTTCGCCCGTGCTGGACCACCGGGCGGACGTCGAGGACGGGTATGCGCCCGATGACCGTGGCGGCGCCCGCGGGGGGTGGCTGCGGGGCCGGTGGTCCGGCGTCGGCGGGGCGCACGGGATGGGCTTCGGTGCTGGTCGTCGGGGGTGCTGACGAGTGGTGCGTGGCGGGCATGACCGCTCCTGTCCGCGTCAACGTGGGTGGGCGGATGGCTGTGGGGAGGTGGTCCTGCGGGTGGTTCCCGTGAACTGTCTGTGTGGTGTACCGGAGGAGCCTTCCCACCCTATTCGGGTACGCAATCCGGCACTTTGTTAACTACTCACGCGTATGTCTACACACAAGACCGGTCCCGTTCGTGAACGAACGGGACCGGTCGGTGGACTGTGTGACTAAGAAGACGGCACCTGCAGAAGTTCGTCCGGTGAGCCGAGGCCCCGGCCGGAGACCTTCCCGGACACCGCCAGCTTCACGAGCGCCCTGGCGACCTGGTCCGGGGTCGCCTTCGGGCGGTCGGCCAGATACAGCGCGGCCGTGCCCGCGACGTGCGGGGTCGCCATCGACGTACCGGAGAAGGTCGCCTTCCCGGTGTCGCTCGCATAGGAGTCCGAGGTGATCGACACTCCGGGCGCGAACAGATCCACGGCCGAGCCGAAGTTCGAGAAGCCCGCCCGCGCGTCCGTCCTGTCGGTCGCGCCGACCGTGAGGGCCTCCTTGACGTCCGCCGGGGAGTAGAGGGCGGCCGGCAGGCCGTCGTTCCCTGCGGCAACCGCGTATGTGACGCCCGACGCGATGGAGCTGCGTACGGCGGCGTCCAGCTGGGCGTTGTAGGAGCCGCCCAGGCTGAGGTTGGCGACCGCCGGTTTCCTCGCGTGCCTGGTCACCCAGTCGATGCCCGCGATGACCTGCGAGGTCGTACCGGAGCCGTCGTTGTCGAGGACACGGACGGCGACCACCTTGGCCTGCTTGGCGACGCCGTACTTGGTGCCGGCGATGGTGCCGGCGACATGGGTGCCGTGGCCGTTGCCGTCGGAGGCGGTCTTGTCGTTTCCGACGAAGTCCCAGCCGTAGCTCGCCCGGCCGCCGAAGTCCTTGTGCGTGATGCGGATACCGGTGTCGATCACATATGCGGTGACACCGGCGCCCGCGGAGTCGGGCCAGGTGTAGCTCCGGTCCAGCGGCAGGCTCGGCTGGTCGATCCGGTCCAGACCCCAGGACGGCGGGTTCTTCTGCGTGTGGTCGAGGGACACGCGCGTGTCCTGGACGACCGAGGCGACCCGGGAGTCGGCCGCGAGCAGCTTGGCCTGTCTCTCGTTGGCCTTGACGGCGTAGCCGTTGAGGACCGAGCCGTAGGTGTGGCTTATTTTTGCCCCGTACTTCTCGGCGATGCCCTTTCCGGTCGCCGACGGAGCCTTCGTTCCCCCCTTGAGAGTCACCAGATAACTTCCGCTGACGGAGCCGGGCTCACCGGCGCCGAGTATCTGACCTTCCGGTGCGGCGTGCGCGGGCAGGGTGACGGCCGAGAGCGCGGCGGCGCAGGCCACCGCGGTCAGACCCCCTGTCCGGCGCAGACGCCGTGTTCGCGTCCGTGCCATGGTCCGAGTTCCCCTCCATTGACTCCAGTTGGCAGCCTCTCGTGCGGTGTAGAAGGCCCACAAGAGGGCCTACGGGGCGGAATCGGCCATGTCCGCCATGGCGGATGCATGAAGGTTGCGGTGTTTTCCGGACGGCGTAGGAGTGTGGCGTGCTCTTGGACGTGGCGTGGTTGCGGAGCCCTCCGCCCGGATACCGTCGAGGTTGACGACGAGGCGCACAGCGTTGTGCGTCCGCACAGCGACACGCGTCGAGGTGGAAAGTGAAGGCGATCCGTCGATTCACCGTCCGACCCGTTCTCCCCGAACCCCTGCGGCCGCTCAGCGATCTGGCCCGCAATCTGCGCTGGTCCTGGCATGCGGAGACCCGCGACCTGTTCCAGTCCGTCGACCCCGAGCGCTGGGCCGCCTCGGACGGCGATCCCGTACGGCTCCTGGGCAGCGTGTCGCCGGCGCGGCTCGCGGAGCTGGCCGGGGACCACCGCTTCCTGCGCCGGCTGGCCGAGGTCTCGGGCGACCTGGACGACTACATGACCGGCGACCGCTGGTACCAGACCCACTCCGGGGAACTTCCCGCCGCCATCGCCTACTTCTCGCCCGAGTTCGGCATCACGGCCGCCCTGCCCCAGTACTCCGGCGGCCTCGGCATCCTGGCGGGCGACCATCTGAAGGCGGCCAGCGACCTCGGGGTGCCCCTGGTCGGTGTGGGCCTGCTCTACCGGCACGGCTACTTCCGCCAGTCGCTGTCCCGGGACGGCTGGCAGCAGGAGCACTACCCGGTCCTGGACCCCAACGAGCTGCCCGTCGCCCTCCTCGAGGAGCCCGACGGCACCCCCGCCCAGGTCTCCCTCGCCCTGCCCGGCGGCCGGCAGCTGCACGCCCGTATCTGGCTCGCCCAGGTCGGCCGCGTCCCCCTGCTGATGCTCGACTCGGACGTCGAGGACAACAACTTCGGCGAGCGCGGGGTGACCGACCGGCTCTACGGCGGCGGCAGCGAGCACCGGCTGCTGCAGGAGATGCTGCTCGGCATAGGAGGAGTGCGGGCCGTACGGACCTACTGCCGGCTGACCGGCCACCCCGAACCCGAGGTCTTCCACACCAACGAGGGTCATGCCGGCTTCCTGGGCCTGGAGCGGATCGCGGAACTCTGCGAGAGCGGGCTGGACTTCGACTCCGCGCTGGAAGCGGTCCGCGCCGGGACCGTCTTCACCACCCACACCCCGGTCCCGGCCGGCATCGACCGGTTCGACCGGGAGCTGGTCGCCCACCACTTCGGCCCCGAGGCCGAGCTCCCGGGCATCGACGTCGAACGCATCCTGCGCCTGGGCATGGAGACCTATCCCGGCGGCGAACCGAACCTCTTCAACATGGCCGTGATGGGCCTGCGCCTGGGGCAGCGGGCCAACGGCGTCTCCCTGCTGCACGGCCATGTCAGCCGGGAGATGTTCTCCGGACTGTGGCCGGGATTCGACCCCGAGGAGGTGCCGATCACCTCCGTGACCAACGGGGTGCACGCACCCACCTGGGTCGCCCCCGAGGTGTTCCGGCTCGGCGCCCGGCAGATCGGCGCCCAGCGCACCGAGGACGCGCTGACCGTCGGCGGCTCGGACCGCTGGGACGCGGTGGGGGACATCCCCGACCAGGACATCTGGGAACTCAGGCGCAACCTCCGCGAGCAGCTGGTGGACGAGGTACGGGTGCGGCTGCGCGCCTCCTGGCGGCAACGCGGGGCAGGGACCGCGGAGTTGGGCTGGATCGACGGCGTCCTCGACCCCGACGTCCTCACCATCGGCTTCGCGCGCCGCGTCCCCTCGTACAAACGCCTGACCCTGATGCTGCGCGACCGCGACCGTCTGATGGACCTCCTCCTCCACCCGGAACGTCCCATCCAGATCGTCGTCGCGGGCAAGGCGCACCCGGCGGACGACGGCGGAAAGCGCCTGGTCCAGGAACTGGTCCGGTTCGCCGACGACCCACGGGTGCGCCACCGCATCGTCTTCCTCCCCGACTACGGCATGGCGATGGCGCAGAAGCTCTACCCGGGCTGCGACATCTGGCTCAACAACCCGCTGCGCCCCCTGGAGGCCTGCGGCACCTCCGGTATGAAGGCGGCCCTGAACGGCTGCCTCAACCTCTCCGTCCTGGACGGCTGGTGGGACGAGTGGTTCCAGCCCGACTTCGGCTGGGCGATCCCCACGGCCGACGGCGCGGGCACCGACCCCGACCACCGCGACGCCATAGAGGCAGAAGCGCTCTACGACCTGCTGGAACAGCGCGTGGCCCCCCGCTTCTACGAACGGGGCGAGCACGGCCTGCCCGACCGGTGGATCGAGATGGTCCGCCAGACCCTGACCCTGCTCGGCCCGAAGGTGCTGGCCGGCCGCATGGTCCGCGAGTACGTCGAGCGGCTCTAC
Organism: Streptomyces sp. NPDC001604; assembly: GCF_042893475.1. NCBI lineage: Bacteria > Bacillati > Actinomycetota > Actinomycetes > Kitasatosporales > Streptomycetaceae > Streptomyces > Streptomyces sp. NPDC001604. The sequence continues at coordinate 370,026 of NZ_JBIAUY010000008.1, read as the reverse complement.
GCCCCGGCCGCTCACGCACACCGCGCCATGGACGCCGACTCCGCCCGCGAACTCGCCGCCTGGAAGGCCCGGGTGCGATCCGCCTGGCACGGCGTCACCGTCGACCACGTGGAGACGTCGGCCGCCATGGCCACCGCGGAACTCGGCAGCACGCTCGCACTACGGGTGCGCGTGGGCCTCGGCGAACTCGGCCCCGACGACGTGGAGGTCCAGGTCGTCTCGGGCCGCGTGGACCCCGAGGACCGCATCGCGGACGCGGCGACCGTCCCCCTGAAACCGGCGGGCGGCCCCGACCCCGATGGCAGGTGGGTGTACGAGGGGCCGCTCTCCCTCGACCGCACGGGCCCGTACGGCTACACGGTCCGCATCCTGCCGTCGCATCGGCTGTTGGCGTCCGCGGTGGAGTTGGGCTTGGTGGCGGTGCCTTCGGAGGAGACGGGGGAGGGCGCAGGGGTACTGATGAGGTGACGGCCGGGCATTCCCGGCCCTGGCGGGGCACTCTCAGGCCGGGCGGGCACTTCTCAGCCCGTCCGGCGTTCAGGTATCTCCGCCGGATCAGGCATTTCCAGCCCGTCCGGCGTCCAGGTGTCTCCGCCGGATCAGGCATTTCCAGCCCGTCCGGCGTTTGAGGACGAGGCCGTTCAGGCCGAAAGGCGGGGGCCTGGGGGCGGCAGCCCCCAGTCAACGGCGCCCCCAACCCCCGCTCACCCCTCGGAGAGCGCCGCGCACAACCCCCGCAAAACCTTCCCGCACCGCCGCGCATAAGCGTTCTGCAGGCCCCGCGTGGCCGGCCCGCCCGCCCGGGCGAACCACTTCGCGGGCCTGCTGAACGCGGACACCGTCAGCCACACCGTGCCGTCGCCCGTGCGCTCCACGAGGAAGAGCTCCTCGCCGCACTCCGGGTGGCCGGTCAGCGTGCCGTACGCCCACCCGATGCGGCGGGGTTCGTCGACCGTGTAGACGATGCGGCACGGGGCCCTGATCACTCCGGCGAGGGTGACGGTGACGTCGACGTCCGGTGCGGCGCGCTCGGCGCTCGCGTCGATGCCCACGCCCAGTTCCCGGTGCATCTCCCAGGTGAGGACCGCCTCGGCCGCTCGGCGGAAGCAGGGTTCGCCCTCGCCGATGCGCGTGCGCACATGCATCGGGCGAAAGCCCGGCGGGCAGAAACCGACGCGGCCGGTGCCGCCGACGTCGTCGTAGGTGAAGTCCTCCAGGCGCATGGGACACAAGAGTAGGGCGGCACCCGGGAATGCCTTCCTCCCGGGTGCCGCCCGCCAACCCCCCTCGGGTCAGCTCACGTTGACCGCGGACCAGGCCGCGGCGACCGTCTTGTACTCGGTGCTGCTGGATCCGTACAGGCTCGCCGCCGCCGCCAGCGTGCCCGCGCGGGCCCCCTTGTAGTTGGTGGTCGAGGTGAACTGTTCGGTCAGCGCCTTGTACCAGATCTGCAGCGCCTTGTCCCGGCCGATGCCGGTGACCGTGGAGCCGTTGGACGTCGGCGAGTTGTAGCTGACGCCGTTGATCGTCTTCGACCCGCTGCCCTCGGCCAGCAGGTAGAAGAAGTGGTTGGCGACCCCGGACGAGTAGTGGACGTCCAGGTTGCCGACGGAGGAGGACCAGGAGTCCGCCGAGCCGCCGTCCTTGCTGGGCTTGTCGAAGTAGCGCAGCGGGGTGCCGTCGCCGTTGATGTTGATCTTCTCGCCGATGAGGTAGTCACCCTTGTCGGACGAGTTGTTGGCGTAGAACTCGACGCCGACGCCGCCGAGGATGTCGGAGGTCGCCTCGTTGAGGCCGCCGGACTCGCCGCTGTAGTCCAGGCCGGCGGTGTTGGCGGTGACGCCGTGGGTCATCTCGTGGCCGGCCACGTCGATCGAGGTCAGCGGGTCGGTGTTGTTGTCACCGTCGCCGTACGTCATGCAGAAGCAGTCGTCGTCCCAGAAGGCGTTGACGTACGAGCTGCCGTAGTGGACGCGGGAGTACGCGGCCACGCCGTCGTCCTTGATGCCGCTGCGGCCGAAGGTGCTCTTGTAGTAGTCCCAGGTCTCCTGCGCGCCGTAGGCGGCGTCTGCGGCGGCCGTCTGGTCGCTGGAGGAGCTGGAGGCGGTGCCGGTGCCGAAGGTGCTGGACGAGCTGGAGACCAGCGTGCCCTTGCCGGAGGTGCCCCGCTTGAGGTTGTACGTCTTGTGGCTGCCGCGGGTGGCGTCCGTCAGGTTGTACGTCGAGCCCGACTGGGTGACGCTGAGGCTGACCGTGCCCGAGTACAGCGTCTTGCCGGTACCGGTGGCGTTCTCGATGGCCTGGTACTGGAAGAGCTTCTTGCCCGTGGCCGCGTCGGTGATGACGTGCAGCGCGTTCGGGGTGCCGTCGTCCTGGAGGCCGCCGACGACGGTCTCGATGGCGAGAACGGGCTTGCCGGAGCCGGCCCAGATGACCTTGCGGGTCTTGTCGGCCGAGGTTTTGTCCGAACCCGCGGTCTTCGCGGCGGTCAGCGCCTGCTTCTCGGCCTTGGCCGTGGTGATCTGCGGCTTGAGCGAGGCCACCTTGATGGCCGCCTTCGTCGCCTTGACGACGCTCTCGGTCTTGCCGGCCTTCGTCGCGACGACCAGGTCGCCGCCGAGGACGGGCAGGCCCGCGTAGGTGCGCTCGTAGCGGGTGTGGACCGTGCCGTCGGCGTCCTTGACGACGTCCTTGACGACCAGCTTCTCCTTGGTGCCGAGGCCTATCTGCTGCGCCGTGGCGGCGAGGCCGGCCTGGGCCTGCTTGATGAGGGAGACGCGGGTCGCGGCCGACAGCGCCGCGGGGGAGCCGGCCGTACGGGCCGTGGCCGTGGAGTCCGCCGGGGTCTGGGCGGCGGCCGAACCGGTGGTCAGACCGGTGGTGAGCAGGGCTCCGGCGGCAACTGCGGTTGCGATGGCCAGAGTCGAGCGCTTGTGACGCGCGTAGAGGGGGGTCACACAAGCTCCTTGTGGTGGGGGAGTCCGGCACGGCGTGGGGCGCCCGTCCGGAGTTGCAGTGAAGTTGTGCGGCGGTTGTGGAGAAGAGTGACATCCAGACGCGTACATGTCAGCGGGCCGAAGTGATGTTGGCTGGAAACCGACTGTCCGGTTAACGTTTCAGGGATGTAAACGGGCGCCGCCCCGGGAGTTGTGCTCCGGGACGGCGCCCTGTTTCCGAGGCCGCTGTCTGCGGTCTACGGGAATGTCACCTTCCAGCTGTTGAGCGTGCCGACGTCCTGCGCAGCCTGGTCCTGGACCTTCAATTTCCAGGTTCCATTGGCTGTTTCGCTCGAGGCGTTGACCGTGTACGTCTCCTGGACGTTGTCGGCCGAGTCCGAGGAGGAGAAGTTCTTCAGACGGTACGCGGTGCCCGACGGGCCGAGCAGATCGATCACCAGGTCACCCCGCCAGGTGTGCGTGATGTCGACACTCACCTGGAGGTTGCTTGGCGCGTTTCCGCTCCTGCCGGAGACGGTGATCGACGAGGTGACGGCCGGCCCGTTGTCCGGGATCGAGACCGGGGTCGTGTTCTCGTACGACGTGCCGGACCCGCCGCCACCGCCGGAGCGCGAGCCGACCTTCACGGCCGCCCATGCGTCCTGCACGGCCTTGTACTCGGCGGAGGTGGTGCCGTACAGCTCACCGGCGGCCGCGAGCGTGCCCGTGCGGGCGCCCGCGTAGTTGGTGGTGGACGTCCACTTGGTGGTCAGCGCCCGGTACCAGATCGCCAGGGCCTTGTCCCGGCCGATGCCGGTGACCGGAAGGCCGTCCGCCGTCGGCGAGTTGTAGCTGACGCCGTTGATGACCTTGGCGCCGCTGCCCTCGCTCAGCAGGTAGAAGAAGTGGTTGGCGACGCCCGAGGAGTAGTGCACGTCGAGGTTGCCGACGCCCGAGTACCAGGAGTCGGCGGAGCCGCCGTCCTTGCTGGGCTTGTCCATGTAGCGCAGCGGGGTGCCGTCGCCGTTGATGTTGATCTTCTCGCCGATGAGGTAGTCACCCTTGTCGGACGAGTTGTTGGCGTAGAACTCGACGCCGACGCCGCCGAGGATGTCGGAGGTCGCCTCGTTGAGGCCGCCCGACTCTCCGCTGTAGTTGAGGCCCGCGGTGTTGGAGGTGACGCCGTGGGTCATCTCGTGGCCCGCCACGTCCAGCGAGGTCAGCGGGTCCGCGTTGCCGGAGCCGTCGCCGTACGTCATGCAGAAGCAGCCGTCGTCCCAGAACGCGTTCACGTACGAGTTGCCGTAGTGGACGCGCGAGTAGGCGCCGACGCCGTTGTTCTTGATGCCGCTGCGACCGAAGGTGTTCTTGTAGAAGTCCCAGGTCTCCGCGGCGCCGTAGTGGGCGTCCGCGCCCGCGGTCGCGGCGTTCGAGGTGGTGCCGTTGCCCCAGGTGTTGCTGCTCTGCGAGAACAGCGTGCCGGTGCCGGACGTGCCGTGGTTCAGGTTGTACGTCTTGTGGCCGCCGCGGTCGCCGTCGGTCAGGTTGTAGTTCGAGCCCGACTGGGTCGTCGTCAGCGAGACCGTGCCGCTGTACTGCGTGTTGCCGGTGCCGGTCGCGTTCTCGATGCCCTGGTACTCGTAGAGCTTCTTGCCGGTGGTGGCGTCCGTGATGACGTGCAGCTGGTTCGGCGTGCCGTCGTCCTGGAAGCCGCCGATGACCGTCTCGTACGCGAGGACCGGCTTGCCGCTCGCCGCCCAGATCACCTTGCGGGCGCTGTCGGCGGTCGACTTGGTGCCGCCGAGGGCCTTGGCGCGCTTCACGGCCTGCTGCTCGGCGGCCGCCCTGGTGATGTCCGGGGTGACGTCGGCGACCTTGATGGCGGCGTTCGTCGCCTTGATGACGTCCTTGGTGGCACCCGACTTGGCGGTGTCGACGACCAGGTCGCCGCCGAGGACCGGCAGGCCGTCGTAGGTGCGCTCGTAGCGGGTGTGCAGGGTGCCGTCGACGTCCTTGACCACGTCACGGACGACGAGCTTCTCCTTCGCGCCGAGGCCGATGTCCTTGGCGGTCTGCGCACGGGCGCTGTCGGCGTCGCGTATCAGCTCGGCGCGCTGGGAGGGGGAGAGCTTGACGGCCGTGTGCGCCTTGTTCGGGGACGAGGCGCGGGCCGGAGCGGCGGACGCGGCGCCGGACTGGACGGCCGCGGCGAGCAGTGCGGTGACGCCGGCGACGGCGACGATGTGGGAGGTGCGTCTGCGAGAGGAACTGCTTCTCAACACTGACTCCTTCTGCGTGGCCGCGGGTTGCGCGGCCAGGGAGATCCGGACGGTGGGTCGACCGTCCGGGCAGAACTGGGGGTGGAGCTTGTGGGGTTGCTGTGTTGAAGCTGTGGGAAGGGTGGCAGGAGATTCCCGCCATGTCAGGAGCGCGTCACAAAGTTGGCCGGAAATGGTTCGTTGTCCGGTTGTTCATGTTCGGTATCCGGACTGGATGGTTGATTGTGAGCGGAAAGTGCGTCCTACGACGGCTCGCCGTGCCAGGTGTGCCACAGCGCCGCGTACGCCCCGTCCGCTGCCACGAGCTCTTCGTGCGTGCCGAGTTCGGTGAGCCGGCCGTCCTCCATCACGGCCACCCGGTCCGCGTCGTGGGCGGTGTGCAGACGGTGGGCGATGGCGATGACCGTCCGGCCCTCGAGTACGGCGGCCAGGGCGCGCTCGGTGTGACGGGCGGTGGTCGGGTCGAGGAGGGCGGTGGCCTCGTCGAGGATCAGGGTGTGCGGGTCGGCCAGGACCACCCGGGCGAGGGCGAGCTGCTGGGCCTGGGAGCCGTCGGTGCGGGTGCCGCCGTCTCCGAGCGGGGTGTCCAGGCCGTCCGGCAGTTCGCGCACCCAGCCGTCGGCTCCCACCGCCGTCAGCGCCGCCCACAACTCCTCGTCCGTGGCGGCCGGTTCGGCGATCAGCAGGTTGTCGCGGACCGAGCCGAGGAACACATGGTGCTCCTGGGTGACCAGGACGACCTGGCGGCGCAGCTGCTCGGGGCCGAGGTCGACCACGGGCACCCCACCGACGGTCACCGTGCCCTCGGTGGGTGCGTCGACACCTGCCAGCAGTCTGCTCAGCGTGGTCTTTCCGGCGCCCGAGGGGCCCACCACCGCGAGCCGCTCGCCGGGCCGTACGGTCAGGTCGACGCCGTGCAGCACCTCGCCGCCGCGCTCGTAGGCGTACCGCACCCCGGCCACGTCGAAGCGGTCGTCCGCCGGGGCGGGCGCATCGGCCTGCTGTGCGCGGGGCGCCCGGGCCAGGCCCTCCACGCGGGCGAAGGAGGCGCTGCTGTTCTGCAGTTGCTCGACCCGCATCAGGATCTCGTCGAGGGGCCGGCTCAGCCGCTGCAGATACAGGGCCGCCGTCACGACCGCGCCGAGACTCAGCGTGCCGCGCCCGTGCAGCACCCCGCCGACCAGCAGCACCGCCGCCACCGGAACCAGGTAGGAGACCTCCACCGCCGGGAAGAACACGGTGCGCAGGAACAGCGTGTACAGCCGGGTGCGGCGGGACGTCTCCAGCGCGTCCCGGCTCGCGGCGATCCGCCGCTGCTCCAGCCGCAGCGCCTCGACCGTGCGGGCGCCGGACGCGGTCGCCGCGAGGATCTCGGCGACCTCGGAGGTGGCGGCACCCTCGGCGAGATAGCCGTCGCGAGCCCGGCGCAGATACCAGCGCAGCGCGCACCAGATGCCCATCAGGCCGAGCAGGCCGCACCCGCCGAGCAGCGGGTTCAGCCAGAACACCGCGCCGAGCAGGAACAGTGCCTGCACGCCGTTGATGAGCAGCTCGGGGCCGACGTCACGCAGCGTCGTGCCGACCGTGGCCACGTCGGCCGTCCCGCGCGCCGTCAGATCGCCGGTGCCGGCCCGCTCCACGACCGCCGCGGGCAGCGCGAGCGCCCGGTCGACGAACTCCTCGCGCACACGGGCCAGGGTCCGCTCCCCGAAGCGGTGTCCCACATAGCGGGCCCAGCGGGCGAGCACCAGCTGCGCCAGCGAGCAGAGCAGGATCCACAGCGCCAGCCGGTCGACGGCGGCCACGCCGTGTCCGGCCCGCACCTCGTCGATGATCCGGCCGACCAGCCAGGGTCCGGCGAGTCCGGCTCCGGCCGCCAGGGCGTTCAGTGCGAGTACGGCGCCGAAGGCGCGGGCGTCGGCCTGTACGAGGCGCACCATGGCGCGGCGTACGTCTTGCCGTTCGGCGACGGGGAGTCGGCCTGAGGCCGCCGTCATCGGACCGTCTCCTCGGCGTCCCGTGCGACCAGGGCGCGGTAGCCCGGCTCGGTGTCCAGTAGTTCGCGGTGGGCTCCGGTGGCCGCGACTTTGCCGTCGACCAGGTAGTGCACGGTGTCCGCGCGGTCCAGTACGAGGGGGGAGGTGGTCGTGACGACCGTGGTACGGCCCCTGCGGGCCGCCCGCAGCCTGTGGGCCACCAGGGCTTCGGTGTGCGCGTCCAGGGCTGAGGTCGGCTCGACGGCTAGTAGGACCTCCGGGTCGGCTGCCAGGGCCCTGGCCAGGCGGATGCGTTGTCTTTGGCCGCCGGAGAGGTTGCGGGCCTGGGGGTCTATCGCTGAATCGAGGTTGTCGGGCAGGCCCTGGACGATGTCGTCTGCGACGGCGGTGTGGATGGCTTTGGCCAGGTGCGCGTCAGAAAGTGCCTCGGCTTGTTGTCGGGCGTCTGCGGGTGGTTTGTGGTTGCTCGCGCAGTTCCCCGCGCCCCTGAAGGCGCCATCCGCAGCGCCGAGTACATCGCGCAGGGGGCCTGCGAAAAGGTCGGCCTCGTGGTCGGCCACCAGGATGCGCCGCCTGACTTGCCTGAGTTCGATCTCGTCCAGCGGTATGTCGCCCCAGGTTGCCCTCGACGGGGTGTACCGGCCCAGGCGGTCCACCACCGTTGCCGCGTCTGCCGGGCGGGCTCCGGCGAGAGCGGTCAGCCGCCCGGGTCGTACGCGTACTCCCGACTCGGGATCGTGCAGTACGGCCGGCTCCGCAGGCGCGTCGCGGGTGCCGGTGTCGGCCAAGGGCTCCAGTTGCAGGAAGCGCACGACCCGGCGGGCCGAGACCAGGCCGCGGCTGATCTGGTAGCCGCATTCCACCCAGAAGGCCACCGGGCCGACCAGGACGGCCACATAGCCGTACACCGACACCAACTGGCCGATGGTGATGGAACCTTGGGCGGCCAGGCGGGCCGCCAGCCAGGTGACCACTGCGAGGAACAGGGTCGGCAGCCCGATGCCGAGCGCCTGAACCCAGCTGGTGACCGCTCCGACCCGGTAGCCCTGGCGGCGCAGCCGCTGGGAGTCCTGGTGGAAGGCGTCTGCGAACAGGCCCTTGCCACCGAGGCCGTTGAGGACGCGCAGGCCGCCCGCGAGGTCGGCGATCCGGGCCGTGAGGACGCCCTGCCGGTTGCGGTACTCGGTCTCCGCGCCCTGCAGACGGGTCAGCAGCGGTCCGACGATCACGACGATCACGGGTATGCCGAGGAGTACGACGGCGGCGATCAACGGCGAGACCGAGAGAAGAACGGCCGCGACCACCAGGTAGGCGACCACCGCCCCCACCCCGGGGCCCACCACCGTCAGCGACCCGCTGATCGTCTGTACGTCGCCGACCCCGATGGTGACGACCTCCCCGGCCCCCACCTGCCGCGGCAGCGCGGCGCCCAGCCGGACCGCCTGGCCGACGACCACCTTGACCGTGCGGAAGTTGGCGTCCATCCGCACCCGTGTCATCGTGCGGTGCCGCATGATGCTCAGCCAGGCGTTGAACGACCCGACCGCGAAGAGTGCCGCGGTCCAGCCCGCCAGTGCCGGGTAGTCACCGGGCTCCAGCCCGTCGTCGATCGCCCGGGAGAGGAGATACGGCGTCGCGGCCAGCAGCACCATCCACACGCTGCCCAGCACCGCCCCGGCGAGCGACCGGCCGGGCTGGCAGCGCACCAGCCACAGCAGATAGCGGGCGCCCCCGCGGCGGTCGGGCTCGCCCGGGTCCTCGTACGCGTCGATCATGCTCCCCCGATCCCTGCCGATCCCTGCAGGTCCCTGCAGATCCTGCGATCTCTACAGATCCTGCGATCTCTACGCCAGACTGTCCCGCCACGCCCGGTGCAGGTCCGCGAACCGCCCGGTGCCTTCGATCAGTTCGGTCGGGCTGCCGTCCTCCACGATCTTTCCGTGCTCCATGACCAGTACCCGGTCCGCGATCTCGACGGTCGACAGCCGGTGCGCGATGACCACCGCCGTACGTCCGCGCAGGACGGTCAACATCGCCTGTTGCACCGCGCGTTCGCCCGGGATGTCGAGCGAGCTGGTCGCCTCGTCGAGGATCAGCACGGCCGGGTCGGCGAGCAGCGCCCGGGCGAAGGCCACGAGCTGGCGCTGGCCCGCGGAGATGCGGCCGCCCCGCTTGCGTACGTCCGTGTCGTACCCGTCGGGCAGGGCGCTGATGAACTCGTGGGCTCCGATCGCCTTCGCGGCCTGCTCGATCTGCTCGCGGGTCGCGTCCGGGCGGCCGATGGCGATGTTCTCGGCGACCGTGCCGGAGAACAGGAACGCCTCCTGCGTCACCATCACCACCCCGCGCCGCAGCTCGGGCACGGCTAGGTCGCGCAGGTCGACGCCGTCCAGCAGGACCCGGCCCGCGGAGGGGTCGTAGAAGCGGGCCAGCAGCTTGGCGAGGGTCGACTTGCCGGCGCCCGTCGAACCGACGACCGCGACCGTCTGGCCGGCGGGGATCGTCAGATCGAAGACCGGCAGGACCTCGCCGCCGGTGCGATAGCCGAAGCTGACGCCGTCGAAGACGACCTCGCGGCCGGGGTGCTCGCTCTCCAGCACCGGAAGTTCCACGGGGTTCGAAGGCTCCGGCACGGACGGTGTCTGCGCGAGCAGCCCGGCGATCTTCTCCAGGGAGGCCGCCGCCGACTGGTACGAGTTCAGGAACATGCCGAGGCGGTCGATCGGGTCGTAGAGGCGGCGCAGATAGAGCACCGCGGCCGCCAGCACGCCCAGCTCCAGCGAGCCGCCCGCCACCCGGTAGGCGCCCCACAGCACGATCACCGCGACGGCCGTGTTGGCGACCAGCCGGGAGCCGACGACATAGCGGGCCATCTCCAGCAGGGCGTCCCCGTTGACCCGCTCGTGCCGCCGGTTCAGCTTCAGGAAGTCGGCGTCGTTCGCGGCCTCGCGGCGGAACGCTCGCACCGGCCGGATGCCGTTCATGGTCTCGACGAACTTGACGATGACGGCCGCGGTGGCGGTGGACCGCACCCGGTACACCCGTACCGCGCGCCGCTGGTATAGCCGTACCAGCAGGTACAGCGGCACGAAGGACGCCACCGCGACGGCGCCGAGCCCCAGGTCCAGCCAGAGCAGCATGGCCGAGATGTAGACGAAGGACAGGATGACCGTGATGAGTTCCTGCAGCCCCTCGTTGAGCAGTTCCCGCAGCGACTCCACGTCCGCCGTGGACCGGGAGATCAGTCGTCCGCTCGTGTATCGCTCGTGGAAGTCGATGCTCAGCGCCTGCGCATGCCGGAAGATACGGCCGCGCAGATCGAGCAGTACGTCCTGGTTGACCCGGGCGGAGGCGATGATGAACGCGTACTGCAGCCCGCCGGAGACCAGCGCGCACAGCAGATAGCCCGCGGCCACCGCGATCAGCGGGCCGTGGTCGTGGTCCCGGAACGCCGGTACGGCCTTGTCGATCGCGTACGCCACCAGCAGCGGGCCCGCCTGTACCGCCGCCTGCTGGAGCAGCAGCAGGAGCGTGGTGACGGCGACGCGGGCCCTCATGGGGGCGAGCAGGGAGCGCAGCAGACCGATGGTGGCGCCCGGGGGAGTGGGCAGGACGTCCCGGTCGAAGGGGTCTCCGGCCTCCTTGGGGCGGGGAAGGTCCGGCTCGTCGTCCGCCGTGAGGACGGAGGTGGTGGGGGCGGTCATCGCTCGTCCTCCGCTTCTGAGGTCCCGGACATCAGATGGGCGTACTCGGCGTTCGTGCGCAGCAGTTCGTGATGCGTGCCGACGGCGGTGATCCGGCCGGCGGACAGCAGCGCGACCCGGTCGGCGAGCAGGACCGTGGACGGGCGGTGCGCCACGATGAGCGCCGTGGTGTCCGCGAGGACGTCCCGCAGGGCGGCCTCGACCGCCGCCTCGGTGTGCACGTCGAGGGCGGACAGCGGGTCGTCCAGGACGAGGAACCTGGGTCTGCCCACGACGGCCCGCGCCAGCGCCAGCCGCTGCCGCTGCCCGCCGGAGAGGCTGAGGCCCTGCTCGCCCACCTGGGTGTCCGTGCCCTGGGGCAGCGCATGCGCGAACTCCGCCTGCGCGACGGCGAGCGCGCGGTTCAGCTCGGCGTCGCCTGCACCGTCCTGTGCGCCCATGAGCACGTTGTCCCCGACGGTCGCGGAGAAGAGCGTGGGTTCCTCGAAGGCGACGGCGACGAGGGCGCGCAGTTCCTCGCGGGACATGGCGGTGATGTCCTCGCCGTCGAGCGTGATGCGACCGGACGTGACCTCGTGGAGGCGGGGGACGAGTGCGGTCAGCGTCGTCTTGCCGCTCCCGGTCGCACCCACCAGGGCCATGGACTCGCCGGGGCGGATGTGGAGATCGATGCGGTCGAGGACGGGAGGGGAGTCGCTAGGGGCGTCGGGATAACGGAACCGCACGTTGTGGAACCGGAGGCCGCTCGACTCGGCGGTGCGAGGTGCCGCTCTCTGTGGGTCTGGAGCCGCCCCAGCGGCACGAAGGCCCGCAGCTGCGGCGGACTCGTCCTCCGGTACCTCGTCCATCACCTCGAAGTACCGCTCGGTCGCCGTCGCCGCCTCCTGGCTCATCGCCAGCAGAAACCCGATCGAGTCCACCGGCCACCGCAACGCAAGTGCCGTCGACAGGAAGGCGACCAACGTCCCCGCGGACAGCGATCCGTCCGCAACCTGGACAGCCCCCAGCACCAAGGCCGCCCCGATGGCCACCTCCGGCAGCGTCACGATGACGCCCCAGATGGTGGCGAGCAGCCGGGCCTTCCGCAGCTCCGTCCCCCGCAGCGTCCGCGTCAGTTCCCGGAACGCCCGTGCCTGGCTGCGGTGGCGCCCGAACCCCTTGATGATCCGGATGCCGAGCACGCTCTCCTCGACGACGGTCGTCAGATCGCCGACCTGGTCCTGCGCGAGCCGCGCCACATCGGCGTACCGCTTCTCGAAGATCACGCAGGTGACCATCACGGGAACGGCCGGTCCCAGGATCACCAGCCCGAGCGTCCAGTCCTGCAGCAGCATGATCACTACGCCGACGAGGATCGTCACCCCGTTGACCAGCAGGAACGTCATCGGAAAGGCGAGGAACATGCGCAGCAGCATCAGGTCCGTCGTGCCGCGCGAGAGCAACTGGCCCGAGGCCCAGCGGTCGTGGAAGGCGACCGGCAGCCGCTGCAGATGCCGGTACAGATCCGCCCGCATCCCCGCCTCGATGCCGGCGAGGGGCCGCGCCACCAGCCACCGCCGCAGCCCGAACAGCAGTGCCTCGCCGAGCCCGAGGAGCAGCAGGTACAGCGCGCCGAGCCACACGCCCGCCGGGTCCCGGTCGGCGACCGGCCCGTCCACCATCCACTTCAGTACGAGCGGGATCACGAGGCCCGTACAGGAGGCGAGCACGGCGACGAACGCGGCGGTGAACAGCCGCGCCCGCACGGGCCGTACGTACGGCCACAGGCGCAGCAGGGTGCGCACGGCCGATCGGTCGGTGGTTTTGCCGGGGTCCTTGGTGGTTGCACGTGTCGAGGGCATCGTCTGTGAGCCTACGGATCGGCACTGACAACGCCCACCGAGTTTTGGCCGGACCTGGCTCGGCCCCTGGTCCTACGACCTGCGCGTTCGAGGGGTCGTACAAGAGATCCGGAGGGGTCGTACCCCGGCATCAACCGATCGGTTGATGTGCCTTCGAGCGGGACGGCCGATGTGGCGGCGGGGCGCTTCCCGCGACTCTGATGCCATGTCCGTCATCGAAGTCACCGAACTGCGCAAGTCCTACGGCGGCCGGACCGTCGTCGACGGCGTCTCCTTCGCCGTCGAGGAGGGCGAGATCTTCGGGATCCTCGGCCCGAACGGCGCCGGCAAGACCACCACCGTCGAGTGCGTCGAGGGACTGCGCGTCCCCGACGCGGGCCGGGTCCGTGTCACCGGCCTCGACCCCGTCGCCGACCACGCGCGCGTGGCCCGCGTCCTGGGCGCCCAGCTGCAGCAGAGCGAACTGCAGCCCAAGCTCACCGTCCGCGAGGCGCTGGAGCTGTACGCCTCCTTCTACCCGACCCCGCTCGACTGGGCGCCGCTCGCCGAACGCCTCGGCCTGACCGCCAAGCTGACCACCCGGTTCGGCAAGCTCTCCGGCGGCCAGAAGCAGCGCCTGTTCATCGCGCTCGCCCTGATCGGCAACCCGCGGGTGGTCGTGCTGGACGAGCTGACGACCGGCCTGGACCCGCGGGCCCGCCGGGACACCTGGGCGCTGATCGAGGACGTCAGGGCCAGGGGCGTGACGGTCCTCCTCGTCACCCACTTCATGGAGGAGGCGCAGCGCCTGTGCGACCGGATCGCCGTGATCGACAAGGGCAGGGTGGCCGCACTGGACACCCCGGCCGGCCTCATCCGGCGCTCGGCTGGGGCCACCGTCATCAGCTTCACCCCCTCCGCCCCGCTGGACGACCGTGACCTCGCCGCACTGCCCGCGCTCGCGTCCGTGGAGCACAAGGACGGCCGTATCACCCTCTCCGGCACGGACGAGACGGTCAACGCGGTCGTCACCCTCCTCGCCCGGCACCACATCACCGCCCACCAACTGCGTGTCGTGGACGCCACGCTCGACGACGCGTTCCTCGACCTGACCAAGACCGACGACACCGACACCGACACCGACACCGAGGAGACAGCGGCATGAGCACCGCCGTACTGAGGACCGAGGTCCGCCTCTTCCGCCGGGAACCCGGCGCCATCTTCTGGATCCTGCTCTTCCCGACCCTCCTGCTGGTGATCCTCGGCTCCATCCCGTCCTTCCGGGACCACCAGGCCGACCTCGGCGGTCTGCGCACCATCGACGTCTACGTCCCGGTCGTCGTGCTGGTCGGAATGATCGTCGGCGGTCTGCAGGCGATGCCGCAGACCCTCACCGGCTACCGGGAGCACGGCATCCTGCGCCGGATGGCCACCACTCCGGTCCGGCCGGGAGCCCTGCTGTCCGCGCAGATGGTGGTGTACGGCGCTGCCGCCCTGGTGTCCGCGCTGCTGGCCCTCGCGGTCGGGCGCCTCGCCTTCGCCGTACGACTCCCGAAACAGCCCCTCGGATACGTCCTCGCCCTGCTGCTGGCCGTCCTGGCCGCCCTCGCTCTCGGATCGGTGGTGTCGGCCCTGTCCCGCACGACGAAGATCGCGGGGGCGATCGGTTCGGCCGTCTTCTTCCCGTCGATGTTCTGCGCGGGCGTGTGGCTGCCGACGCAGTCCATGCCCCACCTGATGGCCCGGATCGTCGGGTACACGCCCTTCGGAGCGGCCGCGCAGGCTCTCAACCGGGCGGCGGCCGGGCACTGGCCGGGCTGGGGGCACCTGGGCGTGCTGGCGATATGGATCCTGCTGCTCACGGCGGTGGCGAGCCGCTGGTTCCGCTGGGAGTAGGCGATCCGGCCGTGCAGACTGAGGACATGACCGTGGTGGACAGCCAGATGGACCGGCGCTGGGACCAACTGCGCACCTGGGGGCCGTACGGGCTGCTCCTCATTGGTTTCGTCCCCGCGCTCGCGACCGCCGACCAGCACGCCTCACCGGCCAAGTGGTACACCGCCTGGACCCTGGTCGGCGCCGCGGTCGCGCTCCAACTGTCCTGGCAGGGCCTCCGGGTGCGCCGCCCCGACCGCGGCCGTACGCCGTCCCGGACCGGGACGGCGTACTACGTCGTCCGCTGGGCCCTCGCCTTCGTCCTCACCTGGATCAACCCGTTCTTCGCGTTCTACGCAGCCGCCGGCTACATGGACGCCGACGAGACCATCCCGGGCAGGCGCCGGCGGCGGCTGGGGCTGCTTGCGAGCGCGGTCATCGTGGCCGGCGCGCAGGCCGGCGGGATGCCGTTCGGGAGCGGAGTGCAGTGGGCCGTCTTCGGCGCGCTCCTGGTCGCCAACTCGATCATGCAGATGGTGATTGCCCATCTCACCGAGCAGGAGACGCAGCGGGCCCGCGAACGGACCGTGACCATCTCCGAACTCGAACGCACCAACGCCGCCCTGCAGCAGGCGCTCGACGAGAACGCCGCCCTCCACGCCCAACTCCTCCTCCAGGCAAGGGAAGCGGGGGTGGCCGACGAACGGCGGCGGCTCGCCGCCGAGATCCACGACACCATCGCCCAGGGCCTGACCGGCATCATCGCCCAGCTCCAGGTCGTCTCCAACACTCCCGGCCCGGAGCAGGCGCGTGAACACCTGGGCCGCGCCATGGACCTGGCCCGGCACAGCCTCGGCGAGGCCCGCCGTTCGGTGCACAACCTGGCGCCGGTGGAACTGGCGGACGCCGGACTGCCCGAGGCGCTGAAGAAGACGGTCGCCGCATGGGGCGAACGGACGGGCGTACGCGCCGAGTTCACGGTCACGGGCACGGCGGAACAGCTCCACGAGGAGGTCTCGGCCACCCTGCTGCGCATCGCCCAGGAGGCCCTGTCCAACGCGGCCCGCCATGCCCGCGCCTCACGCCTCGGCGTCACCCTCTCCTTCCTGGGCGACGAGGTGATCCTCGACATCCGCGACGACGGCCGCGGCTTCGACCCCCTCGCGCTCCCGGCCCGCACCGGCTCCGGCGGCTTCGGCCTCGACGGCATGCGGGCCCGCGCCGAACGCATCGCGGGCTCGCTGACCGTCGAGACGGAACCGGGCCACGGCACGGCACTGTCGGCTCGCGTACCGTTGGTCCGCCATGACAGCTGACCCGACCGGCACCCCGCAGATCTCCCTGCTGATCGTCGACGACCATCCCGTCGTACGCGACGGCCTGCGCGGCATGTTCGACTCGGCCCCCGGATTCACCGTCCTCGGCGAGGCGTCGAACGGCGTCGAGGCGCTCGAACGGGCCGCGGCCCTCGACCCCGACGTGATCCTGATGGACCTGCGGATGCCGGGCGGCGGGGGAGTGGACGCGATCGCGGAGCTGACCCGACGCGGTGCCCGGGCCAAGATCCTGGTCCTGACGACGTACGACACCGACTCGGACACCCTGCCCGCGATCGAGGCGGGCGCGACCGGCTATCTGCTCAAGGACGCCCCGCGCGACGAGCTCTTCACGGCCGTCCGCGCGGCGGCGGAAGGCCGCACGGTGCTGTCCCCCGCCGTCGCCTCCCGCCTGGTCTCCGCGGTCCGCACCCCCAGGCCACCCGGGAACGAGCCCCTCTCCGCCCGCGAGCGCGAGGTCCTCGCCCTGGTGGCCAAGGGCACGTCCAACCGCGAGATCGCCCGCGAACTGTTCATCAGCGAGGCGACCGTGAAGACCCATCTCACCCATCTGTACGGCAAGTTGGGCGTCAACGACCGTGCGGCGGCGGTGGCGACTGCGTACGAGCGGGGGATCCTCGGCTAGCTCGTCTGCTGCGGATAGGGGAGCAGACCGGAGGCGGTCTTCTCCCAGGACGCCTTGAGCTCCGCGAGCAACTGCGGCTTGTCCGGCGCCAGATCGGCCTGCTCGCGCAGGTCGGCGCCGAGGTCGTAGAGATGGTCCTTGCCGGTGGAGTCCTGGTAGTACTTCCAGTTCCCGCGCCTGAGCGCCCGGTTGGCGCGCACCCGCCAGAACAGGTCGCGTTCCGGGAGCCCTTCGCCCCGCAGCAGGTATCCGGCCAGGCTGGTTCCGTCCAGCGGGTAGGCAGGGTCGGGGCGGGCGCCCGCCACCTCCAGGAAGGTCGCCGTCCAGTCGGGGGAGAAGTTCGGCTCGTGGCTGACCTGGTTGCCGTCGATGCGGTGCGGCCAGCGCACGATCGTCGGCACCCGGATGCCGCCCTCCTGCAGCACGAACTTCTCACCGCTCAGCGGCCACAGGTACGACCAGCGCTCACCGCCGTTGTCGCTGGCGAAGTACACCAGGGTGTGATCCTCCTGCCCCGAGCGGCGCAGCGCGGCGAGCACCTCGCCGACGGCCGCGTCCAGGCTCTGCACCATCTCCGTGTACTTGGCGACCGACCCGCCGTCGTAGTGGTTGAGGGCGTTGCTGACCTCCGCCTGGCTCTTCGCGGCCCGGATCTTCGCCGCGATCTCGGCGCCGGTCTCCTCGTCGCCCTCCGCCAGCCAGGGCCAGTGCGGGGTGGTGAAGTTGAGGTTCAGCAGCCAGGGCCTGTCATGATCGCGGCTGACGTACTCGACGGCCCGCTCGGTCAGGACGTTCGTGTAGTACCGCAGGTCCTTGTACTCGGCGTCGCCCTCGTAGAGGTCGTAGTCGCCCAGCTGCCCGAGCTTGGAGAAGTACTCGAGCACCCCGCCGTGGTTGCCGAAGAACTCGTCCCAGCCGGACTTGGTGGGGCTGTAGTCGGGCAGCCAGCCGCAGTGCCACTTGCCGATCAGCGCGGTGGAGTAGCCGGCCTTCTTCAGGAGGGAGGCCAGGGTGGGGTGGTTCGGGTCCAGGCCCTGCGTCCTGTTCGCGATCGGCTCGGCGAGCCCGCCCTTCGTACGGCCGGGATAGCGCCCGGTGTACAGGCTGAACCGGGTCGGCGAGCAGGTCGCGGAGCCGGAGTAGGCGTCCGTGAAGCGCACTCCCTGCCGGGCCAGCCGGTCCAGGTTCGGCGTCCTGATGTGGGGAGCGCCGTAGGAGGAGAGGTCGGCCCAGCCGAGGTCGTCGCCGAGGATGACCAGCAGGTTGGGGCGCTTTCCGGCCGCGGGGGCCGTACGGGCCCGGAACGGGCGCTCGGCGGGGGCGGCTTCGGCGGCGCTCGCGGCGCCTGCGGTACCGGCGACGGCGGTCATGGCACCGCCGCCGACGAGACCACCGAAAGCACGACGGGATATTTCAGGCATAAGGGATCCTAGGGATCGGCGCACCCTGCAACACGGCACGCAAAGCGAGGGGGAGGGAAAGAAGGGGGAGGGGGCTGCGGCTCAGCGACAGATGGCGCTGGACTGCCGGCACAGATCCACGTGGCGTCGCTCCACGAGCGCGACGCGCGCGCAGCGGTGGTCAGCGGACAGCCTCATGACCATGGACGGTGCCAGTGCGCCCATTGAGCCGTCAAGGACGTGTTCGCACTGTGGAACACGGTCCGCCGGATCGGCCGGGTGCCCATGTCCCGGCCGCGCGCGTCGGCAGAGCGGCCAACTGCGCCATGGCCGACTGGGGTTGGCGCTTGAACCAGTCGGCTGAGCATGATGACGCTGAGGCGGTCACGGGGGCGTCGGGTCGGGCGGCCGCTCGGGGCGGTCCGGTGGCGGGTGGTCGGTCAGCGCGGGCAGGGGCGGCCACCGGGCCGTGTCCGGTGCTCCGGGCTCGGTGTCCGACTGCCGTACGTACTCCGCGGCGACGGCGGTGCGGAAGCGGTCGTAGTCCCCCGGCCTCGCAGTGGGCGAGCAGCACCAGCCGCTCGGCCGGCAGCAGACGCAGCGCCGCGAAGGGCGCCGGACGGGACGGCCGTTCAGTCGACCCGCAGCAGCAGCACCGCCCGTGCCGGCACCGTGATCGCCGTCCCCGCCCGGTGCACCACCCCGGGCGCCTCCCCCTGCGCCTCCCTCGACGTGTCGACGACCACCTCGTACTGCTCGGCCCACGGCGGCCCGGGCAGCACGAAGCTCACCGGGCGGTCCCCGGCGTGCAGGACGGCCAGGAAGCTGTCGTCGAGGATCGGGTCGCCGCGCTCGTCGCGGCCCGGTATGTCCCGCCCGGACAGATACATGCCGAGCGTGGCGGCGGGCGCGTACCAGTCCCGTTCCGTCATCTCGGTGCCGCGCGCGGTGAACCAGGCCAGGTCGCGCAGACCGTCGGCGGAGTGCGCCCGCCCCGAGAAGAAGGCCCGGCGGCGCAGTACGGGATGCCGGTGCCGCAGCTCGATGAGCCGGGCCGTGAGGTCGAACAGGGCTTTCCAGCCCGGCTCCTCCAGCAGCCCCCAGTCCACCCAGCTGATCTCGTTGTCCTGGCAGTAGGCGTTGTTGTTGCCGCGCTGGGTGCGCCCGAGTTCGTCGCCGGCCACCAGCATCGGCACGCCCGTGGACAGCAGCAGGGTCGTCAGCAGGTTGCGCAGCTGCCGCCGCCTCAGCCCCCGTACCCGCTCGTCGGCCGTCTCCCCCTCCGCCCCGCAGTTCCACGACCGGTTGTCGTTCGAACCGTCCCGGTTGCCCTCACCGTTGGCCTCGTTGTGCTTGCGCTCGTACGACACCAGGTCGCGCAGGGTGAAACCGTCGTGCGCGGTGATGAAGTTGACCGACGCGTACGGCCGGCGGCCGCCCCACGCGTACAGGTCGCTCGACCCCGACAGCCGGTACCCGAGATCCCGTACGTCCGGCAGCGCGCCCCGCCAGAAGTCCCGTACGGCATTGCGGTACCGGTCGTTCCACTCCGTCCACAGCGGCGGGAAGGACCCCACCTGGTAGCCGCCGGACCCGACGTCCCACGGCTCGGCGATCAGCTTCACCCGCCGCAGCACCGGGTCCTGCGCGATGACCGCGAGGAACGGCGACAGCATGTCCACGTCGTGCATGGACCGGGCGAGGGCGGCGGCCAGATCGAAGCGGAAGCCGTCGACGCCCATCTCCGTCACCCAGTAGCGGAGAGAATCCGTGATCAGGCGCAGCACATGGGGCTGGACCACATGGAGCGTGTTGCCGCAGCCCGTGTAGTCGGCGTAGCGCCGGGCGTCCGACTGGAGCCGGTAGTACCCCCGGTTGTCGATCCCCTTCAACGACAGTGTAGGGCCGAGCTCGCCCGCCTCCGCCGTGTGGTTGTAGACCACGTCGAGGATGACCTCGATGCCGGCCGCGTGCAGCGCGCGGACCATCCGCTTGAACTCGCCGACCTGCTGGCCCGTCGTACCGGATGCGGCGTAGGCGGCGTGCGGCGCGAAGTAGCCGATGGAGTTGTAGCCCCAGTAGTTCTTCAGCCCGCGGCGCAGCAGGTGGTCCTCGTGCGCGAACTGGTGGACGGGCAGCAGTTCGACGGCCGTGACGCCCAGCTTGACGAGGTGCTCGACGGCGGCAGGGTGCGCCAACCCGGCGTAGGTGCCGCGCAGTTCCTCCGGGATGCCCGGGTGCAGGGCGGTGAATCCCCTGACGTGCAGCTCGTAGATGACCGAGTCCGCCCACGGGGTCTTCGGGCGGCGGTCGTCGGCCCAGTCGTCGTCATCGTGGACCACGACGCCCTTGGGGACGTACGGCGCCGAGTCCCGGTCGTCGCGCACGGTGTCCGCGACCTGCTGCTGCGGCCAGTCGCGTACGTGCCCGTACACCTCGGGCGGCAGGCTGAAGTCGCCGTCGACCGCACGCGCGTACGGGTCGAGGAGCAGCTTCGCCGGGTTCCAGCGGCCGCCGGTCCACGGGTCCCAGCGGCCGTGCACCCGGTAGCCGTACCGCTGCCCGGGCATCACACCCGGCACGAAGCCGTGCCAGATCTCGTGCGTCAGCTCGGTCAGCCGGGCGCGGGTCTCCTTGCCGGCCTCGTCGAACAGACACAGCTCCACCGCCTCCGCCCCGCCCGCCCACAGCGCGAAGTTGGTGCCCGCGACCCCGTCCGGGCCGACCCGGAACCTGGATCCCAGCGGCATCGGCGCACCCGGTCGCACGGGCACGCCCGGCACCTTGCGGGACGCGCCGTTGACCACGCCGGACGGGCGTTCACCCTCTTCGGCGCGCCCCTCGGCCACCGCCTCCTGCTCGGCTGCGCTGGACACCAGTCCGCCTCCCACGGCTCACGGAACGACCCCCCAGAAGAGCACCCGGCGTCCCGGCCGCGGCTCCCCGTCGCGTCGTCCTCCCCACTGTTCTGCCCAGAGCATGGGGGACGAAGTCCCATCCGGTTCGGCAGCGCCTCTTCAGGCCGCGGGGCTGTGCCGATTGCGGACCCCAACGGCGCCGCAGACGAAAGCAGACGAAAGCGGACCTCACGGCACAACCCGCGGAGCGCCCGCGTCGTTGGGTACGCCGTGAGGCAGAGGCATGGACAAGGGCGCGCACGGCGCGCGGGGGCCGCGTTGGCCGCCGTACTGACATGGGCAGGACTGCTGGCCGGAGCCGCCGGCTGTACCGCCGACCCGGCGGACCGCACCGACATCGGTGAGGCGTTCGGCAAGGCTCCGGCGCCCGAGGACGTCATCCGGATCTCCCCGGACGACAACAGCAAGGGCGTCCGCCCCGGCCGCAGGCTCCGGGTGGGGGTGCCCAGCGGCCGACTGGAGTCGGTGAAGGTCGTCAAGTCCCAGGACGCGCAGGACTCGGAGGTGCCCGGCCGCATCTCCGAGGACGGCCTGCGCTGGGAGCCCGACGAGCCCCGGCTCGCGCTGGCCGCCAAGTACACCGTCGACGCGGTGGCCCTGGACGGCCACGGCCGCAGGTCCGCACGGCACGCGACCTTCACCACCTTCGTCCCCGACGAGCGGTTCATCGGCTACGTCACCCCGGAGAACCGTTCCACGGTCGGCACCGGAATGATCGTCTCCCTGGAGTTCAACCGGGAGATCGAGCACCGCGCGGCCGTCGAGCGGGCCATCCACGTCACCGCGCGACCGCCGGTGGAGATCCGCCCGCACTGGTTCGGCAAGGACCGCCTCGACTTCCGCCCCCAGCGGTACTGGAAACCCGGCACCCAGGTCACCGTCTCCCTCCGCCTCCGCGACGTCGAAGGCGCGCCCGGCGTCTACGGGCTGCAGTACAAGACGTTCTCCTTCACGGTCGGCCGCAGCCAGATCTCCGTGGTCGACGCGGCCGCGCACACCATGCAGGTACGGCGGGACGGCGCGCTGCTCGCCACCGTCCCGATCACGGCCGGGGCGCCCAGGCACACCACCTACAACGGGAAGATGGTGGTGATGGAGATGCTCGAACTGACCCGTATGAACGGCGCCACGGTCGGCTTCAAGAAGCGCAACGGCAAGGGCGAGTACGACATCCCGGACGTCCCGCACGCCCTGCGCCTCACCGACTCCGGCACCTTCCTGCACGGCAACTACTGGGCGCCGAACGCCCCCGGCCACGTCAATGTCAGCCACGGCTGCGTGGGGCTCATGGACGTCAAGGGCGGCAGCTCCGACACCCCGGCCGGCTGGTTCTTCGACCGCAGCCTCGTCGGGGACGTCGTCCAGGTCGTCCACAGCAATGACAAAAAGGTCGCTCCCGACAACGGCCTCGGAGGGTGGAACATGGGCTGGAAGGCATGGAAGGCGGGCAGCGCGGTCAAGTAACCCGAAGGAGGGCGGGGCTTGAGCCGGGTGCATGGTCGATGTTGCGACGGAACGGTGACCTTCAGCTGACACGATCCCCAAAACCTTGCAGTTAATATGCGCCAATGCGCGCGGCGGGACGCGCCGGGGTGCGGGCCTGACCAGGGCCGGCGAGGGGAGAACAACTTGAACGTGCGGCCGATATCGGGGGCGTCGGTTGACGCGCGCAGGCGTGGGGGCAAGGGGCGGCTGGCACTCGTGTCCGGGGTGCTGCTGCTGGCCGTCACCGCGTGCGGAGGGGGCGGGTCCGGTTCCGGATCCGGTTCCGGCGACGGCAAGGGCAAGGACGCGGACGCGGCGCAGACCAAGCAGTCGGTGGCCGTCGTCACCATAGCCCCCAAGGACGGCGCGAAGTCCGTCCAGACCAGCGGCGTCCTCAAGGTCAGCGCGAGCAAGGGCAAGCTGACCGAGGTCGAGGTCAAGGACGCCAAGGGCTCGGAGATATCCGGGAAGATCACCGCCGACGGCTCCGGCTGGACGCCGTCCACCCATCTGGCCGCGTCCACCAAGTACTCGGTGCACGCGGTCGCGAAGGACTCCGAGGGGCGTGAGGCCGCCGAGGACTCCAGCTTCACCACGCTCACACCGCAGAACACCTTCATCGGCACCTTCACGCCCGAGGACGGATCCACCGTCGGCGTCGGAATGCCGTTCTCCGTCCGCTTCACCCGGGGCATCACACACCCCGAGGACGTCAAGAAGGCCATCACCGTCAAGACCGAACCGGCCGTGGACGTCGAGGGCCACTGGTTGGGCAACGACCGCCTCGACTTCCGCCCGGAGCACTACTGGAAGTCCGGTACGAAGGTCACGGTGAGCCTGAACCTCGACGGCGTGGAGGGCCGGCCCGGCGTCTACGGCAAGCAGGACAAGACGGTGAAGTTCACCATCGGCCGCGACCAGGTCTCCTACGTGGACGCCAAGAAGCACACGATGAAGGTCACCCAGGACGGCAAGGTCATCAAGACCATCCCGGTCACCACAGGCAAGCCGGGCTACGACACCTGGAACGGCCAGATGGTCGTGAGCGAGAAGTCCATCGAGACACGCATGAACAGCGAGACGGTGGGCTACGGCAAGGAGTACGACATCAAGGACGTGCCCCACGCCGTCCGCCTGACCGACTCGGGCACGTTCGCCCACGGCAACTACTGGGGCGGCGACGCCTTCGGCAACTACAACGCCAGCCACGGCTGCATCGGCCTGCGCGACGTCCGCGGCGGCTACGACAGCGGCACGCCGGCGGCCTGGTTCTACAACCACTCGATCATCGGCGACGTCGTGGTCGTGAAGAACGCCCACGACGCGACGGTCGATCCGGCCAACGGCCTCAACGGCTGGAACATGTCCTGGGAGAAGTGGACGGCATAAGCCCTACGGAGATCTGCAGCCCCGGTGTGAGGTACGGCACCGGGGCTGTTGTCGTTAGCGCGCGTTAACCTGCCTGCATGACCGTGAATCTCGAAGTCGCCGAAGGCGTCGGCACCATCCGCCTCCACCGCCCGCCGATGAACGCGCTGGACGTCGCCACCCAGGACCGGCTCAAGGAACTGGCCGAGGAGGCGACCCGGCGTGACGACGTACGGGCCGTGATCGTGTACGGCGGGGAGAAGGTGTTCGCGGCGGGCGCGGACATCAAGGAAATGCAGAAGATGGACCACACGGCGATGGTCCTGCGCGCCCGCGCCCTCCAGGACTCGTTCACCGCGGTGGCCCGCATCCCCAAGCCGGTGGTGGCGGCGATCACGGGCTATGCGCTCGGCGGCGGCTGCGAGTTGGCGCTGTGCGCGGACTACCGGATCGCGGCCGAGAACGCCAAGCTGGGCCAGCCGGAGATCCTGCTGGGCCTGATCCCGGGCGCCGGCGGCACCCAGCGGCTGTCCCGGCTGGTCGGCCCGTCGAAGGCGAAGGACCTGATCTTCACCGGCCGGATGGTCAAGGCGGACGAGGCGCTGACGCTGGGTCTGGTGGACCGGGTGGTGCCGGCCGAGGAGGTCTACACTGCCGCGCACGAGTGGGCGGCGAAGCTGGCGCAGGGCCCGGCGATCGCACTGCGGGCCGCGAAGGAGTCCATCGACACCGGTCTGGAGACGGACATCGAGACGGGCCTCGCCGTCGAACGGAACTGGTTCGCGGGTCTGTTCGCGACGGAGGACCGTGAGCGCGGGATGCGCAGCTTCGTGGAGGAGGGGCCGGGCAAGGCCAAGTTCGTCTGAGTTCCTCCGAAGTACCTCTGAACCCCTTGCAATTGACGCGCTGTCTGATCCGGGTCCCTCGATGGGGCGGTTTATGGGAGCCTTAAGGCAACCTTAAGTCTGCCTTGTCGAGGGAGACCGTCGATTGCCTCCAAGAGAGCCGTCAGCGCAGGTCGGGCGGGCTACGGAAGCCTCTGAACTGCCTGTGGCATATGTCAACCGGCCCATTCGGAACGACGTATTCCGGGGGGCGTATTCCTCAGGAACGGCCCCGGAGGGCGCTCTGGGCGGCCATGATGGGGGCATGGCGGGGCTGGAGGGCATCGAACAGCCGCGGGGACACGGCCGTGCGACGGCGGCGCGCTGGTCGCCCGCGGTGGAGGACGAACGGGCGCTCAAGGCGCTCGAGTTGTTCGGCAACCCGACCGAGGCGGAGGTCCAGCTGCCGTCCCGCCCGGAGTCCGCCGCCACCGCCCGCCGGCTCACCCAGGTCGTGGTCCTGCGCCAGTGGGGCCTGACGCCCAAGATGACGGAGGACGCCGTCCTGCTCGTCTCGGAACTGGTCGGCAACGCGGTCCGCCACACCGGCGCCCGGGTCTTCGGCCTTCGGATGCGCCGCCGCCGGGGCTGGATCCGCATCGAGGTCCGCGACCCCTCCCGGGGCCTGCCCTGTCTGATGCCGGTCCAGGAGACGGACATCAGCGGCCGGGGCCTGTTCCTGGTCGACAAGCTCTCCGACCGCTGGGGAGTCGACCTCCTGCCGCGCGGCAAGACGACCTGGTTCGAGATGAGGGTCGCCGACCGCTAGGCCGAGCCCTGTCCGGCGCTCGTGAGCGGAGGTTGCCGTCCCTGGGGCTGCGCCCCGGACCCCCATCGGCCCGAAGGGCCTCGTCCTCGAACGCCGGACGGGCTGAAGCGGGCTGAAGTGGACTGAAGTGGGCTGAATTCGTGCCGGCCGCGACCCGGCGAATGTCCCCCGATCGGGTCAATCGGCCCTTTTCTTACCCTTCCCCTCTTAAATGGTGCGGTGACCTCGACCGACCGCCGGACGGCGCTCCGCACGGGTGCCGGCCTCCTTGCCGCAGGCGCCCTCACCGCAGGGTGCGCCCCGAACGGCGCCGGCGCGCACCCCACTTCATCGGCGCACCCGTCGCCCACCTCGTCCACCCCGCCATCCGCCGCCCCCGCCCCCCGCCGCCTCCCCGGCCGACCCGCCCAGCTCACCCACGGCCCCCGCACCCACCGCCGGGTCGCCCTCACCTTCCACGGCCAGGGCGACCCCGCCATCGCCCACTCGCTGCTCACCGAGGCCGAGAAGCGCGGTGCCCGCCTCACCGTCCTGGCCGTGGGCAGCTGGCTCGACGAGTACCCGGACATGGCCCGCCGTGTCCTCGACGGCGGCCACGACCTCGGCAACCACACCCAGCGCCATCTGGCTGTCAACACGATGTCCGAGGCCGAGGCCCGCAGCGAGATCACCGCCTGCGCCGACCGCCTGGAGCACCTCACCGGCTCCATCGGCACCTGGTTCCGCCCCTCCCGCGCACCCCTCGCGTCCCCGCTGGTCCTGCGCCTGGCCCGCAGCGCCGGCTATCCGCACGTCCTCTCGTACGACGTCGACTCCCTCGACTACACCCGGCCCGGTGCCGATGCAGTCCAGCGAAAGGTCCTCGACGAGGTCCGGGGCGGCTCCGTGGTGAGCATGCATTTCGGATACCCGGACACGGTCGCTGCCCTCCCCGTCGTACTGGAAGAACTCGCCCGCCGCGGCCTGGCCGCGGTGACCACCACGGAGTTGTTCAGCTGATGAACCCCACCCGGCTCACCCGCGCCCTCGTCGCGACCGCCGCCCTCGCCTCGCTCACCACCCTCGCCGCCTGCACCGGCGCCCCCCACCACGAGGACGAGGCCCTCGGCAAGAAGGCCGCCGTCGCCCCGCCGAAGAAGGCCGCCGCACAGGGCCTGGCCGGGATGCCGCCCGTCCTCGACCCGCACGACGTGTACGCGGCCGACCGCCCGAACCGGCTCTCCCCGGTGGTGAAGGACTTCCCGTCCCGCGTCTACGTCCCCAACACCAACTCCGACACCGTCTCCGTCATCGACCCGAAGACGTACAAGGTCATCGAGACGATCCCGGTCGGCAGACAGCCCCAGCACGTCGTGCCCTCCTGGGACATGAAGACCCTGTGGGTCAACAACGACCGGGGCAACACCCTCACCCCCATCGACCCGAGGACGGGGAAGGCCGGCAAGGCCGTCGACGTGCACGACCCCTACAACCTCTACTTCACGCCGAACGGCAAGTACGCGATCGTCATGGCCTCCCTCGACCGCGAACTCGTCTTCCGTGACGCGCACACCATGAAGCGCGAGAAGACCGTGCCGGTGAGCTGCTACGGCGTCAACCACGCCGACTTCTCCCTCGACGGCCGCTACTTCATCGTCTCGTGCGAGTTCAGCGGCGAACTGCTCAAGGTCGACACGGCGAAGATGAAGGTGATCGGGCAGGAGAAGCTGCCCTTCCAGGGCGCGATGCCGCAGGACGTCAAGGTCTCGCCGGACGGCAAGAAGTTCTACATCGCCGACATGATGGCCGACGGCGTGTGGATCCTGGACGGCGACAAGTTCACCAAGCCCACCCTGCTGCCCACCGGCAAGGGTGCCCACGGCCTCTACGTCAGCCGCGACTCGCGCGAGATGTACATCTCCAACCGAGGCGAAGGCACCATCTCCCTCTTCGACTTCACACAGAACAGGCTCACCAAGAAGTGGCACCTGCCGGACGGCGGCAGCCCCGACATGGGCGGCGTCTCCGCGGACGGCAAGGTCCTGTGGCTGTCGGGGCGCTACAACTCCGAGGTGTACGCCATCGACACCCGCACCGGCACCCAGCTGGCCCGCATCAAGGTCGGCAGCGGCCCGCACGGCCTCGCGGTGTACCCGCAGCCGGGCCGCTACTCGCTCGGCCACACCGGCATCTTCCGCTGAGACACCGCGAGTTGGAGAACCCGGGGACATGCCGCCGAACGGGTGACCCTGCGCATTCCGCCGCCGCGGGCCGGGGATCGTCCACCCCATGATCACAACTCGCCTGCGGCGGCGGGCCGCTGCCGCAGTCCTGTCCCTCGCGGCCCTCTTCGCGACGACGGCCGCGACCGTCCCCACCGCCGTCCCCGCGAAGGCCGCCGCCCCTGTCTGTCCCCAGTTCGACGATCCCGTCAAGGCGGCCGTCGACCGCCGTGTCGACGTCGATCGCATCACGCCCGAACCGGTCTGGCGCAAGACCTGCGGCACGCTCTACCGCAGCGACAGCCGCGCCCCCGCGACCGTGTTCGAGCAGGGCTTCCACCCCAAGGACGTCATCGACGGCCAGTACGACATCGAGCAGTACGTCCTGGTCAACCAGCCCTCGCCGTACGTGTCGACGACGTACGACCACGACCTCTACAAGACCTGGTACAAGTCGGGCTACAACTACTACATCGACGCTCCCGGCGGCGTCGACGTCAACAAGACCATCGGTGACACACACAAATGGGCCGACCAGGTCGAGGTGGCCTTCCCCGGCGGCATCGCGCGGCAGTACATCATCGGTGTCTGCCCGGTCGACAAGAAGACCAGGACCGAGATCATGAACGACTGCCAGAGCAATCCGTACTACCGGCCCTGGCACTGAACAGCAGGGCTTCCGAGCCCACAGGACGGTAGCCCGCCGCCTGGAACGCCCGCATGCTGCGGGCGTTCCCCGGCGACACCTGGGCCCACACCGGCTCCCCGGCCAGGTGCCGCGCCGCCGTCACCAGCAGCCGCCCCAGCCCCCGGTGCCGTACCTCCTCGTCCACCTCGACCGCGACCTCCAGGCGCCCGGCGACCCCGCGCCCCAGTACCACCACGCCGCCCCGCGCCGCCCACAGCCGCACGTCCTCGCGGTGCGTACGGGCGCGGGCGGCCCTGGGATGGCCGGCGTCGGTGATCTCCGTCAGGGTGAGCGGAGGCCCGCCGGGCAGCGGATCACCGACCAGGAGCGCGTCGATGGTGTCGGTCTGGCGACCCGTCCGCTCCAACAGCGCCGTGAGGAACCGGGCGTTCATTGGCGCGGCCAGTTCGTCGCAGTCGGCGGCGCGCAGTGTCTCGTACACCCACGTCGGGTCCTCGTCGGTGAAGACGACGGAGTGCGCGGTGAACGCGATGACCCCGGCGTCCCGGTGCGAGGCCTGCGGCACGACGGTCGTACGGCCGTCCGCGGGCGGGAAGACACCGCGCGCGGCCGCGTCGAGAATGTCCCGCAGAGTCTCCATCGCCCCGCTCCTTGAGTCTCCACCCACTGGAAGGCCCAGACTCGCAGACATGATCGACGACGGCACCGGACTTTTGACCATCGGCGAGCTGGCGCGGTCCACCGGCCTGACCGTGCGCACCATCCGCTACTGGTCCGACGAGGGCGTCCTGACCCCCGTCACCCGCTCCACCGGCGGCTACCGGCTCTACGACGCCGCCTCCGCCGCCCGTCTGGAGCTGATCCGCACCCTGCGTGAGCTGGGCCTCGGTCTGGACGACGTACGCAAGGTGCTGGACGGGGAGCGGACGGTCGCTCAGGTCGCGGCGGCGCACGTGGCGGCGCTGGACGCGCAGATCCGCTCCATGAAGGTGACCCGGGCGGTGCTGTCGACCGTGGCGCGACGCGGTTCGACCGCAGAGGAGATGACCCTGATGAACAAGCTGGCGCGGCTGTCGGCTGCCGAGCGGGCCCGTATCGTCGAGGACTTCACGACGGAGATCTTCGACGGGCTCGACACGGCCGACCCCGACATCCGCAAGCGGATGCGGTTCGCCCCGGCGGACCTGCCGGACGAGCCGACCCCCGAGCAGGTCGACGCCTGGGTGGAGCTCGCCGAGATGATGCAGGACCTCGGGTTCCGGACCCTGATGCGCAGGATGATCGAGTTCAACGCGGCGGACCGCGGCCCGGACGTGCCCGCGGGCACCTCGCTGTGGTTCATGAGCCGCCTGGTGCAGCTCGCGGGTCAGGCCCGGGAGCGGGGCATCGCCCCCGAGGCGCCCGAGGCCGAGGAACTCCTGCGCGGGCTGCTCGGCGACGCGGACCCCGCCGAGGTGCTGAAGCGGCTGGAGGCGGGCACCAATGTCCGTGTGGCCCGCTACCGCCAGTTGTGGGCGGTCGTGGCGGGGCTCGGGCCGCAGGCGGCGTACGAGGCGGAGTTCGCCTGGGTGGTCGCCGCACTGAAGGCCCGCGTGGCCAGCTAATCTGACCTGCGTCAACACGACGGCAAGACACGCAGTCACGGAGAAAAGGGGCGGATCGGTGGCCGACATCGAAGCAGCGCGCAAGGAGTTCCAGCGGATCGACAGCGACGGCGACGGGTTCATCACCGCCGCCGAGTTCAAGACCGCCCTCGCCCAGGGGGGCGACTGGAACGTCACCGAGTCGGTCGCCGAGGTGATCATCAAGAGCCGTGACCTGAACGGCGACAAGGTGCTGTCCTTCGACGAGTTCTGGGCGTACCTGAACAAGTAGGACGTGCCGGGGGGTGCCCGTCCGCACGGCGGACGGGCACCCCTGCCGGCCTCAGGACACCTGCCTCCGGTACTGCCCCGGCGCCACCCCGAACTCCCGCTTGAACGCCTTGGCGAAGGCGAACTCCGAGGTGTAGCCCGCGCGTTGGGCGACCAGGCGCAGGGGGAGGTCCTCCTCGCGCAGCAGGCGGCCCGCGGTCGTCATGCGCCACCAGGTGAGGTAGGCGAGCGGCGGTTCGCCGACCAGCGTGGTGAAGCGACGGGCGAAGGCGGCGCGGGACAGACCGCTCTCGGCGCCGAGCTCCTCGACCGTCCAGGGGCGGGCCGGGTCGCCGTGGATGGCGCGCAGGGCCGCCGCCACGGCCGGGTCGTCGAGCGCGGCCGACCAGCCGGTGGCCTTGCGGTCGTGCTGCCACCAGGCGCGCAGGATGTACAGCAGCAGGGTGTCGAGCAGCGAGGTGACGATGGCGTCCGAGCCGGGCTGCGGCTCCTCCAGCTCCATGCCGAGCAGGTCCACCGCCGCCCGCAGTGAGCGATGGGCGCCGACCTGGGCGGGCAGGTGCACCACGTCCGGCAGTTCGGAGACCAGACGGTGGGTGCGGCTGCGGTCCATCTGGTAGGAGCCGCAGAGCAGGACCGCGTCTGGTGTTCCCTCCCGTGGACTGTTCGTCGGCGCGGGCCACCGGTTGTCCGACCCGGGCCGTACGTGCTCCAGCGGCACGTCGAGCCCGCTGGCCAGCGCATGCCCCCGCCCGTGCGCCAGGAACACCACGTCCCCGGGCCCGACCGCGACCGGCTCGCCCTCCGCCGGGATGAGCCACGCCGACCCGCGCAGCACCACATGGAACCCGGCCCCCGGGGATGCCTCGAACCGCATGCCCCACGGCGCGTACTTGTCCCGGCGCGAGGAGTGCGGCCGCCCGGTGCGCATCGCGCTCACGGCGTCACTGAGTACGTCCATGTCCGAACGGTAGCCGCATGCCGTACCGGAGAGACGATCGGACAGGAAAGGGAGAGCGGTGGACATGGATCGTCTCGCTTCCCGCCGCCTAGCGTGTTCCGCATGCCAACTACCGCACGCACTGTGCTTTTTCATGAAATCGGCGGACCCGAGGTCCTGATGGTCGAGGACGTGACCGTCCCCGACCCCGCCCCCGGCCACGTGCTCGTACGGGTCGAGGCGTTGGGCCTCAACCGCGCCGAAGCCCTCTTCCGGAGCGGCGGTTACTACTACCAGCCGGCCCTCCCCGCCTCCCGTCTCGGCTACGAGGCCGCCGGCGTCGTCGAGGCGGTCGGCGAGGGCGTGACCGAACTGGCCGTCGGCGACCCGGTGATGACCGGCCCCGGCATCGAGATGAGCGCCCAGGGCGTGTACGCCGAGCGGGTCGTCCTGCCCGAGACCGCGGTCCTGCGCCGCCCGGCCTCCGTGGACGCCGTCACCGGCGCCGCGGCCTGGCTGACGTACACGACCGCGTACGGCGCCCTGCTGGAGACGGCCGGCCTCAGGCCCGGCGACCATGTGCTGATCACCGGCGCGTCCAGCGGCGTCGGCACCGCGGCGATCCAGGTCGCCCGCCGCATCGGCGCGATCCCGCTCGCCACCACCCGCACCGAGGAGAAACGGGACCGGCTGCTGGAGCTCGGCGCGGCCGAGGTGATCGTCACCGGCGGATCGGCACCCGAGACGGTGGCCAAGGAGGTCAAACGGCTCACCGGGGGCAACGGCGCCGAAGTGATCTTCGACGCGATCGGCGGTCCCGGGTTCGGCCCGCTCGCCGAGGGCCTCGCCACGGGCGGCTCCGTGGTCGTCTACGGCTGGCTGGACACCCGCCCGGCCGAGATCCCCAGGAACTGGCCCTTCACCCTCCACACCTACGCCAACCTGATCCTCACCAGCACACCCGCCGGCCGCCGCCGCTCCACCGCCTTCCTCGACGCGGGCCTCGCCGACGGCGGGTTCCGCCCGGTCGTCGGCGAGGTCCTCGACGGGCTCGACCGCATCCAGGACGCCCACCGCCTGATGGAGTCCAACCGGCACACGGGCAAGATCGTCGTACGGGTCTGAGGGCCCTGACCCGTTTGCCGCAGCCCGCGGAATAGGCCGCCGATCTCCGAGGTTGACGCGACCCAGACCTATGCACGTGCATCATCCAGGGAAGGGCCTGTCATGAAGATCGGCATCATCGGCGCGGGCAACATCGGCGGCAACCTCACCCGGCGGCTCACCGCCCTCGGCCACGACGTCTCCGTCGCCAACTCCCGCGGTCCCCACACGCTCACCGAGCTGGCCGAGGAGACCGGCGCGACCCCGGTAACCGTGGAGGAGGCGGCGCGCGGCGCGGAGGTCGTGGTGATCACGATTCCCGTCAGGGCCATCCCGGACCTGCCGACGGGCCTCCTGGACGGCGCGGCCGAGAACGTCGCCGTGATCGACACCGGCAACTACTACCCCCGGCAGCGGGACGGCAGGATCGCGGCGATCGAGGACGAGGGCCTCACGGAGAGCGCCTGGACGGCACAGCAGATCGGCCACACCGTCATCAAGGCGTTCAACGGCACCTACGCCCAGGACATCCTGGATCGCCCGCGCCCCGCGGGCGACCCCGAGCGGCAGGCGCTCCCGGTCGCGGGCGACGACGAGGCCGCTAAGCGCCTGGTCAGGAACCTGATCGACGAACTCGGCTTCGACACGGTCGACACGGGCACCCTCGCCGACTCCTGGCGCCAGCAGCCGGGCACCCCGGTCTACGGGCTGCGCGCGGGCGTGGACGAGGTGACCAAGGCACTGGCGGAGGCACCTCGGGAACGTCCGGCGGACTTCAGGGCGTAACGGCGGGCGCGGGCCCGTCACCCACCCGAGGCCCACTCCTTCAGGGCGGCCTTGTCGGCGAAGTTCGCGACGTCCTTGTCGTGCGGCTCGCTGGTGTACTGGTGGAAGCGCCACTTGGCCTTGATGCGGGGCTTGCCCGCCGTGACGTAGTCGGCGATCCAGAGGCCGTCGCCGGCGTACGAGGTGGTGTCGACGTTCAGCCAGAAATCCTGGTTGGTGTAGAGGATGACCCGGTGGTTCGGCCGCAGCTCCTTGACCTTGCGGAGGAACTGGTCCTTCTCCGCGTTGCTCGCATGGGTCCCGGCGCTGGTCCGCTCCCAGTCCACGGCGAGGATGTCGCCCACCTTCGAGGGGGCGCGCTCGACGAAGTACTCCGCCTGGGCCTGGAGATGGCCCGGCCAGAGGAAGTGGTAGAAGCCGATGACGAGGCCGGCCTCGCGACCGTGTCGCGCCTGGGCGCTGACTCTCGGGTTGATGTACGAGCGGCCTTCCGTCGCCTTGATGAAGGCGAAGGAGAGGCCGTCCGTGCTGTACGAGGAGGGCTGGTAGGCGCTTACGTCGATACCGCGCAGCATGGAGGACTCCCTGAAGTGCCGGTGGGGGGACAGCGGTTGATTCATCCCCACCTTTGCACGGGTGAT
Source organism: Streptomyces sp. NPDC001604 (assembly GCF_042893475.1). Classification (NCBI taxonomy): domain Bacteria; kingdom Bacillati; phylum Actinomycetota; class Actinomycetes; order Kitasatosporales; family Streptomycetaceae; genus Streptomyces; species Streptomyces sp. NPDC001604. Next base: position 336,434 of record NZ_JBIAUY010000008.1, on the reverse strand, counting down.
CCGTTCCGGATGTGGAAACGACGTGCAAAACGTCAACTCCGGTCGGCAAAACGGAGTTCAGCAAACTGGCCGGACAGCGTTGATCATCGGCCCGACACCCGGCCCGGCGACACAGGTCGTGCCCGGCGGCAAACCCGGCCACACTGCCTACGCCTACGCCTACGCCTACGCCTACGTCGGCCCCGCGGCCCTCCTGCGCACCCTCGTCATGGGCATCACCGGGGCCGCCGATCGCACTCGAAGCCGGCGGAACCTTCGTCCGGACGGTGTGACAGGCCCTAGCACTCGATGATGTTCACCGCGAGCCCGCCCCGGGCCGTCTCCTTGTACTTCACGCTCATGTCCGCGCCGGTGTCCTTCATCGTCTTGATGACCTTGTCCAGGGACACCTTGTGGGAGCCGTCGCCGCGCATCGCCATCTTCGCCGCCGTGACCGCCTTCACCGCGGCCATGCCGTTGCGCTCGATGCACGGGATCTGGACCAGGCCGCCGACCGGGTCGCAGGTGAGGCCGAGGTTGTGTTCCATGCCGATCTCCGCGGCGTTCTCGACCTGTTCGGGGGAGCCGCCGAGCACCTCCGCCAGCGCGCCCGCCGCCATCGAGCAGGCGGAGCCGACCTCGCCCTGGCAGCCGACCTCGGCGCCGGAGATGGAGGCGTTCTCCTTGAAGAGCATGCCGATCGCGCCCGCGGCCAGCAGGAAGCGGACGACTCCGTCCTCGTCGGCGCCCGGCACGAAGTTGATGTAGTAGTGCAGGACGGCCGGGATGATGCCCGCGGCGCCGTTGGTGGGGGCGGTGACCACGCGGCCGCCCGCCGCGTTCTCCTCGTTCACCGCCATCGCGTAGAGCGTGATCCACTCCATGGCGTGCGCCAACGGGTCGCCCTCGGCGCGCAGTTGACGGGCGGAGACGGCGGCCCGGCGCCGCACCTTCAGACCGCCCGGCAGGATGCCCTCGCGGGACATGCCGCGGGACACGCACGCCTGCATCACCCGCCAGATGTCGAGGAGCCCCGAGCGGATCTCGTCCTCGGTACGCCAGGCCCGCTCGTTCTCCAGCATCAGGGCGGAGATGGACAGACCCGTCTCCTTCGTCAGGCGCAGCAGCTCGTCGCCCGTGCGGAAGGGGTACTTCAGCACCGTGTCGTCCAGCTTGATGCGGTCCTGGCCGACCGCGTCCTCGTCGACGACGAAGCCGCCGCCCACCGAGTAGTACGTCTTCGACAGCAGCTCCGTACCCGAGGCGTCGAACGCCCACAGGGTCATGCCGTTCGCGTGGTACGGCAGGGCCTTGCGGCGGTGCAGCTTCAGGTCGTCGTCGAAGGAGAACGGGATCTCGTGCTCGCCGAGGAGCCGGATCCGGCTGGACGACTTGATCTCCGCGACCCGCTCGTCCGCCGTCTCCACGTCCACCGTCCGCGGCGAGGCGCCCTCCAGGCCGAGCAGCACCGCCTTGGGGGTGCCGTGGCCGTGGCCGGTCGCGCCCAGGGAGCCGTACAGCTCGGATCGTACGGACGCGACGGAGCCCAGCAGCTCCTCGCCCCGCAGACGTCGCGCGAACATGCGGGCCGCGCGCATCGGTCCCACCGTGTGGGAGCTCGACGGGCCTATGCCGATCGAGAACAGGTCGAAGACCGAGATGGCCACGGGAACTCCTCCGAAAAGGGTGGGGGCACACGTCGTCGGGTGCCCCCACCGGGGAACTACTTGTTCAGACCGGGGTACAGCGGGTGCTTGTCGGCAAGCGCCTTGACCCGGGCCTTGAGCGCCTCGACGTCGTACGACGGCTTCAGCGCCTCGGCGATGACGTCCGCGACCTCGGCGAAGTCCTCGGCGGTGAAGCCGCGGGTGGCCAGCGCCGGGGTGCCGATCCGCAGACCCGAGGTCACCATCGGCGGGCGCGGGTCGTTGGGGACGGCGTTGCGGTTGACCGTGATGCCGACCTCGTGGAGACGGTCCTCGGCCTGCTGCCCGTCCAGCTCGGAGTGGCGCAGGTCGACCAGGATCAGGTGCACGTCCGTGCCGCCGGACAGCACGTTCACCCCCACCTCGCGGGCGTCGTCCGCGGTCAGCCGCTCGGCGAGGATGCGCGCACCCTCCACCGTACGCCGCTGCCGCTCCTTGAACTCCTCGCTTGCGGCGACCTTGAAGGAGACCGCCTTCGCCGCGATCACATGCTCCAGCGGACCGCCCTGGAAGCCCGGGAAGACCGAGGAGTTCAGCTTCTTCGCGAAGTCCTGCTTGGCGAGGATGATGCCGCCGCGCGGGCCGCCCAGCGTCTTGTGCGTGGTGGAGGTGACGACATCCGCGTACGGCACCGGGTTGGGGTGCAGCCCGGCCGCGACCAGGCCCGCGAAGTGCGCCATGTCCACCCACAGGTACGCCCCGACCTCGTCGGCGATCCGCCGGAACTCCGCGAAGTCCAGCTGACGCGGATACGCCGACCAGCCCGCGATGATCACCTTCGGGCGGTGCTCCTTGGCCAGCCGCTCCAGCTCGGCCATGTCGACCAGGCCGGAGTCGTCCACGTGGTACGCGACCACGTTGAACTGCTTGCCGGAGAAGTTCAGCCGCATCCCGTGGGTGAGATGGCCGCCGTGCGCCAGGTCCAGGCCCAGGATGGTGTCGCCGGGCTGGGCCAGCGCGAACAGCGCGGCCTGGTTGGCGGAGGCACCCGAGTGCGGCTGCACGTTGGCGTACTCGGCGCCGAACAGCTCCTTGACCCGGTCGATGGCGATCTGCTCGGCGACATCGACGTGCTCGCAGCCGCCGTAGTAGCGCCGGCCGGGGTAGCCCTCGGCGTACTTGTTGGTCAGGACCGAGCCCTGGGCCTCCATCACCGCCAGCGGCGCGAAGTTCTCCGAGGCGATCATCTCGAGGGTGGACTGCTGGCGGTGCAGCTCGGCGTCGACCGCGGCGGCGATGTCCGGGTCGAGCTCATGCAGGGGCGTGTTCAGTACGGACATGCGTCTACGGCTCCTCAGCCGGCGTTCTGGGCGGTGTACTCGTCGGCGGAGAGCAGATCGGCCGGCTCCTCCGTGACACGGACCTTGAAGAGCCAACCGCCCTCGAAGGGCGCCGAGTTGACCAGGGACGGGTCGTTCACCACGTCCTCGTTGATCTCGGTGACCTCACCGGTGACGGGGGAGTACAGGTCGCTGACCGACTTGGTCGACTCCAGCTCGCCGCAGGTCTCGCCCGCGGTCACGGCGGAGCCCACCTCGGGAAGCTGGGCGTAGACGACATCGCCGAGCGCGTTGGCCGCGAACTCGGTGATGCCGACCGTCGAGACGCCGTCCTCGGCGGCCGACAGCCACTCGTGCTCCTTGCTGTAACGCAGCTGCTGGGGGTTGCTCATGGCCTGAATTCTCCTGTACGCGGTGGAGTGCTGATGAAGGGGGGACTGCGGGAAAAGCGTGTGAGCAGCGAAAATGTGCAGGGGGTCACGTCCGGGGACGGAGCCCCCCTCGCCCAGTCTCAGTCAGTGTCTACTTCTGCCGCTTGTAGAACGGCAGCGCCACGACCTCGTACGGCTCGTGACTGCCCCGGATGTCCACGCCGACACCCTCGGTGCCCGGCGCCGCATGCGCCGCGTCGACGTACGCCATCGCGATCGGCTTGCCCAGCGTGGGGGAGGGGGCTCCGGAGGTGACCTCGCCGATCACCTCGCCGCCCGCGACGACGGCGTACCCGGCGCGCGGGACCCGACGGCCCTCGGCGACCAGGCCGACGAGGACGCGCGGCGGGTTCTCCGCAGCCCTGGCGGCCGCCTCCTGGAGCGCCTCGCGCCCCACGAAGTCGCCCTCCTTCTCGAACTTCACCACCCGGCCGAGCCCGGCGTCGAACGGCGTGAGCGAGGTGGACAGTTCATGCCCGTACAGCGGCATGCCCGCCTCCAGGCGCAGGGTGTCCCGGCAGGACAGCCCGCAGGGCACCAGGCCGACCGATGCTCCGGCGTCGGTCAGCGCCTGCCACAGCTTCTCGGCGTCAGCGGGGGCGACGAACAGCTCGAAGCCGTCCTCGCCGGTGTAGCCGGTGCGCGCGATGAGGGCGGGGACGCCGGCGACGGTGCCGGGCAGGCCGGCGTAGTACTTCAGGCCGTCGAGGTCGGCGTCGGTGAGCGACTTCAGGATGCCGGGGGACTCGGGGCCCTGCACGGCGATCAGCGCGTAGTTGTCCCGGTCGTCGCGCACCTCGGCGTCGAAGCCGGCCGAGCGCTCAACGAGCGCGTCCAGCACCACCTGGGCGTTGGAGGCGTTGGCCACCACCATGTACTCGGTCTCGCCGAGCCGGTAGACGATCAGGTCGTCGAGGATGCCGCCGTCGGCCCGGCAGATCATCGTGTAGCGGGCGCGGCCGACGCCGACGGAGGCGATGTTGCCGACCAGCGCGAAGTTCAGGAGCTGGGCGGCCTGCGGGCCGGTGACGGTGATCTCGCCCATGTGGGAGAGATCGAAGAGCCCGGCCTTCGTCCGCACGGCGAGGTGCTCGTCGCGCTCGGAGCCGTAGCGCAGGGGCATGTCCCAGCCGGCGAAGTCGGTCATCGTCGCGCCGAGCGAACGATGCAGGGCATCGAGCGCGGTGTGACGGGGTTCGGTGCTGCTCATCGGACGGTCGTCTCCCAGGCAGAGTGCATGACGGGCGAGGTCGTTCCTCCCCATCTGTCATCGGAACCTGAGAGGTTCGCCATGAAGTCATGGCTTGCACCTTGGGTGGGGCCACCGGATCCGGTGGCCCGCTTTTCAGATGTGCCTCGCCCGCGCGGTAACGGGGCCTGAGAGATTCAAGGGAGGGACTTGCTCCTTCGGCGCCCGGCAGACTCTGCTGCCGGGACTCTCCCGCGCGGATTCAAACGGCCGGTATGCAGTTGCGCGCACATCATTGCACGCGCCCCCTCCTCCGTGGCACCTCCTCTGTGCCCCTCCTCTTTGTGACGGGGCTGTGGCCGGAACCGAACACACCCGCGAGACGCCGTGCATTACCTTCCCTTTACAAAGAGTGGGGAGAAGCTTTCCTGACCCCCAGGAAGGACGATCACGGTGAACAGGACCACGGTGTACGCCACGACCTCGGCCGTCGCGCTGCCCAAACAGCCCGCGGCCCCGGCCAAGGACGTGTGCGGTGCCTGCCCCGCACCCGTGGTCCGCGATCTGCGCGACCGCTCGGGGCACAGCCCGCACGCCCTGCTCTTCGGCCCCCGTGACCTGGTGGTGGTCACCGGCCTGCCCGGCAGCGGCAAGTCCACGCTGATGGAGCGCGCTGTCCGCGGCCTCCGCATCGACTCCCAGGACGCCCGGGACCGCTGGGAGGCCCGCACGCCCCGCTTCCTGCCCTACGCGCTCTACCGTCCCCTCGTCCGCCTCGCCCACTACGCCGGACTGCGCCGCGCCCTGCGCAGCGGCGAAGGGGTCGTCGTGCACGACTGCGGTACGCAGGCCTGGGTGCGCGGCTGGCTGGCCCGGGAGGGCCGGCGCCGCGGCGGCACCCTGCATCTGCTGCTGCTCGACGTCACGCCCGGCACGGCACTGGAGGGCCAGCGGGAGCGCGGCCGTGGCGTCTCGCGCTACGCCTTCCTGCGGCACCGCACCGCGGCGGCCCGGCTGATCCGCGCGGTCGAGCGGGGCGACCTGCCCGAGGGCGTCGGCTCGGCGGTGCTGCTGGACCGGGACGCCGCGGACGTCCTGCGCAGGATCGGTTTCACGGGGTGACGCACGGCCCAACCCCTTTGTCCCTCCCACCCGCTAGCCTTTCCAGCCACAGCAGTGGTTCTCAGCAGGCGGTCGGACACAGATGGACTTCGCAGCGGATCTCCCCGCGGACTTTCCCTTGCAGGCGCACCCCCATCCGCACGGCGGATGGCCCGGCAACGAGCTGGAGGAGGTGCTGTCGGCCTCCCTCGGCATACCCTCGGCGGGCGGCCGGATCCTCGAGGTGCTCGGCCGCAGCTTCGTCTGGGTGCCGCTGCCGAACGGCGGCGACCTGAACAGCGGCCCCCTCGACCTGCCCACGCTGGAGATCGAGGGCCAGGCCTATGTGCCGGTCTTCAGCTCCGAGGAGCAGTTCCGGCAGGTGGTCGGCTCCCACATGTCGTACACGATCGCCCCGGCCGTCGAGTTCGCCCGCGGACTGCCCCCGCAGGTCGGCCTCGCCGTGAACCCGGACGGCGTGGTCGGCATCCCGCTCCCGCCGCCCGCCGTCGCCGAACTCTGCCGCGTGGGCCGCACCCCGCTGGACGGCCCCGCCTCCGGCGGCCGCGTCAAGCTCTTCGAGCCGGACTGGCAGGACGACCCGATCGACTTCCTCGCCGCGGCCTCCGCCGAGTTCGCCGGGACAGGCGTGGTCGTCACCGCCCGCCGCTGCCTCGCCGCCATCGAGACGGCGGACCCGGTGATGTTCGTGGGCGTCGAACTCTCCCAGCGTGAGGGTGACATCAGAGCCCTTCCCCTGGAGGCCCTGAGCCGGGCCATCACCAGAATCCCCACCCAGTGGCCCGTCAACCTAGTCCTCCTGGACGTGACGGACGATCCGGTGGCGACCTGGATGCTCGAACGGGTACGCCCTTTCTATACGAGGGATCACCTGTAGAACGCCGCGAGGGGCAGCCGCCCCGGGCGCGCGTGCAGTATCGACACACAACAAGCCTCGAGTTCCTAGGCGCTTAAGCTTGTGTCCACGCGGGGCAACCATGAGAAGGGGCACACACGTGAGCGCCAGCGGCACCACGACCGGGACGGTCGAGAACATGCTGCGCCAGGTGACGCCGGGGCGCTACGACGCCTACGAGGCACTCCTCCGCGCACTCGCGACCCCCGGCTCCGGCCAGGTCTGGATGCTCCTGTGGCACGGCCAGGCGGGCTCCCCGGACGCCCAGTACGGAAACATGGAGGTCGGCGGCTACGGCTACGCGCCCTGCGTCACCTCGGCGCAGGAGCTGAGCGCCAGCGGCTGGAACAGATCGTACGAGGTGGTCGACGGGCTGGACGTCGCCCGGACCCTGTACCCCGACCACTTCGGCCTCTGGCTCAATCCGCACGCCCCGGGCGGCGGCGTGGGCATCCCCTGGCTGGACCTGCGCCGGATCGCCACCGGTCTGGAGCGCCAGGCGGCCGGCCCGCTGCGGATGTCGGAACCCGCGATCGAGATCCCGCAGTTCTACGCCCTGCTCGCGCAGAACGCCCATCGCACCCCGGCCGTCCGCTCGCTGCGCCGCGCCTGGGTGCAGCCGGCGCTCGGGGCGCCGTATCTCGCGATCGGGCTCGACGTGTACGACACCAGCCCGCCCGCGGTGGACTCGGTGCGGGCGATGATGCAGCAGTCCATCGGCGCCGTCCCGGACGGACTGCCGGTGTCGACGGTGGCGATGTCGGACGAGTACGACCCGGTCGCGCTGTGGATGCGCGCGAGCGCCCGCCCCTTCTACGACCGCGAGGCCCACGCGGCCGCTCCGGCCCAGGCCCCGGCGGCCGGGTACGGGTACCCGCCGGTGCATGGCGGATACTGAGACGCAGGCCTGGTCCGTACCAAGCCGGGAGTCGATCTGCGCGCGTAGATCGGGACGGAAGATCCTTTTCCGTGGAGTATGTCCGAAATTATCCCCGTCCGGCCGCCGTTACCCGGTGTCCGGATAACGGAACCCTCCAGCCTGCATCACGTTTACGCATCCTTTCCCCGCCAAGTCTGGCAACAGATCGCCAAAGCGTTGAAGACTCCCGGTCCAGGGGACTTCGTCCCTGTGTACGACGGACTGATCACGCCGCCACCGCGGCAAAGTGCGGGCCGGCTACCGCCGGTTGAGAGGGGTCCCTGCCAGATGACGGCACCATTGCACGAGCCGACCGCAGAAGCGGCCCCGAGCGCGGCCGAAGAAGCGGCGGTCGCCGCCGCCGGCGACAAGGCCGTACAGGGGCGTTCCCTGGGCCGGATCGCCTGGGAGCGCCTGAAGAGGGACAAGCTCGCCCTCACAGGCGGCATCGTCGTGCTCGTACTCGTCGTGGTGGCGCTGCTCGCTCCGGTGATCACCAGCCTCTACGGGCAGGACCCCGACGTCTACCACGAGAGCCTGATCGACCCGCTGTTCAGCACCCCCAAGGGCTCGCTCGGCGGCATCAGCGGCGACCACTGGCTGGGCGTCGAGCCGGTCAACGGCCGCGACATCTTCGCGCGCATCCTCTACGGCGCCCGGATCTCGCTCCTGGTCGGCTTCCTGTCCGCGATCGTCGCCGTCGTGCTCGGCACGATCCTCGGCATCCTGGCCGGCTTCTTCGGCGGCTGGGTCGACTCGGTCATCAGCCGCGTCATGGACGGCCTGCTGGCCTTCCCGCAGCTGCTCTTCATCATCGCGCTGGTCTCCGTCATGCCGAACGAGATGCTCGGCCTGAGCGGCTCCAGCGTGCGCGTGTTCGTGATGATCCTGGTCATCGGCTTCTTCGGCTGGCCCTACATCGGACGCGTGGTGCGCGGCCAGACGCTCTCGCTGCGAGAGCGCGAGTACGTCGAGGCGGCCCGATCGCTGGGTGCCGGGCGGTTCTACATCCTGTTCAAGGAACTGCTGCCCAACCTCGTCGCCCCGATCATCGTCTACACGACGATGATGATCCCCACCAACATCCTCACCGAGGCGGCACTCAGCTTCCTGGGCGTGGGCGTCAAGCCCCCCACGTCCTCCTGGGGGCAGATGCTCTCGACCGCGATCGACTACTACGACTCGGACCCCATGTACATGGTCGTCCCCGGCGTGGCGATCTTCATCACCGTTCTGGCCTTCAACCTCTTCGGCGACGGCGTGCGGGACGCGCTCGACCCGAAGGGCTCGCGCTGAACCTGCCGTAACCCAAGCGTCCCGTGAGTACTCCCACGGGGTCTCTCATCAAAACCGGAGGATCCGAGATCGTGACTACCCAACGCACCTCAGGGCGGCGCAAGCAGGCGTTGGCCGCTGCTGCCGCGGTCGCCGGCATGCTGACCATGGCGGCGTGCGGCGGCGGCAGCGACAGCGGCGGTTCGAAGACGGGTGCGGCCGGCTTCGACGCGGCGAACAACAAGGTTGCCCAGGCCGATCAGGTCAAGAAGGGCGGCACGCTGAAGTTCGTCACTGCGCAGGACGCCGACTCGTGGGACACCACGCGTGGTTACTACGGCTTCATGTGGGACTTCGCGCGCTACTACAGCCGTCAGCTGCTCACCTACAAGACCGAGCCGGGCGCCAAGGGCGCCGAGGTCACCCCCGACCTCGCCACGGACGAGGGCCAGGTCTCCACCGACGGCAAGACGTACACCTTCCACCTGCGTGACGGGATCACCTGGGAGGACGGCAAGCCGATCACCTCCCAGGACATCAAGTACGGCATCGAGCGCGTCTGGGCGCAGGACGTCCTGTCCGGCGGCCCGATCTACCTGCAGCAGATGCTCGACCCCAACGGCACCTACAAGGGTCCCTACAAGGACACCACCAAGGACAAGCTCGGCCTGAAGGCGATCGACACGCCCGACGCCAAGACGATCGTCTTCCACCTGCCGAAGGCCAACTCGGACTTCAAGCAGGTGCTGGCGATGGTCACGGCCTCGCCGGTCCGCCAGGACATGGACACCAAGTCCAAGTACGGCCTGAAGCCGTTCTCCTCCGGCCCGTACAAGTTCCAGTCGTACGCCCCGGGCAAGTCGCTGGTGCTGGTGCGCAACACCAACTGGAAGGCGTCCTCGGACCCGGTCCGCAAGGCGTACCCGGACAAGATCACTCTGGACATCTCCACCAACCAGAGCGACATGGACCAGCGCCTGATCAACGGCGACTACGACATCGACGCCAGCCAGACGGGCCTCGGCCCGCAGGGCCGCACCATCGCCCTGAAGCAGCACAAGGACAACCTGGACAACCCGGTCTCCGGCTTCATCCGCTACGCGGTCTTCCCGCAGAGCGTCAAGCCGTTCGACAACATCGACTGCCGCAAGGCCGTGATCTACGCCGCCGACCACGTGTCGCTGCAGACCGCGCGCGGTGGCCCGATCGCCGGTGGTGACATCGGCACCAACATGCTCCCGCCGTCGATCCCCGGTGGCGAGGGCCAGAAGTACGACCCGTACAAGATCGCCGGTGCCAACAAGAACGGCAACGACGACCTGGCCAAGCAGTCGCTGAAGGCCTGCGGTCAGCCGAACGGCTTCAAGACCACCATCGCCGTCCGCAACAACAAGTCGCAGGAAGTGGCCACGGCCACCTCCCTGCAGGCGGCGCTGAAGAAGGTCGGCATCCAGGCCGACATCTACCAGTACGACGGCTCGCAGAGCGCCGGCATCATCGGCTCCCCGTCGAACGTGGCCAAGAAGAAGCTCGGCATCATCATCATGGGCTGGGGCCCGGACTTCCCGACCGTCCAGGGCTACGGCATCCCGCTGTGGAGCAGCCACTACATCCTGCAGAGCGGCAACAACAACTACGCTCTGATCAAGGACAAGACGATCGACGGTCTGTTCGACCAGTACAACGCCGAACTGAACGAGGCGAAGAAGACCCAGATCGCCACGGAGATCAACCACAAGGTGAGCGAGGGCGCGTACTACCTGCCCTTCACCTTCGAGCGGCTCCTGAACTGGCGTTCCTCGCGGATCGGCAACGTGTACACGACGAACGCGTACAGCGGCTACTACGACTTCGTCAACATCGGTCTGAAGTCCTCGAAGTAATCCCGGCACACCCGCCGTACGGCACGAAAGGCAGGTGAAGGCCGGCGCGGCGGGACCGCGGGCCCCGGAAGACCTCCGGCGGCCCGCGGCCCCGCGGCGGGCCGTTAGCTGTGCTCGCTTACCTCATCAGGCGGCTCTTCGCCGCCGCAGTGATGCTGGTGGTCATCATCCTGGTGGTCTTCAGCATCTTCTTCCTCGTCCCCAAGTGGGCGGGCGTGGACATCGCCACGAGCTTCGTGGGCAAGCAGGCCGACCCCGCGGCGGTGGAAGCGGTGCGGACGAAGCTGGGTCTGAGCGACCCGATCTTCATTCAGGTCTGGCACTTCTTCAAGGGCATCTTCGTGGGCCGCACCTACGCGGCCGGCGGCGACATCACCCACTGCTCCGCGCCGTGCTTCGGCTACTCCTTCCGCAGCGAGCAGGCCGTGTGGCCGGTGCTGACCGACCGCTTCCCGGTGACCCTGGGTCTCGCGCTCGGTGCCGCCGTACTGTGGCTGGTCTTCGGTATCGCGGCGGGTGTGCTGGCCGCGCTGAAGCGGGGCAGCATGTGGGACCGCAGCGCGATGGTCATCGCGCTCAGCGGTGTCTCCCTCCCCATCTACTTCACCGGTCTGCTCAGCGTCGCGATCTTCGACATCGGGCTGCACTGGATCGACGCTCAGTACGTGCCCTTCAGCCAGGACCCCGCCCGCTGGTTCGAGAGCATGCTCCTGCCCTGGATCACCCTGGCGTTCCTCTATGCGGCGATGTACGCCCGGATCACCCGCGCCAACATGCTGGAGATCCTCGGCGAGGACTACATCCGCACGGCCCGCGCGAAGGGCCTCAAGGAACAGGTCGTCATCGGCAAGCACGCCATGCGCTCCACGATGACGCCCATCCTGACCATGCTCGGCATGGACCTCGGCGCCCTCATCGGCGGCGCGATCCTGACCGAGACGACGTTCAGCCTGCCGGGCCTCGGCCAGGCGGTGCTGACCGCCATCAAGAACCAGGACCTGCCCATCATTCTGGGCGTCACCCTGATCACTTCTCTCGCGGTGCTGATCGCCAACCTCGTGGTGGACGTCCTGTACGCCGTGATCGACCCCCGAGTGAGGCTCGCATGACGGAACTGAGCAAGAGCGGAGCGGCCGTGGGCGAGCCCACGGGCACCTCGCCCGCCCCGACCTCCTTCCTGGAAGTGCGCGACCTGAAGGTGCACTTCCCGACCGACGACGGCCTGGTCAAGTCCGTCGACGGGCTCTCCTTCAAGCTGGAGAAGGGCAAGACCCTCGGCATCGTGGGCGAGTCGGGTTCCGGCAAGTCGGTGACCTCGCTCGGCATCATGGGTCTGCACACGGCCGGCCAGTACGGCAAGCGCAAGGCGCAGATCTCCGGTGAGATCTGGCTGGACGGCACCGAGCTGCTCAGCGCCGACCCGGACGAGGTGCGCAAGCTGCGCGGCCGCCAGATGGCGATGATCTTCCAGGACCCGCTGTCCGCACTGCACCCGTACTACACGATCGGCCACCAGATCGTGGAGGCGTACCGCATCCACCACGACGTCGACAAGAAGACCGCGAAGAAGCGCGCGGTCGAGATGCTCGACCGGGTGGGCATCCCGCAGCCCGACAAGCGCGTCGACAGCTACCCGCACGAGTTCTCCGGCGGTATGCGCCAGCGCGCGATGATCGCGATGTCGCTGGTCAACAACCCCGAGCTGCTCATCGCGGACGAGCCGACGACCGCCCTGGACGTGACCGTCCAGGCGCAGATCCTCGACCTGATCCGGGATCTGCAGAAGGAGTTCGGCTCCGCGGTCGTCGTCATCACCCACGACCTGGGCGTCGTCGCCGAGCTCGCCGACGACATCCTGGTCATGTACGGCGGCCGCTGCGTCGAGCGCGGTCCCGCGGAGAAGGTGTTCTACGAGCCGCGCCACCCCTACACCTGGGGCCTGCTCGGCTCGATGCCGCGCCTGGACCGGGAGCAGCAGGAACGCCTGATCCCGGTCAAGGGCTCCCCGCCCTCCCTGATCAACGTCCCGTCCGGCTGCGCCTTCAACCCGCGCTGCCCGTACGCCGACATCCCGAAGGACAACGTCACCCGCACGGTCCGCCCCGAGCTGACCGAGGTCGGCAGCCAGCACTGGGCCGCCTGCCACATGACGCAGGAGCAGCGGGAGCGTATCTGGACCGAAGAGATTGCGCCGAAGCTGTGAGCGAGGACAAAGTGACCACTCCCGCGAAGAGCGACGGTGCCACCCTCACCAAGGACGCCGCCCCCGGCGAGACCCTGCTGAAGGTGACCGGGCTCCAGAAGCACTTCCCGATCAAGAAGGGCCTGCTCCAGCGGCAGGTCGGCGCCGTGCACGCGGTCGACGGCATCGACTTCGAGGTCAAGGCCGGCGAGACCCTCGGCGTCGTGGGCGAGTCCGGCTGCGGCAAGTCGACGATGGGCCGGCTGATCACCCGGCTGCTCGAACCGACCGGCGGAAAGGTCGAGTTCGAGGGCAAGGACATCACGCACCTCGGCGTGAGCGGTATGCGTCCGATGCGCCGCGATGTGCAGATGATCTTCCAGGACCCGTACTCCTCGCTGAACCCGCGCCACACCATCGGCACGATCGTCGGCGCCCCCTTCCGGCTGCAGGGCGTCGAGCCCGAGGGCGGCATCAAGAAGGAAGTGCAGCGGCTGCTGTCGGTGGTCGGTCTCAACCCCGAGCACTACAACCGCTATCCGCACGAGTTCTCCGGCGGTCAGCGCCAGCGCATCGGCATCGCCCGCGCGCTCGCCCTGAACCCGAAGCTGGTCGTGGCGGACGAGCCGGTCTCCGCGCTGGACGTGTCGATCCAGGCGCAGGTCGTCAACCTGCTGGACGACCTCCAGCAGGAGCTGGGCCTGACGTACGTGATCATCGCGCACGACCTCTCCGTCGTCCGGCACGTCTCGGACCGGATCGCGGTGATGTACCTCGGCAAGATCGTGGAGCTGGCGGACCGCGACTCGCTGTACCGGGCGCCGATGCACCCGTACACCAAGGCGCTGATGTCGGCGGTGCCGATCCCGGACCCGCGGCGCAAGAACGCCAAGAGCGAGCGCATCCTGCTCAAGGGTGACGTGCCCTCGCCGATCTCCCCGCCGAGCGGCTGCCGCTTCCACACCCGGTGCTGGAAGGCGACGCAGATCTGCAAGACGACCGAGCCGAAGCTCGTCGAGCTCAAGCCCGGCCAGCAGGTCGCCTGCCACCACCCGGAGAACTTCGAGGACCAGGCCCCGCAGGACACCGTTCTGCTGACGGTCGCCAAGGAGGCGGCCGAGCTGGTCGCGGACGAGGTGCTCGCGGAGTCGGCGGAGACGTCGGCGGCGGTGGCTGCGGAGGTCGCCGGGGATTCTCCCGAGGCCGTCGCTGTTTCTGACGAGGCCTCCGACAGCACTGGCTCCACAGAGGCGGAAGCGGGCGCTCAGGAGTCGACCGACGGGCAGAACTGACCACCGGTGTGCCCGGGCCGGCCGCCCGACGGGAAAGAGCCCCTGCCATCACTGGCAGGGGCTCTTTCCCGTCGGGCGGCCGCCTTTGTCCGCGCCTGGCGGGGGCCGTCCGGGTCACCCCCAGACCAGCACCCGCCACGACACGGAAGGTTTCACCGCGAGCCGCATCACCCGGTCACTTTTCGTGCCGGTGAATCCCGTGGTGTATGCCGCCGTGGCATTGCAGCCGGCCACCTCCAGAACGGAACCGCCTGATGCGTCGGTCATCTTCGCGGCACCGGGGCCCAGGCAGATCAGCCGCACCGTGACAGTGGAGCCGGTTTTCGCCAGGGCCACATCGAACTGCCGGGCACCCCGACCGCTCTCCGTGACCAGCAGTTTCCCCGGCGGAACGGGGAACTTCAGAGATTCCATCGTCGGCAGCCTTGTTTCCGCGGCCGCCGAGGCGTGCACTGGCGTCGGTGGTGCCGACTGCTGCGCCGGGGAACCCGATCCGCCGCAGCCCGCCATGGATATCAGCGCCCCGGACACTACGGCCACGCGTGCCGCGCATCGCGAGAAACGAACTCCGGAGACGGAAATCATCCCTTGCTGTGCCAGAATGCCGGAATGTGGTACGGGAATTTCGCGACGCCCTTGCGCGAGATCACCCACTTGCAATTCGCGCCGTAGTGTCCGACGTCCCAATTCATCACCTTCCGGTCGGCGCCGGCGTGGAGGTACCCCTCCCGCCACGACGACGGCACCTTCCAGGTGTCCGAGTAGGAGACCGAGGCCGTCATCGAGACCGCGATCGAGGCACCCACGGTCTCCTTGGCCTTGGCGAAGATGACGCCCTCTTCGGCCGACACGGAGCCGGTGATGGTGCCGGTGATCGAGGTTCCGGCGGTCAGGGTGATGCCGAGGGTGTGTCCGCCCGGCGCGCTGGACGGAGGAATCATCCCGATCCGGTCGGACCTCACGTTGCTGATTTCATACACCGATTCCGTGCCGCAATTGGTCGGATGCGTTGTCACGGACGTGGCGGCGTGAGCCGAGGTCGTACCTACGGCGACCAGGGCGAGCATTGCCGCACCGACAGTCATGGTTCTCGCGTATTGCGTCAAGATTCTGGTCCCTCATTGAGGAATGGAGGAGACCCGTCAACCACCCCGTGTGGCGACTCCCCCGTGGTTGTGAATTTAATGCATGCAGTGGACGGTGTAATAGATCATTTGCTATCTCATTGCCTCCAATTTGCCGGGTAAGCTCAGATAAAGCTCAAATTGAATTTCTGCAGGGGTGGATGATGTGGTCTCACTTTCCATAAGTGGGGACATTTGGTCGCCGCGGCATGGCCTGTGTCGGCCCCGGTCGGGGTCTGCCATCAGGAGTCAACTGCCGTGTAGCACATGACAACTTGGTAAAGTCATGTCCATGCCCCAGTTGCAGGGCGCAGAGTCGGGCGTATCCGTCTGATCGGACCACGCACCGAAGGGGCAACTCATGGCACTCTCCCGTTCGGCACGCTTAGGGGCCGTCGCGACCGCGGCGGCCTCTTTCCTTGTCATCGCCGCTTCCTCCGCCCCCACTCCGGGCGCTCCCGGCATCGGCGACAGCTACTTCCCGAACCTCGGCAACGGCGGCTTCGACGCCCGCCACTACGACCTCGACGTGGCGTACAACCCGGACACCGACCGCCTCGACGGCCGGACGACGCTCACCGCCCGCGCCACCCAGAACCTTTCCTCCTTCGACCTGGACCTGCAGAAGCTGGAGGTCACCCGGGTCGAAGTGAACGGCAGACGCGCCGAGTTCACCCGGGACGGGGACGAACTGCGCATCACGCCGAAGGGAGTGCTCCCCAAGGGGCACACCTTCAAGGTCACCGTCACCTACGGCGGCGTCCCCGAACCCCTCAACGGCCCCATCGTCTTCGGTTCCGACTACGGCTGGATGAAGACACCCGACGGCGTCTTCGTCGCCTGCGAACCCAATGCCGCCTCCACCTGGTTCCCGTCCAGCGACCACCCCGACGACAAGGCCACGTACGACATCCGCATCAAGGCGCCCAAGGGTCTGACCGGCGTCTCCAACGGCCGCCTCGTCTCCACGTACGACAAGGGCGACTCGACGTACACCCACTGGCGCGAGTCGAAGCCCATGGCCACCTATCTGGCGACCGCCACCATCGGCAAGTTCGACGTGAAGACCGGCACCACGCCTTCCGGCATCCCGATCTACGTCGCCATCGACCCGGTGCTCTCGAACAGCAACAACGTCGACGTGTACGCCGTCACCGCCGCGGCCACCGACTACTGGTCGCAGGTCTTCGGGCCGTACCCCTTCGAGGAGACCGGCGCGATCGTCGACGACATGCCCCAGGCCGGGTTCTCGCTGGAGGTGCAGAGCAAGCCGGCGTACTCGGCCGTGCGCAACGAGACGACGATCGTGCACGAACTCGCCCACCAGTGGTTCGGCGACTCGGTCTCGGTCGAGCGCTGGAAGGACATCTGGCTCAACGAGGGCTTCGCCACCTACGCCCAGTGGCTGTGGGCCGAGCACCAGGGCACCCGCAGCGCCCACGACTCCTTCCTGGCCGCATACAACTCGCGGGCCGCCGACAACCCGTTCTGGCAGATCACCGTCGCCGACCCGCAGCGCGACACCATGTTCGCCTCCGCGGTCTACCAGCGAGGGGCGATGACGCTCCAGGCGCTGCGCGAACGCATCGGCGACAAGGCGTTCTTCGAGCTGCTGCCGACCTGGACCAGGGTCCACCGCTACGGCAACGCGAACACCGGGCAGTTCATCGCGCTCGCCGAGAAGATCTCCGGTCAGAACCTCGACGACCTGTTCCAGAAGTGGATCTACACCACCGGCAAACCGGCCCTGTGAGAGCCGTGAGAGCCCCCGAGTAAGAATGTGGGGTGCTCCAGCAACTGTTCAGCCCCTCCGTCCAGCACACGCTCGACCTCGTCGGCATCTTCGTGTTCGCCATCTCCGGCGCACTGCTGGCCGTCCGCAAGAACTTCGACGTCTTCGGCATCGCCGTGCTCGCCGAGGTCACCGCGCTGGGCGGAGGGCTGTTCCGGGACCTGATCATCGGGGCGGTGCCCCCGGCCGCCTTCACGGACCTGGGCTACTTCATCACCCCGCTGCTGGCCGCCCTCATGGTCGTCTTCCTGCACCCGCACGTCGAGCGCATCCAGGTCGCCGTCAACGTCTTCGACGCGGCCGGCCTCGGTCTGTTCTGCGTCGCCGGAACGATCAAGGCGTACGAGTACGGTCTCGGCCTCACCCAGTCCGCGACCCTCGGCCTCGCCACCGCCGTCGGGGGCGGTGTGCTCAGGGACGTCCTCGCCAACGAGGTGCCGTCACTGCTGCGCTGGGACCGCGATCTGTACGCGGTCCCAGCGATGGTCGGCTCCACCATGGCCGTCCTGTGCATCCGCTACGACGCCCTGACCCCCTTCACCAGCGGACTCGCGGTCGTCACCGCCTTCGTGCTGCGGCTGCTTGCGATGAAGTACCACTGGCGAGCGCCGCGTGCGTGGAACCGCCGGTCGACCGTGCGGGAGGAGTAGCGTTCCGCGCCCGACCGTGGTGCTGGCCCATCTCCACGGAGAGCCAGCGGAACGACGGGACCACCTGCGGACGCCACAGCGCCATGGTGTGGCCGCCCGCGCTCTTCGGGATGAAGACGACATGCACCGTCGTCGGCGCCTTCGCGATCTGTTCGAGGCCGACACCGGCCTCGTAGCCGTCGTGCGGCTGGCCGGAGATGTACAGCGCGATCCGGGGCGGGGTGGGCGACTTCTTCAGCAGCAGGAAGGGGTTGTTCTCGGCCCGGACCGTCGGGTTCTGCGCGGCGAGCGAGTTGCGTTCGCCGATCGGGTCGTTGTAGCCGGACATGCTGATCGCGGCCATGTAGCGGTTCGGGTGCGCGACGGCCAGCTTGACCGCGCAGTGCGCCCCGGCCGAGTACCCGGCGACCGCCCAGCCCTTGGGGCCGGGCTGGGCGCGGAAGTTGTCCGTGACCATCTTCGGTACGTCGATGCTGAGCCAGCTGTCGGCGTTGACCTGGCCCGGAATGTTGGCGCAGCCCGTGTCCACGCCGGCCAGCAGGTTGGTGCGCGGGGCGACCAGGATGAACGGCGCGACCTGCCCGCTGCGCATGAGCGGGGCCAGCTGCTGGGTCACCTTCATCGACCCGAACCACGCCTTGGCCGAGCCCGGGTAGCCGGGGAGCAGCTCGACCACGGGGAAGTTGTGGTGGCGGTAGCCGGGGTCGTCGTACTGCGGCGGCAGCCACACATAGACCTCGGCGTTCACCCCGGAGACACGGCCCTTGAGCTCGGTCTGGCGCACGCCGCGCATGCCGGGGCCGGTGGCCGGGCTGAAGTCCTGCTTCACTTTGGGCAACCGTTTCACCGCTATTCCGCCGGTGCCGTCGGCACCCAGGTTGGCCGCCTGCTGCACATGGTTGCCCGTGCCGAGCAGGTCGGCCCAGTTGTCGTAGAGGTTGTTCGCGTTGTTGATGAAGACGAAGACCAGCGCGACCGCCGTCCCCTGGGCGAACAGCAGCATCAGCATCCGGGCCGCCATGCGCAGGGCTTTCGGCCCGCGCATGCGCGTCCACAGGACGAGCGGCAGTATCAGGGCGATCGCGAACAGCACGATCAGCGTGTAGAGGAACGGAGTCCCGGTGAGGCTCATGTCCCCATAGAGGGGGAGAGGCGCCTCGGGGTTGAGGACGAGTGCGGACACTTACCAAGAAATTGCCGGAACCTCACCCGGGAGGACGGCGGCCGAAGGAATGTGTCATGTGTCCTTAACATGGAAAGCTACCGCTTAGTAATTTCTCGTTGTACGGTTCAGACATGCCAGAAGCAGCTTCCGTGCAGGCCACCAGGGCCGCCATCGGTGACAGCGAGTTCGACCGGGACACCGCGCTCGTCCGGCGCGCACCCGGCGTGTACGACATCGACCTCTCCGCCGGCTGGACCATCATCAACGCCGTCAACGGCGGCTATCTGCTGGCCGTCCTGGGCCGCGCCCTCGCGGACGCCCTGCCGCACGCCGACCCGTTCACGATCTCGGCGCACTATCTGACGGCGTCCCAGCCGGGCCCGGCGGTCGTCCGCACCGACGTCGTCCGCACCGGCCGCACCCTGTCGACCGGCCAGGCCTCGCTCTTCCAGTACGACGACGAGGGCCGCGAGGTGGAACGCATCCGTGTCCTCGCCTCCTACGGCGACCTGGACGCGCTGCCGGACGACGTGCGGACCACGGCCGTCCCGCCCGCGTTCCCGCCCGTCGACCAGTGCTTCGGCCCACAGGATGCGCCCGCCCCCGTCTCCGGCAGCTCGGCGATCGCCGACCGTCTGATGATCAAGCTCGACCCGGCCACCCTCGGCTGGGCGGTCGGAGCACCGTCCGGCAAGGGCGAGATGCGCGCCTGGTTCGGCCTGGCGGACGGCCGGGACGCCGACCCGCTCTCCCTCCTCCTGGCGGTGGACGCACTCCCGCCCACCGCCTTCGAACTCGGCCTGAAGGGCTGGGTGCCCACGGTGGAGCTCACGGTCCACGTCCGCGCCCGCCCGGCCCCCGGCCCCCTCCGCGTCTCGATCACCACCCGCAACCTGGCCGGCGGCTTCCTGGAGGAGGACGCGGAGGTCTGGGACAGCAACGACCGCCTGGTGGCCCAGTCCCGCCAACTGGCCCGCGTGAGGCTCGGCTAGCGCCCGGCGGGCCCCCAGACCGCCGGACGGGCTGAATTTTCAGCCCCTCCGGCGTTTGAGGAGCGGGGGTCCGGGGGCTGGCTCCCCGGGTCGGGACGGGTAGGGGCGGCGGGGGCGAGATCAAAACGCAGACTGTGGTGGGCGATCAGGCTCGGCTGAGCGGAGACCGTCCGAGCCAGGCGGCCAACTGGCGGTAGACGTCGGCTCCTTCAGGGGCCGGCAGGACGTCGGCGAAGGGGGTCTGGTCGTCGCGCTCCGGGTCGGGCAGGACGCGGCGGGCGGTGGCGAAGGCGAACTCGGCCGGCTCCGGGTCGAGGTCCAGGGGGTGGCCCAGGGACTCGGAGAGGTCCCAGGTGTGGGTCACCAGTTCCATCACGTAGCCCGACAGGGCCGCACGGCCCGGTACCTCACCCCAGGGGACGCGCACCGGCGCCTCCATGCGGTCGTCGCTCGCCCAGGCCTTGAGCACCCGGGTGCGGACCTCGTCGTACACGGCCGTCCAGTCGTCGTCGGCCACGCCGTCCACGAACGGGTGCACCGCGAGCCCGTCGCCGCCCTCGCCGACCACCGCGATGCGCAGGGTGCCGCCGACCATGTGGCTGAGCAGCGTGCGCACGTCGAACTCGGTACAGGGAGTCGGTCCGGCCAGCTGCTCGGGACGTACCGTCTTGATGAGCGCCGCCGCCTGCTCGGTGGCGCGGCTGTACACGGGGCGGGGGTCGATGGCGTTCATGGCGTTCATGGCGTTCATGGGGACCTCTCTCTGAAGGGCTTGGGTCAGAGAGTCGCCGCATAACCTGACAGTTTCCGTCAACATTTGCCGGAGAGATCCGGGGGCGCGATTCTGGTGCCGTGAAGTCCGACCGACTGCTCTCCATCCTGCTGCTCCTGCAGACCCGCGGCCGTGTCCCCGCGCATGAACTCGCCGACCGGCTGGAGGTGTCGGTGCGGACCATCTACCGGGATGTCGAGGCCCTGTCCGCCTCCGGTGTCCCGGTCTACGCCGAGCGCGGGCGGCACGGCGGCATCGAACTGCTCGCCGGGTTCCGTACGGACGTCACAGGGCTGACCGCCGACGAGTCCCGCGCCCTGTTCATCCTCGCCGCCCAGGGCGCACACGCCGCGCTCGGCCTGGACGCGGCGCTCGGCTCGGCGCTGCGCAAGGTGATGGCCGCGCTGCCGGCGCCGTACCGCCCCGCCGCCGAGGTGACCTCCCGCCGCATCCTCGTCGACGCCACGCGCTGGAAGGGCGGTCCGCAGCCCGCCGTCGACCTGGACACCCTGCAGGACGCCGTCTTCACCGACCGGCGGCTGCGGCTGCGCTACCGGCACAGCG
Source organism: Streptomyces sp. NPDC001604 (assembly GCF_042893475.1). NCBI lineage: Bacteria > Bacillati > Actinomycetota > Actinomycetes > Kitasatosporales > Streptomycetaceae > Streptomyces > Streptomyces sp. NPDC001604. The sequence goes on along the minus strand of NZ_JBIAUY010000008.1, from coordinate 315,222 downwards.
GGGCGCAGGAGGCGCGGACGTACACCGTCGATCCGTACGGACTCGTGTCGAAGGCGGGCATCTGGTACCTCGTCGCCGACCGGCGTGCGAAACCGCAGCTCTTCCGCGCCGACCGGGTGCGGTCCGCCACTGTCCTCGACGACGTGGTGAAGCGGCGGCCGGGTGTCGAACTCGCCGATGTCTGGGAGGTGTTGCGCCGCCAGGTCGAGGAGCGTCCCGGCGGGCTCGACGTCACCGTCCGCGTCCGCCGCGACCGCCTCGACATGTTCCTGCGCCTGCACGCCGCGCAGCTCGCCGAACTCCCCGAGGACGACGGCGAGGGCGAGTGGGTGACCGCGCGGCTCTCCTACGGCGTCCTCGGCCAGACGCGCCAGCTGCTGCAGTTCGCCGACCGCGTGGAGGTCCTCTCGCCGCCGGAGGTGCGCGCGGAGCTGGCCGCCGCGGCCGCTTCCGTCACGGACGTGTACCGGCGAGTGGGCGAGAGCGGTCAGTGAAGCCGCAGGTCAGTGCGGTCTCCTGAGATCCCCTTTACCTGAATCACAGGCCGGGGACAGACCGCCCCCAAGGAAGCCATAAGCGCCGTTGATTGAGTTCCCGCACTCGAGGATCCCTCATCTCCCTTCATCTTCCTTGGAGTTGTTTCTCATGAAGCGTGTGCGTCTCGTCCCCGCAGTGGCCCTGCTGGCGCTCTCGCCTCTGGTCCTGGCGGCCTGCGGCTCGGGCGACTCGTCGTCGTCCTCGGACAGCGGCAACTCCGGGCAGCAGCAGGCCTGTCAGGCACCGACCGGCAACGCCTCCGGGCGCCCGAGCGGCGCCCCTTCGGGTGCCCCCACCGGCAACGCCACCGCCAGGCCCTCCGGCGCCCCCTCGGGCATGCCGAGCGGCGCGCCCAGCGCCGGGGCGGCGGCGGGTGGCGGTCAGGGCGGTCCCGGCGGAGGGGGCCGGGGCGGCGGCTGCGGCGGTCAGGGCGGCCCCGGCGGCGGTGCGGCACCCGGCGGCGCCCCCACCGCGCAGGCCACCAAGAACTGACCTCGGACGCCGTACGACAAGGGGGCGGCACCCCCGTTGAACCGGGTGCCGTCCCTTCGGGCTGCCCGGGCTCAGTCCATCCAGTGGTGCCGTCCGATGCTGATCAGCCGCATCTGACGGGTCGCGATCTGCGCCACGCGCTCCCGGTCCTCCTTCGTGCCCTCCAGGGCCTCGAGGAACAGCGAGGCGGTGACCAGCATCTGGTCCACGTACAGATGGGCCAGCATGAGGAGGTCGTCGTCGCTCCAGCCCTCGGACTCCGGGTCCTTGGCGAGCTCGCCCTTCACCTCCTCGGCGAACCGGGCCAGTTGGTCCCGGATGGCCTCCCGCACCGGCTGGACCCCGCCATGCCGTTCACGGGCGATAAAGCGGACATGCGCGGGGTACCCGTCCACATGGCCGGCGATCAACTCGATGGCGCGCGCTATGCGTTCCTCGCTGGAGTCGGCCGCGGACACCGTCGTCCGGATCATCGGGTGCAGGCTGCCCAGTGCCTCCTCGACCAGGGCCGCGCCGAGATCCGCAATGGAGCGGAAGTGGCGGTAGAAGGCGGTCGGGGCGACGCCGACGGCGCGCGTGACCTCGCGCAGGCCCAGGCTGCTCAGGCTCTGCTCCTCCAGCAGGCCGAGCGCCGCGTCCAGGAGCGCCTGCCGGGTCTTCTGCTTCTGGGCCTGCCGGATGCCGAGGGTGTGACTCATGTCATCCAGTTAACAACTGTTCTCCGGATTTGGAAAGCCGTCAGGCGCGCTAGACTCTGAAGTCAGTGAACAAGTGTTACTACAACCGTTCACCGAAACTTAACCAGAGGCGCCCTCCCGGGGCGCACGGAGGGGGATCGAATCCCATGCTGTTCCTCGTCGCCGCACTCATGCTGCTCGGCGTCGTCCTGGGCACCGTGGCCCACGCGCCGCTGACCGTCACCGCTCTCGTGGCCGTCGGCATCGCCGTCTGGCTCGGCATCTTCGCCGCCCGCGAGCGCCACAGCCGCCGCACCTCGGCCAACTGACCGCCGAGTCGGCCGCCCGACCCGACTTCCGACTTCCGCTTCCTGGAGCTGAGCACCATGCAACTCACCGCCCCGGCCACGAGCCGCACCGACACCACCACCCGCAAGCCCGCCCGCGATGCCGACGGCATGGCCGTCGCGTCCTTCATCCTCGGTCTTCTCGGCCTCCTCGTGCTGAACATCTTCCTCGGCCCCGTCGCCATCGTCCTGGCCGCCGTCGCTCTCTGGCGCGGCACCGCCCGCCGCGGTCGCGCGTACCTGGGTATGGCCCTGGGCGTGGCCGACCTGGTGGTTCTGGTGATCGCCATGCAGATGTCCAACACGGTTTCGTGGAGCCTGTGAGCCCGAGGCGCACCATGACGAACGGCCGACCTCCCCGAGGACGACGGGGCCCGGTCGCCGAACCGCCCGGTCCGGACGTACGGCCGGCGACGGGGGCCCCGTAGAATCGGCCCCACCATGGCTTACCTCGACCACGCCGCGACCACCCCGATGCTCCCCGAGGCAGTCGAGGCAATGACCGCCCAGCTGAGCGTCACGGGCAACGCCTCCTCCCTCCATGCCTCCGGCCGGCAGGCCCGCCGTACCGTCGAGGAGGCCCGCGAGACCCTTGCCGAAGCGCTCGGCGCCCGCCCCAGCGAGGTCGTTCTCACCTCCGGCGGCACCGAGGCCGACAACCTCGCCGTGAAGGGCCTGTACTGGTCCCGCCGCGACGCCGACCCGGCCCGCACCCGCGTCCTCGCCAGCCCGGTCGAGCACCACGCCGTCCTGGACGCCGTGCACTGGCTCGCGGAACACGAGGGCGCCACCGTCGAGTACCTCCCGGTCGACCCCTACGGGCGGGTCCACCCCGAGGCGCTGCGTGAGGCCATTGCCCGCAATCCCGACGACGTGGCCCTGGCGACCGTGATGTGGGCGAACAACGAGATCGGCACGGTCATGCCGGTCCGTGAACTCGCCGACGTGGCACGGGAGTTCGGCATTCCGCTGCACGCCGACGCGGTCCAGGCCTTCGGCCAGGTCCCGGTCGACTTCGCCGCCTCCGGACTCGCCGCGATGACGGTCTCCGGGCACAAGATCGGCGGCCCGTACGGCATCGGTGCGCTGGTCCTCGGCCGCGAGTACACCCCCGTACCGGTCCTGCACGGCGGCGGCCAGGAGCGCCATGTCCGCTCCGGGACCCTCGACGTCCCCGCCGTCGCCTCCTTCGCGGTGGCCGGACGCCTCGCCGCCGAGCAGCGCGAGTGGTTCGAGCGGGAGATCGGCGCGCTGCGCGACAGCCTGATCGAGGCGGTTCGTACGGCGGTTCCGGACGCGATCCTGGGCGGAGACCCCGTGGACCGCCTGCCGGCCAACGCCCACTTCACCTTCCCGGGCTGCGAGGGCGACTCCCTGCTGCTGCTGCTCGATGCGCAGGGCATCGAGTGCTCCACCGGCTCCGCCTGCACCGCGGGCGTCGCCCAGCCCAGCCATGTCCTGCTGGCCACCGGCACCGACCCCGACCTGGCCCGCGGCACCCTGCGCTTCTCCCTCGGCCACACCTCCACCGAGGCCGACGTCGAGGCCCTGGCGAAGGCGATCGGCCCGGCGGTCGAGCGGGCTCGAGCCGCCGGGCTCACCTGAGAGGCCCTAGCTCTCCGTCACCATGAGGGACGCCATCATGCCCTCGTCCTCGTGCTGCAGCAGATGGCAGTGGAGCATGTACATGTAGGTGTCGTCGGAGAAGTCCGTGAACTCCATGGCGATCTTGATGGTTCCGCCGCCGACCACCTCGTACGTGTCGAACCAGCCGAGGTCGACTCCGGTCGGATCCGCGCCGTTGACGGAGACCAACTGGTACGGCACGTCGTGCAGATGGAACGAGTGCTCCAGCTGCGTGTTGTTCTTGATCGTCCAGATCTCCTTGGAGCCCAGCGTGGTGCTGATCATGGCCATGGACGACATGCTCGTGCCGACCGAACCGTCGATCGTCATCGAGGTGCCGCTCTGGCCGAGCGTGATGGTGCGGGCCGTGAAGCCGCTGGTGTCGTACCGGTCGATCGTGTTGAGCGAGCTCGGCAGGTCGGCCGGGGTGTCCGTGCCGGACGCCGTGATGGCGAGCACGTCGTAGGTGCCGCTGCCGCCGCGCACCCATCCGGTGGTGACGACGGCCTGGAGCGTGACGGCGTCCGACAGATCCAGCACGAACTCGGCGCGGGCGCCGGCCACCAGCCGGATGCTGGTCACTTCGGTGGCCGCGGTGAGATAGCCCTGGTCGGTGGCGATCTGGTTGAGCTTGCCTCCGTCGCTGCGCTGGAGGGTGATGATGTCGGACGGCGAGGCGTTGAGCACCCGGAACCGGGTGCGCGTCCTGGTCGCCGTGAAGGTGAGCGTGGTGTCGTCGACGTTGGTGCCGTTCAGCAGCAGCGGGAAGCTCAGGCCGCTGCTGAGATAGCCGGACAGGTCGTACTTGAGGGCGCCCGCGCTGTCGGTGGCGAGGCTCTGGAAGATCAGTGGGATGTCGTCCGTGCCGTAGGTGCTCGGGAGGTCCGAGGACGCGGTCGAGTCGTCCTCGACGATGATCATGCCGGCCAGGCCGTGCACCGCCTGCTTGGCCGTGGTGCCCAGGGCGTGCGGGTGGTACCAGAGCGTCTTGGCTTCGTCCTTGACCGTGAACGTCGGGGACCAGGTCGTCCCGTCGGTGAAGGCGACCTGGGGGCCGCCGTCCATCTTGGCCGGGACATGGGCGCCGTGGAAGTGGACGGTGGTGTCCTCGCCCAGGCTGTTGGTGATGTCGAGCAGGACCGTGTCGCCGCTGGTCCACTTCATGGTGGGCCCGAGGAAGGACTGGTTGTAGCCCATCGTGTCGCTGGTGACCCCGGGGAGCACCTCGGCGGTGCCGGTCCTCGCCTCCAGCGTGAAGGTGGTGGTGCTGCCGGAGGTGGTGCCCTCCAGCAGGTCCGGGACGGTCAGGGTGGCCGAGTTGGTCGCCGCGCTCGCCTTGCTCCTGCCCGCCTCCGTCAGCAGGGAGAAGGCGGCCCCGGCCCCGGCGACGGCCCCGAGGCCGACTCCGGCCATGCCGCCGAGGAAGCGGCGCCGGTGCACGCCTTTGCCCTTGCGGGTGTTCTCGCCGTGTCCGCCCCTGCCCGCGCCGGGCTCTGTGGTGTGAGTCATGGGCGGGATCGTTGAACCGAGGACTGTGCGAGGACTGGGGTGAAGTCAGGAGGACGCCGTGCCGGCTGTGAAGGCGCCCTGAGCGTCCGTTCCACTCAACTTCCTTGAAGAAAAGCCAAGTTGAAAAAGCCCAGATCGCACACGGCGTGGGGGACGCAACGGACACCTCGTCCCGGCGGAAGCCTTTACGACTTCGTTGTCTTCACCGAACGCACGAGCCGCATGTACCGGTCCCAGTCCCAGTACCGCCCCGGATCGGTGTGGTCCGTCCCCGGCACCTCCACATGCCCGATGATGTGCTCCCGGTCGACGGGTATGCCGTACCGCTTGCAGATCCCCGCGGTCAGCCGCGCCGAGGAGGCGTACATCGCGTCCGTGAAGGACGATCTGTTCTCCACGAAGCCCTCGTGCTCGATGCCGACACTGCGTTCGTTGTACTCGCGGTTGCCCGCCTGGAACGCCACGTCCAGCTCGCGGATCATCTGGGTGACGTGCCCGTCCTTGCGGACGATGTAGTGGGCCGCGGCCTTGTGGCCCGGGTCCTGGAAGGCCTTGACCGCGCTCGCGAAGTCGCCCTGGGTGACGTGGATGATCACGCGGTCTATCGAGTAGTCGTCCGGCCGGTCGGCCCGCCGGTAGTTCGCCGGCGAGGCCGCCACCCACTTCGCGCCCCGGAAGTCGACCGCGCCCGGAGTGCGCGGCTTCTCCACCCCCGGCAGCCGCCACCACAGGTGGGACAGCTCCTGACGCGCCAGCACCGCCGTGCCGACCGCGGCCGCCGCCCCGCCCACCAGCAGCGCACGGCGCCCGATCCGCCGGTCCGAGTCACTCCTGCTCGCCCCCATGTGATCACCAACGGATACTCGTGGGCTCCGGTTCCCGTGTCCCCGTACTCTTGAAGGGCTATGACTGACACCTCGCAGCGCCCCCGCCCCCTTCGCGTACTCGCCGCCATGTCCGGCGGAGTGGACTCCGCCGTCGCCGCCGCCCGCGCCGCGGAGGCCGGCCACGACGTGACCGGCGTCCACCTCGCGCTCTCCGCGAACCCGCAGTCCTTCCGCACGGGCGCGCGTGGCTGTTGCACCATCGAGGACTCGCGCGACGCCCGCCGCGCCGCGGACGTGATCGGCATCCCGTTCTACGTCTGGGACCTCGCCGACCGCTTCCGCGAGGACGTGGTCGAGGACTTCGTCGCCGAGTACGAGGCCGGCCGCACCCCGAACCCGTGCCTGCGCTGCAACGAGAAGATCAAGTTCGCGGCCCTGCTGGACAAGGCCCTCGCGCTCGGCTTCGACGCCGTCTGCACCGGCCACTACGCCCAGGTGATCGTGAACGAGGACGGCACCCGCGAGCTGCACCGCGCCTCCGACATGGCCAAGGACCAGTCGTACGTCCTCGGCGTCCTGGACGAGAAGCAGCTGGCGCACGCCCTCTTCCCGCTCGGCGACACCGTGACGACCAAGGACGAGATCCGTGCCGAGGCCGAGCGCCGCGGTCTCGCGGTCGCCAGGAAGCCCGACTCGCACGACATCTGCTTCATCGCGGACGGCGACACCCAGGGGTTCCTCGCGAACCGGCTCGGCAAGGCCGAGGGTGACATCGTCGACGAGTCCGGGGCGAAGATCGGCACCCACGAGGGCGCGTACGGCTTCACCATCGGCCAGCGCAAGGGCCTGCGCATCGGCACCCCCGCACCCGACGGCAAGCCGCGCTACGTCCTGGACATCTCGCCGGTGAACAACACCGTGACGGTGGGCCCGGCCGACGCCCTGGACGTGACCGCCCTGACCGCGATCAAGCCCCGCTGGTGCGGCACCGCGCCGACCGGCCCGGGCAGCTACACCGCCCAGCTGCGCGCCCACGGCGGCGAGACCGAGGTCACCGCCGAACTGGTCGACGGCACCCTGGAGGTCTCCTTCTCGGAGCCCGTCCGCGGTGTCGCCCCCGGCCAGGCGATCGTGCTGTACGACGGCACGCGCGTGGTGGGCTCGGCGACGATCGCGACGACCACGCGCGCGAAGACGACGACGTCCGTCGCCTGACCGTCTCCAGGAAGGCGCCCAGAGCTCGAACCGGCTGCCGCCCCAGCCCGCGGCGCCCTGCCACCGTCGTTCCGCGGCCCCGACCATCTGCGCCAGGTGCCACGGCGACCGCCAGGCCGCCGTAAGGCGTACTTGACCGCCACGGCGAGCGCGGCGACCGGCGCCGCGAGCAGGGTCAGCAGCTGTGGGTTTCGGGTTCATCAGGTATTGACGTGGGAGCGCACCCATCTAGAGGAACTCCGCCAGCACGGGCGCGAGGACGTTCGGATCCACCAGGTGGGTCTGTCCCTCCAGGACCCGGTACGTTCCCTGGGGTGCCGTTTCGGCCACGGCCCGGGCGGCCTCGCGCATCCAGGCGGGGCTCGCACTGCCCGCAAGGGACAGAACGGGCACCTCGATGCCGGCCAGCCGGTCCTGCGGCACCAGACCGTCTCCCATCACGGCGTTGTCGTACGCCAGGGTCGGCGCGATCGCCTCCATGCCGGACCACATGGGGGAGTTGCGGGCGCTCTGGATCATCTCCTCGGCCAGCCCGGTGAGCCTGAGGAACAGCTCGACCGCGTCCCCTCGCCGGCCCTGCCCGAGCGCCTCCTCGAGCCGCTCGGTGTACTCGGCGCGCTCCTTCGCGCCGCCCTCGTACACCGCGAACGGCACCTCGTACACGGCGACCCGGCGGACCGGCAGCCCGCTCGCGGCCGCCTCCAGGACCAGCGCGCCGCCCGAAGAGTGGCCGTACAGCGAGGCCTCGCCGCCCACCGCGTCGATGAGCGCGGCGAGATCCTCGACCTCCCGGGCCACCGCGTACGGCAGGGTGTCGCCGCTCTCGCCGCGGCCCCGGCGGTCGTAGGAGACGACGCTGAAACGACCGGAGAGCGGCCCGGCGAGGGGCGCCACGGTGGCGCCCGTCGACATCGCTCCGCTGACGAGGATGACCGCGGGCCCCTCCCCGGTGCGTTGACAGGCGAGAGAGGTGCCGTCGTGCGAAATGGTCTTCTTGTCCATGCCTGTGGAGACTGCCCCAAGGCGGGGAAATAATCGCCCTTACGCGCTGAAGACCTCGCTCACGACACCTCGACTTCGTAGAAGCAGAGGTGGTCCTTGATCTGGGCGACCTCGGGCTTGGGCTCGGGATAGGACCACACCAGGTCCGCCGCGTCCGGCAGCGACCAGTAGCTCGCGGTGCCCTTGAACGGGCAGTAGGTGTGGGTGTCGGACGGGGTCAGCAGATTGAGCCGTACGTCCTCGGCGGGGAGGTAGTACCGCGGCGGACAGCCCGTCTCCCTGAGGACGAGGGCCCGTTCGCTCTCCGCCAGGATCTGCTCGCCGTGCACCACGCGCACGTGCCGGTCGCTCTGCTCGATGGTGATCGTGTGTCCTTCGGCCATACCGGAAGAGCATTCGCGGAGGCCCCTTTCTTCCCGCGTACGGTGAGGGCATGCGAATCTGCGTCTTCCTCTCCGCCGCCGACCTCGACGACCGCTACACGCGCCCCGCGCGCGAGTTCGCGAAACTGCTGGGCAAGGGCGGGCACACGCTGGTGTGGGGCGGTTCGGACGTAGGCCTGATGAAGGTGGTCGCCGACGGCGTCCAGGAGGCCGGAGGACGGCTGTGCGGGGTCTCCGTGGACTTCCTGGCGGCCAAGGCGCGGCAGGGCTCGGACGAGATGGTGATCGCCCGTGACCTCGCCGAACGGAAGAAGCTGCTCCTGGAGAAGGCCGACGCCGTGGTGGTCATGGTCGGCGGGACGGGAACCCTCGACGAAGCCACCGAGATCCTGGAGCTGAAGAAGCACGGCCACACCGACAAGCCGGTCGTCCTGCTCAACACCGCGGGCTTCTACGACGGCCTCAAGGAGCAGTTCCGGCGCATGGAGGACGAGGGGTTCCTGCCCCGGCCCCTCACCGACCTGGTGTTCTTCGCGGAGGAGCCGGTGGGTGCGCTGGCCTACCTGGAGGAGAGCCAGGGCATCGAGTGAGGCGCGCATGATGCGGGCGGCGGAACGGGGCGGGGCGTTGCGCGGATCCCCGCGGGTGCGAGCATGGCGGGCATGGCTACCCATGTGATCACCGGAGCGGGCTCCGGCATCGGCGCGGCCGTCGCCCGCCGCCTCCACGCGCGCGGGGACGAACTCGTCCTGCACGCGCGCGACGCGGGCCGCGCGAAGGAACTCGCGGCGGAGTTTCCCGGTGCGAGGACGCTGGTCGGCGACCTGGCTGACCCGGACAAGCTGTCCTGGGCCTTCTCGCACCAGACGCTGCCGGACCGGGTGGACTCCCTGCTCCACATCGCGGGGGTGGTCGACCTCGGGCCGGTCGGCGAGCTGACGCCCAAGACCTGGCGCCACCAGCTCAACGTCAACCTGATCGCTCCGGCCGAGCTGACCCGGCACTTCCTGCCCCAACTCCGCGCCGCCCGCGGCCATGTGGTCTTCGTCAACTCCGGCGCGGGCCTGAACGCCCATGCGGACTGGTCCGCCTACGCGGCCTCGAAGCACGGCCTGAAGGCCCTGGCGGACTCGCTGCGGCACGAGGAGCACGGCAACGGCGTCCGCGTCACCTCGGTCTATCCCGGCCGCACGGCCAGCCCCATGCAGGCCAAGGTCCACCAGCAGGAGGGCAAGGAGTACGACGCGTCGAAGTGGATCGATCCGGAGTCGGTCGCGACGACGATTCTGATGGCCGTCGATCTGCCGAGGGACGCGGAGGTCAATGACCTGACGGTGCGACCGGGTCGCTGACGAATTTCTTTCGCCCCCGCCGCCCCTTCCCATTCCCGTCCCTGGGGGCTGCGCCCCCAGACCCCCGCTTTCGGCCTGAACGGCCTCGTCCTCAAACGCCGGACGGGCTGAAAGATCAAGCCCCGGCCGGCGAGAAATCAGCTTCTCCGGCGTTTGAGGAGCGGGGGTCCGGGGGCCGGCCCCCGGGTCGGGACGGGTAGGGGCGGCGGGGGCGAAAAACATAGGCTTCTCGTGTGAACGCAGACCTTTCCTTCGGCCCCGCCACGGGCATCGGCTCGATGCCCGGCGGCGACGCCCGCGAGGCGGCCAAGACCGTCACCGGGACCTTCGAGGACTTCCCCTTCCTGCCGGAGCTGCCCGCCCGCGGCCCCGGCGCCGACATGATCGGCAGAACCGCAGGGATGCTCGTCGAGCTGTACGCGCGCGTGGAGCCCAGCGGCTGGCGCATCGGCGACCGCCCGGGACGGGACACCAAGCGGGCCAGGTCATGGCTCGGCGAGGACCTCGACGCCATCGAGGAGTTCACGCAGGGGTACGAGGGCCCGCTCAAGGTGCAGGCGGTCGGCCCCTGGACCCTCGCCGCCGCCCTGGAGCTGAAGAACGGCGAGGCGGCCCTCTCCGACCCCGGCGCCTGCCGCGACCTCGCCGCCTCACTCACCGAGGGCCTCCGCCTGCACCTCGCCGAGGTGCAGCGCCGCATCCCCGGCGCCCACCTCGTCCTCCAGCTCGACGAACCCTCCCTCACCGCCGTCCTGCGCGGCCGGGTGAAGACCGCCAGCGGCTACCGCACCCACCGCGCCGTCGACCGCCAGCTCGTCGAGGCCACCCTCCGCGACGTCGTCGGGGTTCACAGCGGCGGCCCCACCGTGGTCCACTCCTGCGCACCGGACGTCCCGTTCGCCCTCCTGCGAAGGGCGGGCGCGGCCGCGGTCTCGTTCGACTTCTCGCTCCTCACCGAGCGTGACGACGACACGATCGGAGAGGCGGTGGAAGCGGGTACCCGGCTCTTCGCAGGTGTCGTACGGGGCACGGACGGCCCATTGTCAGACCCTGCCGGTAGCGTCATGGGTGTCAGGACGCTGTGGCGCAGGCTGGGGCTGCAACCGGGACTCCTCGCGGAGGCGGTCACCCTCACGCCGTCGTGCGGACTCGCGGGGGCCTCCCCGGACTACGCACGCAGGGCACTCGCTCACTGCGTCCGGGCGGCGAGATCCCTCGCGGACAACCCAGAGTAACGGGAGGACAACACGGTGGCCGGCGACAAGCAAGCGGAGACGACGGTGCCCGCCGAGGCGCGGGAGAAGCACGCGAAGCTCGCTGAGCAGATCGAGGAGCACCGCTTCCGGTACTACGTGAAGGACGCTCCGGTCATCAGCGACGCGGAGTTCGACAAGCTCCTGCGCTCCCTGGAGGCGCTGGAGGAGGAGTACTCCGAGCTGCGCACGCCGGACTCCCCGACCCAGAAGGTCGCGGGGGCGTACGAGACGGAGTTCACCTCCGTCGAGCACCGCTCCCGCATGCTCTCCCTGGACAACGCCTTCAGTGACGAGGAGCTGGCCGCGTGGGCCGAGCGCGTCGCCAGGGACGTCGGCGGGCCCGACTACCACCTCCTGTGCGAGCTCAAGGTCGACGGCCTCGCCGTCAACCTCACCTACGAGCGGGGCCGCCTCACGCGCGCGGCGACCCGCGGCGACGGCCGCACGGGCGAGGACATCACTCCCAATGTCCGTACGATCGCGGAGATTCCGGACAGGCTGAGCGGTGACCGCGTCCCCGACCTCGTGGAGATCCGCGGCGAGGTCTACTTCCCGATGGAGAAGTTCGAGGAGCTCAACGCCCGTCTGGTGGAGGCCGGCGACAAGCCCTTCGCCAACCCGCGCAACGCGGCGGCCGGTTCACTGCGCCAGAAGGACCCCCGGGTCACCGCCACCCGCCCGCTCCACATGGTCGTCCACGGCATCGGCGCCCTGGAGGGCTTCGAGGGCCTCACCCGCCTCTCCCAGGCCTACGACCTCCTCAAGACCTGGGGCCTGCCCACCTCCCGGCACAACAAGGTGGTCGACGGCCTCGACGGCGTACGGGAGTTCATCGCCCACTACGGCGAGAACCGCCACTCCGTGGAGCACGAGATCGACGGGGTCGTCGTCAAGCTGGACGAGATCCCGCTCCAGGGACGGCTCGGCTCCACCTCCCGCGCCCCGCGCTGGGCGATCGCGTACAAGTACGCGCCGGAGGAGGTCAACACCAAGCTCATCAACATCCGCGTGGGCGTGGGCCGCACGGGCCGGGTCACTCCGTACGCCCAGGTCGAACCGGTCACGGTGGCCGGCTCCGAGGTCGAGTTCGCCACCCTGCACAACCAGGACGTCGTCAAGGCCAAGGGCGTCCTCATCGGCGACACGGTGGTGCTGCGCAAGGCAGGTGACGTCATCCCGGAGATCCTCGGCCCGGTCGTCGACCTGCGCGACGGCAGCGAGCGCGAGTTCGTGATGCCGGCCGAGTGCCCCGAGTGCGGTACGGCGCTGAGGCCCATGAAGGAGGGCGACGTCGACCTGCGCTGCCCCAACGCCCGCACCTGCCCGGCCCAGTTGCGCGAGCGGCTGTTCTATCTGGCGGGCCGCAAGGCGCTGGACATCGAGCACTTCGGCTATGTCGCCGCGGCCGCCCTCACCAAGCCGCTGGAGCCCGAGGACCCGCCGCTCGTGGACGAGGGCGACCTGTTCGACCTCACGATCGAGCGGCTGCTGCCCATCAAGGCGTACGTCCTCGACCAGGACAGCGGGCTGCCCAAGCGCGACCCGAAGACCGGCGAGGAGAAGGTCGCCACGGTCTTCGCCAACCAGCAGGGCGAGCCGAAGAAGAACGCGGTTGCCATGCTGGAGAACATCGCCGCGGCCAAGCAGCGCCCGCTCGCGCGCATCCTCACGGGCCTGTCGATCCGTCATGTCGGCCCGGTCGCCGCCGAGGCGCTGGCCCGCGAGTTCCGGTCGATCGAGCGCATCGAGCAGGCCACCGAGGAGGAACTGGCGAACACCGACGGCGTCGGCGCAATCATCGCCGCCTCCCTCAAGGAATGGTTCGCCGAGGAGTGGCACCAGGAGATCCTCCGCAAGTGGCGCGCCGCGGGCGTGCGGATGGAGGAGGAGAGCTCGGGCGAGGACGAGGGCCCGCGCCCGCTCGAAGGGCTGACCGTCGTGGTCACCGGCACTCTCGAGCACTTCACCCGCGACGGAGCGAAGGAGGCGCTGCAGAGCCGCGGAGCGAAAGTAACCGGTTCCGTTTCGAAGAAGACATCCTTCGTGGTCGTAGGTGACAATCCTGGGTCGAAATATGACAAGGCGATGCAGGTCAAAGTGCCCGTCCTGAACGAGGAGGGCTTCAACGTCCTGCTGGAACAGGGACCGGACGCGGCGGCCGAAGTTGCGCTTCCCACAGCTGAATAGCGATTGAAGGCCACCCGATCGGCGCATACCAGATGCATACGGGTGGCCGGGGTGCATTCGGGCAACCGTCTACGACCGCTGCCCGTGGAAGCCTTCTGCGGCCTACTGTTGAGGTGTGCACCTGCCGTGCCCAGCTGCGGTTGGGGCATCCCCTTGCTCCTGACGAGCAAGGGGAAGGGTTTTCCAACGCGGTGCCGTTGATGGATGTCGGGCAACGGGCCGCGTGGCGTGGGCACCGCCGGCTGTGAGAGGGACGGGAATGGAACCGACCGAGAGCGCCGCCCCTGACTCACGGCTGCGCCTGCGCCGGGTCACCGGCGCATGGCGGGCGAGCCGGTGGGCCGGGCGGCCTTCGGAGCGTCCGGGTGCGGAGGGGCGCGCCACCGGACAGTACACCGTGACGGACGGACGCGCCCCGCACCTCACCACCGACCACCCTCCCGGACTGCCGGACCCCGAACACGAACGGCACATGTCCTGGCCCGCACTGCCCGCCGCGGTCGTCGCGGCAGCGGCCTTCGTCCTCGGCGCCGGCTTCTACCGCGGCTTCACCGGGACCCACGCGCTCTTCCCGGCCGGCACCGTCGGCTGGTCCTTCGCGGTGCTGACCGGCATCATCGTCGGCCACCTGGTCATGCTCGGCCGCTCCCGCTGGTGGGGCGGCACCGGCTCGGGCGCCGCCCTCACCCTCGCCGTCCTGATGCTCTACGGCTGGGTGCCCGCCGGAATGGTCAGCCTCACCGTGGTCGTGCTGGTCGGCATAGCCCGGCGCAACCGCTGGCGCCAGGGCGTGCTGCACGGCTCGGTGGACATCCTCGGCATCGGAGCCGGAGCCCTGGTGCTGGGTGCCTTCGGACGCGTGCCGTCCGTGGAGAAACCCTGGAACCCCGACACCTGGACCCTCAGCACCGCGCCCGAGGTGATGCTGGTCGCCGTCGCCTACCTCCTGGTCACCCGCACCCTCCTGTGGTACCTGCACGCCCCGCGCCACGGCGGGCTGCCCACCGTCGCCCGCACCGCCCTGGTCAGACAGGGCCTGGTCGCGGTCGCGCTGCTCGGCATCGCCCCGCTGGTCTGCGTGGTCGCCGCCGCCCAGCCGGTGCTGCTGCCGCTGTTCGCCATCCCGCTGATCGCCCTCGACTCCACCCTGTGGATAGCCCGCGCCCGGGCCGAGGAACAACTGCGCGACCCGCTGACCGGACTGCCCAACCGGCAGTGGCTCCTCGAGCGCATCTGGACCGCCCTGGACGACGCCGAACGCATCGGCGCCCGCGCCGCCCTGATGCTGATCGACCTCGACCGCTTCCGCTCGGTCAACGACACCCTGGGGCACCTCGCCGGTGACCGGCTGCTCCTGCAGATAGCCGACCGGCTGCGCCTCGCCCTGCCCCGCGGAGCGGAGGCCGCGCGGCTCGGCGGTGACGAGTTCGCCGTTTTACTCCCGGTCGCCGACTCCACGACCTCCGCGACCCGGGTCGCCCGGAGCCTGGTCGCCGCGCTCAGCTCCCCGCTCGACCTGGACGGGCTCACCCTCGTCCTGGAGGCCAGCGCGGGGGTCGCCGTCTTCCCGGACCACGCGCTCGATGCGGAGGGGCTGCTGCGGCGGGCGGACGTGGCGATGTACCAGGCGAAGCGGGACCGTACGGGCGTCGAGGTGTACGAGTCCAAGCGGGACTCCAACACACCGGACCGGCTGGGCCTGCTCGGCGATCTGCGCCGGGCGCTGGACGCGCACGAGGTGCAGCTGCACTACCAGCCCAAGGTCCGCTTCGACGGCCAGGTCGCGGGTCTGGAGGCCCTGGTCCGGTGGGTCCATCCCGAGCGCGGGAAGGTGCCGCCGGACGAGTTCATAGCGATCGCCGAGTCCTCCGGGCTGATGCCCCATCTCACGGAGTACGTCCTGGAGACGGCGCTGGGGCAGGTGGCCCGGTGGCGGGCGCAGGGCCTGCATGTGCCGGTCGCGGTCAACGTCTCCCCGCGTGACGTCCACACCCCCGGTTTCGCGGGATCCGTCGCCGCCCGGCTGGCCCGGCACGGGGTCCCGGCGGGAGCGCTCCAACTGGAGATAACGGAACACGTCCTGCTCGAGGACCCGCAGCGCGCCGCCGACACACTGGCCGGCCTCACCGGACACGGCGTGAAGATGTCACTGGACGACTTCGGCACCGGCTACTCCTCCCTGGTGCACCTGCGGCGGCTCCCGGTGAGCGAGCTGAAGATCGACCGCTCCTTCGTGGCCCGCCTCGCCGTCGACGCGGAGGACGCGGAGATCGTCCGCTGCACGGTCGACCTCGCCCATTCCCTCGGTCTGCTGGTCGTCGCGGAGGGCGTCGAGGACGACGAGACCTGGGAGCGGCTGCGCGACCTCGGCTGCGACGCCGTACAGGGCTGGCTGGTCGCAGCCGCGATGCCGCCGGAGGAGACGACGGCGTGGCTGCGGGCGCGCGGGTCGCGGGGCTGGCAGCGCCCTCGCGCGGCGCTGCCGGCCGCGGCGGCCGACGAGTAGTTCCCCCACCGGCCCATCCGTGTGGGCCGGTGGGGGGGCGGGCGTTGCCGGACGCGTCCGACCGCCCGCCGGCCCGGTCCGGGAAACCGTTTCACGGTTACAGCGCCCCGCCCCATAGGATTGGGCCCAAACCACACACACTCACCCCAGAGGAACGCTGCATGCCTGGCATCACGCGCGAGGAGGTCGCCCACCTCGCCCGGCTGGCGCGTCTGGAGCTGAAGCCCGAAGAGCTCGAACACTTCGCGGGACAGCTGGACGACATCATCGGCGCGGTGGCTCGCGTCAGCGAGGTCGCCGACCAAGACGTACCGCCGACCTCGCACCCGCTCCCGCTGACGAACGTCATGCGCAAGGACGAGGTCCGTCCCTCGCTCACCCCCGAGCAGGCGCTCTCCGGCGCCCCGGCCCAGGAGCAGCAGCGTTTCAAGGTGCCGCAGATCCTGGGGGAGGACTAACCGCCATGACGGACAACGTCACCATCATCAAGCTCACGGCCGCCGAGACCGCCGCGAAGATCGCCTCAGGCGAGCTCACGGCCGTCCAGGTCACCGAGGCCCACCTGGCCCGTATCGAGGCCGTCGACGAGAAGGTGCACGCCTTCCTGCACGTCGACCGCGAGGGTGCCCTGGCCCAGGCCCGTGCCGTCGACGAGAAGCGGGAGCGGGGCGAGAAGCTCGGACCCCTCGCCGGTGTGCCGCTCGCGCTCAAGGACATCTTCACCACCGAGGGCATCCCGACGACCGTCGGTTCGAAGATCCTCGAGGGCTGGATCCCGCCGTACGACGCGACCCTCACCAAGAAGCTGAAGGCCGCCGACGTCGTCATCCTCGGCAAGACCAACATGGACGAGTTCGCCATGGGGTCGTCGACGGAGAACAGCGCCTTCGGGCCCACCGGCAACCCGTGGGACCTCACCCGCATCCCCGGCGGCTCCGGCGGCGGCTCCTCCGCCGCGCTCGCCTCCTTCCAGGCGCCCCTCGCCATCGGCACCGACACCGGCGGCTCCATCCGCCAGCCGGCCGCCGTCACCGGCACGGTGGGCGTGAAGCCGACGTACGGTGCGGTCTCCCGCTACGGCATGGTCGCCTTCTCCTCCTCCCTCGACCAGGGCGGCCCCTGCGCCCGTACGGTTCTGGACGCGGCACTGCTGCACGAGGTCATCGCCGGGCACGACCCGCTGGACTCCACGTCCATCGACGCGCCCGTCCCGCCGGTCGTCGAGGCCGCGCGCAACGGCAGCGTCGAGGGCATGCGCGTCGGCGTCGTCAAGCAGTTCCGCGGCGAGGGCTACCAGGCCGGCGTCATCCAGCGGTTCGACGAGTCCGTCGCGCTGCTGAAGGAACTGGGCGCCGAGATCGTCGAGCTGGACTGCCCGTCCTTCGACCTCGCGCTGTCGGCGTACTACCTG
Organism: Streptomyces sp. NPDC001604; assembly: GCF_042893475.1. Lineage (NCBI taxonomy): Bacteria > Bacillati > Actinomycetota > Actinomycetes > Kitasatosporales > Streptomycetaceae > Streptomyces > Streptomyces sp. NPDC001604. The sequence goes on along the minus strand of NZ_JBIAUY010000008.1, from coordinate 297,895 downwards.
ATCGCGCCGAGCGAGTGTTCCTCGAACCTCGCCCGTTTCGACGGCCTGCGCTACGGCCTGCGGACCGGCGACGACGGCACGCACTCCGCCGAGGAGGTCACCTCCCTCACCCGCGCCGAGGGCTTCGGCCCCGAGGTGAAGCGCCGCATCATGCTCGGCACGTACGCCCTGTCCAGTGGCTACTACGACGCCTACTACGGCTCCGCCCAGAAGGTCCGCACGCTGATCACGCGCGACTTCGAGAAGGCCTTCGAGCAGGTCGACGTCATCGTCTCGCCGACGACTCCGACCACCGCCTTCCCGATCGGCGAGCGCGCCGACGACCCGATGGCGATGTACCTGGCCGACCTCTGCACCATTCCCACGAACCTCGCGGGCAACGCGGCCATGTCGCTGCCCTGCGGTCTGGCCCCGGAGGACAACCTCCCGGTCGGTCTGCAGATCATCGCGCCGGCGCTGCAGGACGACCGTCTTTACAAGGTCGGCGCAGCCGTCGAGGCCGCCTTCGTGGAAAGGTGGGGGCACCCGCTCCTCGAGGAGGCTCCGTCGCTGTGACCAAGACACTGACCAAGGCCAAGGACTTCAAGAAGTCCAAGTCCGGTACGTACGTGTCCATCGCCACCACCGCCTTCGGCGCGTTCGGTGTCGCCAAGCGGATCAAGAAGGCACGTTCCGAGCAGGACACGCTGCGGCTGATCGACGCGACCGTGGCCGCCGTCGGGATCGTCACCGGTCTCGCCGTCCTGTACCGCGAGCTGAAGCGGCTGGGCGACGACGACGTCCTGCTGGGCTGAGAGGGAAGTTTCACCGTGACCACCACGACCGACCTGGTGTCGTACGAGGACGCGCTGGCGTCGTACGACCCCGTCATGGGCCTCGAGGTCCATGTCGAACTCGGCACCAAGACCAAGATGTTCTGCGGCTGTTCGACCGAGCTCGGTCAGGACGCCAACACGCAGACCTGTCCCACCTGCCTCGGCCTGCCCGGCTCGCTCCCGGTCGTCAACGCGACCGGCGTCGAGTCGGCGATCAAGATCGGTCTCGCGCTGAACTGCGAGATCGCCGAGTGGTGCCGCTTCGCCCGGAAGAACTACTTCTATCCGGACATGCCGAAGAACTTCCAGACCTCCCAGTACGACGAGCCGATCGCCTTCAACGGCTACCTCGACGTACAGCTGGAGGACGGCGAGACCTTCCGCGTGGAGATCGAGCGCGCCCACATGGAGGAGGACACCGGCAAGTCGACCCACGTGGGCGGCGCGACCGGCCGTATCCATGGCGCCTCGCACTCGCTGCTGGACTACAACCGGGCCGGCATCCCGCTCATCGAGATCGTCACCAAGCCGATCGTCGGCGCGGGCGACCGTGCCCCCGAGGTGGCCAAGGCGTACGTCCGTGAGCTGCGCGAGGTCATCAAGGCGCTCGGTGTCTCGGAAGCCCGGATGGAAATGGGGCAGATGCGCTGCGACGTGAACCTCTCGCTGATGCCCAAGGGCAGCGAGAAGTTCGGCACGCGCTCCGAGACGAAGAACGTCAACTCGCTGCGGTCCGTGGAGCGTGCCGCCCGTTTCGAGATCCAGCGGCACGCGGCCGTGCTGAACAGCGGCGGCACGATCGTCCAGGAGACCCGCCACTTCCACGAGGACACCGGGTCGACCACCTCGGGCCGGGTGAAGGAAGAGGCCGAGGACTACCGGTACTTCCCCGAGCCGGACCTGGTGCCGGTGGCCCCCTCGCGCGAGTGGGTCGAGGAGATCCGGGCGGCGCTGCCCGAGATGCCGCTGGCGCGCCGTACCCGGCTGCTCGCCGAGTGGGGCATCTCCGCCACCGACATGCAGGCGATCCTCAACGCCGGTGCGCTGGACCCGATCGTCGCGACGATCGACGCCGGTGCCGACGCGGCCTCGGCCCGCAAGTGGTGGATGGGTGAGCTGGCGCGCAGCGCCAACGAGTCGGGCACCTCGCTCGACGAGCTGGCGATCACGCCGGAGCAGGTCGCCCGGGTCACCGCGCTGGTCAACTCCGGTGATCTGAACGACAAGCTGGCCCGCCAGGTCATCGAGGGCGTTCTCGCCGGCGAGGGCACCCCGGACGAGGTCGTCGAAAAGCGCGGTCTGAAGGTCGTCTCCGACGACTCGGCGCTGGGTACGGCGGTCGACGAGGCCATCGCCGGCAACCCGGGCATCGCCGACAAGATCCGCGGCGGCAAGGTGGCCGCGGCCGGCGCGCTGGTCGGCGCGGTCATGAAGGCGACCCGCGGTCAGGCCGACGCGGCTCGCGTCAAGGAGCTGATCCTGGAGAAGCTCGGCGTCAGCGAGGGCTGAGCATGCCGTTCTCGGGGGCTGCGCCGGCGTACCGGAGCAGCCCCCGAGCCATGTCACCGGTCCGACCGAGGTGACAGAGTTCTCGTTACTGTCCTGTGATCTGGCTCCCACTCGTGTGAATAAGTCCACGAATGGCATAAACGATCACTTCTGCCTGCAAGAGTGGTCTTCGCATTGCTCATGCGTTCTTTGCGGGCTGTTCATCTTGTGAACGACTGTTCCCGGTCAAAGATCCACAAATCCACCTGGGAGCACGTTCGTGGCAGCCCTTGCACGTTGGTGTGTTCGGCACCGCCTCGTCGCGGTACTGCTGTGGCTCCTCGCCTTCGGCGGGGTGAGCGCGGCCGCCGCCGTCACCGGCTCGGCGTACTCGAACGACTACGAGGCTCCCGGCACCGAGTCCGGCCGGGCCATGCAACTGCTGCAGGACGGCTTCCCGGGGTTCGGCGGCGACAGCGACACCGTCGTGTGGCACACCACCTCCGGCACGGTCCGCGCCGCCGACGTCGAACAGACGATGACCGAGACCCTGGACAAGATCGCGGACCTGCCCGGCATCGCGTCCGTCGTCGGCCCCTACGACGGCCAGGGCACGGACCGGATCAGCGCCGACGGGCACACCGCGTACGCCACGATCACCTTCGACGACCGGGCCGAGGACATCAAGAAACCCGAGGCGGAGGCCGTCGTCCGCACGGCCGAGGCGGCCCGGGCCGACGGCCTCCAGGTGGAGCTCGGTGGCAGCGCCATAGGGCTCACCGAGTCCGCGGGCGGACATCTCGCCGAGGTGGTCGGCGTGGTCGTCGCCGCCGCCGTCCTGTTCCTCGCCTTCGGCTCGCTCGCCGCCTCGATGCTGCCCATCGCGACCGCGCTGGTCGGCGTCGGCACCGCGTACGGCGCGACCGTGCTGCTCGGACACGCCATGACCGTCGCCGACTTCGCGCCCATGCTCGGCATGCTGATCGGGCTCGGCGTCGGTATCGACTACGCGCTGTTCATCGTCACCAGACACCGACGCGGACTCAAACGCGGGCTGCCCGTCACCGAGGCGGTCACGGGCGCCGTGGCGACCACGGGACGCGCCGTCGTCTTCGCGGGTGCCACGGTTTGCATCGCCCTGCTGGGCATGCTGATCCTCAGACTGAGCTTCCTCAACGGCGTCGCGATCGCCGCCTGTCTGACGGTCGTCCTGACGGTCGCGGCCTCCGTCACCCTGCTGCCCGCCCTGCTGTCCTTCATCGGCCCGCGCGCCCTGAGCCGGCGCGAGCGGCGCCATCTGGAGGAGCACGGGCCGCAGCCGGAGCTGCCGACCGGCTTCGCCCACCGCTGGTCGGCCTTCGTGGAACGCCACCCCAAGGTGCTCGGCATCGTCGCGCTGGCCGTCATGACCGTCCTCGCACTGCCCACGCTCTCCCTCCACCTCGGCACCTCCGACCAGGGCAACGACCCGAAGACATCCACCACCAGGCAGGCGTACGACCTTCTCGCCGACGGTTTCGGGCCCGGCGTGAACGGCCCGCTCACCGTGGTGACGCGCGTCGACGGCGCCGAGGACAAGCTCGCCCTCGACAACCTCGACGCCACCATCCGCACCACCGAAGGTGTCGCGTCGGTGACCCCGGTGACCTACGACACCGGCGGCGACACCGCGTACTTCACGATCGTCCCCGAGTCGGCGCCCCAGTCGCAGAAGACCAGCGACCTCGTCGACCGGCTGCGCACCGAGGTGCTGCCGCGCGCCGAGACCGGCACCTCGCTCGATCTGCACGTCGGCGGTGTGACGGCGAGTTACGACGACTTCGCCGCCGTCATCGTCGGCAAGCTGCCCCTGTTCGTGGGCGTCGTCATCGGCCTGGGCTGTCTGCTCCTGCTGCTCGCCTTCCGGTCCATCGGCATCCCGGTGAAGGCCGCCGCGATGAACGTCGCCGCCGTCGCCGCCGCCTTCGGCGTCGTCGTCGCGATCTTCCAGTGGGGCTGGGGGAGCGAGCTGCTGGGCCTCGGGCGTGCGGGCCCGATCGAGCCCTTCCTCCCCGTGATCATGGTGTCCGTCCTCTTCGGGCTCTCCATGGACTACCAGGTCTTCCTGGTCAGCCGGATGTACGAGGAGTGGCTGGAGACCGGCGACAACCGGCGCGCCGTCCGGGTCGGACTCGCCGAGACCAGCCGGGTGATCAACTCCGCCGCGGTCATCATGATCTCGGTCTTCCTCGCCTTCGTCCTCAGCGGCGACCGGGTGATCGCCATGTTCGGCATCGCGCTCGCCTCCGCGGTCGCCCTCGACGCCTTCGTCCTGCGCACCCTGCTGGTACCGGCGCTCATGCACCTGCTCGGCGGCGCCAACTGGTGGCTGCCCCGCTGGCTCGACCGGCGCCTTCCCCGCATCAGCATCGAACCGCCCGAGGCCCGCGCGGCCCATGAGAGGCTGGCCGCGGCGACGGACGCCGAGGTGGCGGACGTACTGGCGAAGGGGCGGGACGAGGATGTACGCGATACCTCTGGGTGACGATGCCGAACTGCGTCCCCTGGAGCCGTGGCACGCCGAGGAGTTCCTGGCGCATCTCGAGCGCGGACGGGACTTCATCGGCCAGTTCATCGCCTTCGGCTCCAAGGCCGTCGACGTGCCCTCCGCACGGGAGGTGCTCCAGCGGTACGCCGACATGCGCGCCGCCGACACCGGCTCGCTCCACGGCATCCGGCTCGACGGAAAGCTCGTGGGTGGCGTGCTCACGCTGAACTTCGACGCGGAGACCCAGAACGCCGAGGTCGGCTGCTGGCTGGAGCCCGCCGCGACGGGCCGCGGACTGGTCACCCGGGCCATGCGGGTGCTCATCGACTGGGCGGTCGAGGAGCGCGGCATCCACCGCATCGAATGGGTCGCCGCCTCGGGGAACGTACCCAGTCTGAACGTCGCCCGGCGCCTCGGAATGACCCGCGACGGAGTACGGCGCCAGGCGCACCCCTATGGTGGGGTGCGGCACGACCTCGAGGTGTGGTCGATCCTCGCCCCGGAGTGGCGCGCAGTACGCGCGCGTGCCGCACACCACGATGAGTGAAGATCCGTAAGAAGAGGCCTCCACGATCGCCCCGACGATCATTAAGAGACTTCTCAGACAGCGTCCGTACGGTGCGAGGTATGGGAACCACCAAGACTGATGACGAGGCCGGCACGACCGTGGCCGCCGAAGTGAAGCCCGACGAGGAGACGGTGGACGCCACCGCAGCCGAGGAGACCCCCGAGGAGGCGACCGCCGAGGCAGACCTTGTCGAGAGCGACGGCGGCGACCGGGAGCCCTCCGGCGTCGGCCAGGGTGCCGGGGCCGTCGTCTCCGCCGCGCTCGGCGTCATCTCGCTGACCGGCAGCTGGGTCGGCACCGTCGCCTCCGCGCGCCAGACGCTCGTGGGGCAGATGCACGCGCAGACGCAGCAGTCCTCCGATGTCGCCAAGCTCCTCAAGGAGGGCTACGGCGACGCCTGGAAGGCCACCGCGTTCTGGGGCGGCACGTTCGCGCTCCTCGCGCTGATCGTCGGCGTCGTGGTGCTCGCCCGGCCCGCCTTCGGCGCCCCCGGCAAGCCGCAGCCGGTCTGGATCAAGTCGGTCGCCTGGGGCGGTGTCGCTCTCGGCGTCATCGGCCTGCTGCTGGCCGTCCTGCAGTACAGCGACCTCCTGATCAGCGTGCCCTCGACCGGCTGAACCACCACCGCATCACCGCAGGTCCTGAGGGGTCTTAGGGCATCCGTGAGCACCTTACGGAGCTCCTGAGGCCCCTCACGCACATCTAAGGCCCCGGGCGGCCCCGAAGATGCGGAACTCTCCCGATGTGGCGCACCCCCCTTGGAGACGAAGGTTGAGGCATCGCAGCAAGCGAAGCCCGAAAACCGCCTCTCACAAGGGACACACCATGTACGAGTACGAGATCTCCCAGTACCGCTCCGCCGATCTGATCCGCCAGGCCGAGCAGGAGCGGCTGGCCCGCCAGGTCGTCCGCGTCCGCCGCGCCGCCCGCCACGAGGCCACCCGCCATGCCGCCGAGGACGAAAGCCATAGCCGGGGTCTTCGACGGCTCCGGTCCGCCCGCGCGGCGTGAGCGCGGCAAGCGCCGGCCGGCCGCAACCAGCCGGTCCGGCGCTTGAGGACGAGGCCCCTCCAGGGCCGAAGCGGGGGCCCGGGGGCGGCAGCCCCCGGGCGAAAACCGTTCCCGCGCTGTCGGACCCTCATGCGATGCTCGGCGTCGTGGAGACCAGGTCCGTAAGCCCCGTGTTCGTCGGCCGAACAGAAGAACTCGACATCCTGAACGACGCCCTCGCCCAAGCCGCCGCGGGCACCCCGCAGGCCCTCCTGATCGGCGGCGAGGCCGGGGTGGGCAAGACCCGGCTGGTCGAGGAGTTCGCCACCGCGGCCTGCCGTGCGGGTGCCGTCGTCGCGCTCGGCGGCTGTGTCGAGATCGGTGCCGACGGGCTGCCCTTCGCCCCCTTCTCCACCGCCCTGCGCGCCCTGCGCCGCGAACTGCCCGACGAGCTCGCCGCCGCGGCCGCAGGCCAGGAGGAGGAACTCACCCGGCTCCTGCCCGAACTGGGCGAGGCCTCCGGAGGGCGGCACGACGAGGAGGGCATGGCCCGCCTCTTCGAACTCACCGCCCGCGTCCTGGAGCGCGTCGCCGCCGAGCGGACCGTCGTCGTCGCCCTCGAGGACCTGCACTGGGCCGACGCCTCCACCCGCCACCTCCTCGCCTACCTCTTCCGCACCCTGCGCACCGGCCGCCTGGTCGTCCTCGCCACCTACCGTGCCGACGACATCCACCGCCGCCATCCGCTGCGCCCGCTGCTCGCGGAACTCGACCGGCTGCGCACCGTCCGCCGCGTCGAACTCGGCCGCTTCAACCGGGAGGAGGTCGCCCGCCAGATCGCCGGCATCCTCGCCGCCGAACCGGACCCCACCCAGGTCGACGACATCTTCGAACGCTCCGACGGCAACGCCTTCTTCGTGGAGGAACTCGCCGTCTGCGCCAGCGAGGGCTGCGGCACCGGCCTCACCGACTCCCTCCGCGATCTGCTCCTGGTCCGGGTCGAGGGCCTGCCCGAGATCGCCCAGCGGGTCGCCCGGATCGTCGCCGAGGGCGGCTCCACCGTCGAGTACCCGCTGCTCGCCGCCGTCGCCCAGCTCGCCGAGGACGACCTCATCGAGGCGCTGCGGGCCGCCGTGAACGCCAACATCCTGCTGGCCACGCCCACCGGCGACGGCTACCGCTTCCGCCACTCCCTGGTCCGCGAGGCGGTCAGCGACGATCTGCTGCCCGGCGAGCGCTCCCGCCTCAACCGCCGCTACGCCGAGGCCCTGGAGGCCGACCCGACGCTCGTCCCCGCCGACCAGCGCGTCATGCGCCTGGCCAGCTACTGGTACCACGCCCACAACGCGGCCAAGGCCCTCCCCGCCGTCCTGGACGCCTCCGTCGAGGCCCGCTGCCGCCACGCCTACAGCGAGCAACTGCGGCTCCTGGAACGGGCGATGGAGCTGTGGGACACCGCCCCCGAGGACGTACGGGACCGGCTGCGCCCCATCGACTACACCGAGGTCTACCCGCCCTGCGGCTGTGATCCGGCCACCACACCCCTGCGCTATCTGGACCTGATGGCCGAGGCCGCGGTCGCCGGCCGGCTGTCCGGGGAGCGCGAACGCGCCCTGAAGATCACCAAGCGGGCCCTGCATCTGCTGGAGGACGAGGACGACCCCCTGCGCGCCGCCTGGTTCTGGGTCCAGCGCTCCCGTCTCGTGCAGGCCCTGGCCCGCGGCGACGGCTGGAAGGAACTCGGCACCGCCCAGGAACTGGTCCGCGGCCTGCCGCCCTCCGAGGTGCACGCCGAGGTGCTCTCCACCGCCGCCGCCTGGTCGATGCTCCATGAACCGGGGCCCGAAGCCCTCTCCTCCGCCGAGCGTGCCGTCGAGTACGCGCGCATGGTCGGAGCCCGCGAGATCGAGCTCAACGCCCGCCTCACCTACGGCGGCCTGATGGTCGACGCGGGTTCCGTCGAGGCGGGCCTCGCCGAGATGCAGGAGGTCAAGGACCGGGCCCTGGAGGAGGGCGTCTCGTACGTCGCCGGTCGCGCCTACGTCAATCTGGCCGCCGAACTGGACGCGGTGGGCCGCACCCGGGAAGCCGTCCCCCTCCTCCAGGAAGGCCTCGTCTACACCAGGAAGTTCGGCCAGCTGGACTCCGAGGCCTGGGTGTGGGCCAACCTCTCCGAGGCGCTCTACTCCCTGGGCCGCTGGGACGAGGCCGCCGACGCGGCGGCAGGCGCCCTGCGCGTGGGGCACGGCGCCAAGCCCCGGGGCGCCGGCGCCAGCTGTCTCGCGCATGTCGCCCTCGGCCGCGGCGACCTGCCCGAGGCCGCCCGCCAACTCGCCGCGGCCCGAAGCTACTTGGGCACGCACGATCCCATGCCTCAGCACACCCTCCCCCTCTCCTGCATCGAGATCGGTGTGGCCGCCGGGGAGGGCCGCCTCCTCGACGCCCGGGCCGAACTCGCCCGCGCCCTGGTCTCCGACATCCCGCCCGGCACCCAGCGCTACGGCTGGCCCCTGCTGCTGGCCGCCGCCACCGCCGAGGCCGACGCCCGGGCCCTGCCCGCGGCGGCACAGGGCCGTGCCGACGCCCTCGAACGGCTCCGCGAGGCCGTCAAGAAGACCACCACCGACACCCCCATCTGGCTCGCCCACGAGCAGTGGGTCCGCGCCGAACTCGCCCGCGCCGAGGGCTGCGACACCATCGACACCTGGTCGGACGTGGTCACCTGTTTCGAAGCCCTGGACCGCCCCTACGACCTCGCCCGCGTCCGCCACCGGCTGGCCGAGGCCCTCCTCGGCTCGGGCGGCGACGACGAGCGGGACCGCGCCACCGAACTGCTGCGCCTGGCCCATGCGGTGGCCGACCACCTCGGTGCCCGCCCCCTTGCCGACGCCGTCGCCCTGCTCGCCCAGCGAGCCCGCCTCGCCCTGAAGAGCGTCCCGGACCGGCGGCCCGCGGACCCCGCGGAGGCGCTCGGCCTCACCGGACGGGAACGTGACGTCCTGCGCCTGGTCGCCGCCGGCCGCACCAACCGCCAGATAGCCGAGGAACTCTTCATCTCCCCGAAGACCGCCAGCGTCCATGTGTCGAACATTCTGGGCAAGCTCGGCGTCTCAGGAAGAGGAGAGGCGGCGGCGGTGGCGCATCGACGGGGACTCTTCCCGCCGGGGGACGGCGACCGGCTCATCGCCGGATGACTCAGCAGCTGAAGGGAGAGCGATGTTCAACGTCTTCGAGGAACTCTTCGCACCCGGCCGCAAACACACCCGCGACGAGAAGAAGAGGCTGGAACTGACCCGCGAGGACGTCGGCGACAACGACCCCGGACGTGGGCCGATAGACCTCGAGTCCGGGAAGGTCGTCGTACGGCCGTCCCGGCAGGAGGGGCAGTCGGACGCTGCTGAGGAGTGATCCCTCAGCCGACCTCCAGCTCCAGTATCCGGTCGTCGCCGGACTTCGGGTCTCCTCGGCCGTCCGTGTTGCTCGTCGTCAGCCACAGCTTGTTGCCGCCGGCCGGGAGCACGGTGCGCAGGCGGCCGTACTTGCCCTGCAGGAAGGGCTGCGGATCGGCCGCGGCCGCCGTGCCCTTCAGGGGGATGCGCCACAGGCGCCGGCCCTTCAGGCCCGCCATCCAGATCGAGCCCTCGGCGTAGGCGATGCCGCTGGGGGAGGCGTCGTCCGTGTGCCACTGGGCCAGCGGGTTGTGGTACTCGGGGTCGGACGACCTGCCCTCGGCGTCCGGCCAGCCGTAGTCGTCGCCCGGCTTGATCGCGTTCAGCTCGTCCCAGGTGTCCTGGCCGAACTCCGAGGCGAACAGGCGCTGTTCGGGGTCCCAGGCCAGGCCCTGGACGTTGCGGTGACCGTAGGTGTAGACGGGGGAGTCCGGGAAGGGGTTGCCGGGAGCCGGGTCGCCCTCCGGGGTGAGACGGAGGATCTTGCCGCCCAGGGACTTCCTGTCCTGGGCCAGGCCCCGGTTCCCGCTCTCGCCCGTGCCCGCGTACAGCATCCCGTCCGGGCCGAAGGCGATCCGGCCGCCGTTGTGGATGTAGCCCTTGGGGATGCCCTTGAAGATCGTGTCCGGGGCGCCCAGCTGTTCGCCGGCCGGCTTCTTCGCGTCGTACAGCAGGCGGACGATGCGGTTGTCCGAGGCCGAGGTGAAGTACGCGTAGATCATGCGGTCCGCGGCAAAGTCCGGGGAGAGCGCGATGCCGAGGAGGCCGCCCTCTCCGGCGGGGGAGACCCCGGAGATTGCCCAGCTCGGTCTTGCTGCCGGTCTTCTCGTCGACCTTCGTGATCGTCCCCTCGTCCCGGGAGGAGACGAGCAGGCCCCCGCCGGGCAGCCGGGCGAGGCCCCACGGGGTCTTCAGACCTGTCGCGACCGTGCGCAGCACTGTGACGGAGCCCTTGGCGGGCGGGGCCTGTTCGGCCGCCTGCCGAGACGGTGACGAGGTCGCGGTGCCCGGCCCCGTTCTTTCACCGCCGCCCCCGGACCCTCCGCCGGAGGAACAGCCCGCCGTCAGCAGGAGCGCGGTCGTGGCCAGCACGGCCGGCACAGCTCGTCGTAGCACGATCTTGGTCCCTTCGGGCGGCGGTCCAGCGGCAGGTTCTCCTTGTCTTACACCGCCCGCGCCTCACAGGTTCCCGGTCCCCGAATCCCGAATCTCCGCCGCCGCGGCCACCCGCCCGGTTTCGGTCCCACGACGCGGTGCCTCAGTCCCAGGATCCCCGCGCCCCCGGCAGCCCGGCCACCTCGGCCAGGTCCTCCGGGGTCAGCCGGAGGGCTGCGGACGCGGCGTTCTCCGCCGCCCAGTGCTCGTGTTTGGTGCCCGGGACCGGGACCACGTGCCGTCCCTGGGCCAGCACCCAGGCCAGGGCCACCTGGGCGGGCGTGACCTCGTCGCCGTGCCGGGCCGCGACCCTGCGCAGGCCGGCCACGATCGGCTGGTTCGCGGCCATCATCTCCGCGGTGAAACGGGGGTGGCGGGCGCGCACGTCGTCCGGTTCGAAGCCCTGGCCCGGGGTGAGCGTGCCGGTCAGGAAGCCGTTGCCGAGCGGCATCGCGGCCAGGAAGCCGACGTCACGCGCCTCGCACCACGGCAGCAGCGACTCCAGTGCCTCCGGCGACCACACCGACAGCTCGGCCTCCACCGCGCTCACCGGGAACACCTGCTGGACGCGCCGGAGTTGCCTGATCGTCGCGTCGTGCAGTCGGCCGCCCGAGCGCCGGCCGCCGCGGGCGCCCACCGCGCACCACCCCAACGCCCGTACCTTTCCGGCCTGTACGAGCTCCGCCATCGCGCCCCATGTCTCCTCCACCGGGACCTCCGGGTCCTCACGGTGCAGCTGGTAGAGATCGATGACGTCCGTCTGCAGGCGCCTCAGGGACGCGTCGCAGGCGCGCTTCACATAGCCGGGGCGGCCGTTGGCCACGATGTGCTGCTCGCCCACCAGCAGGCCGACCTTCGTCGACACGAAGGCGTCCTGGCGGCGCTCCTTCAACACCCGCCCCACAAGCAGCTCGTTGGTGAACGGGCCGTACATGTCGGCCGTGTCCAGGAGCGTCGAGCCCGCGTCCAGCGCCCGGTGCACCGCCCTGAGCGATGCGTCGCCCCGCTGCCGCGACCCGCTGTACGCCCAGCTCATCGGCATGCACCCGAGTCCGACGGCCCCCACCGCGAGTGCCCCCGCGCCGATCGTCCTGCGCTCCACCTGCTCGTGACCCTCCCTGTCCTGGCCCCCCAACCTAACCTCTGCGCTCCCATGAACCTGACATAGCCTCCTGACATGACTGCTGACGTGTGGCTCTCCATCCCGCCCGAGACGATCGAGGGGCTTCCCGAGGGCCCCGAGTACCGTTTCTGGGACGGCGCCGACGACTTCCCCGCGGACCCTGCCGACTGCGTCTTCTACGTCGTTCCCTACATGAAGCCCAGTGACGTGGGCGTACGTCCCCTGCCCGCGTTGAGCGGCGTACAGGTCGTACAGACCCTGACGGCCGGCATCGACAGCCTGGAGCCGGGACTGAAGCACCTGCGTCCCGGCGTGCAGGTGTGCAACGCGCGCGGGGTGCACGAGGCGAGCACCGCGGAGCTCGCACTCACGCTGATCCTGGCCTCGCTGCGCGGCGTCCCCGACTTCGTGCGCGCCCAGGACCGCGGGGAGTGGCTCGGCGGCTTCCGGCCCGCGCTGGCGGACAAGAACGTCCTCATCGTCGGCTACGGGTCGATCGGATCCGCCATCGAGGACCGGCTCGTTCCGTTCGAGGTGGCGCGGGTGGCGCGCGTCGCGCGCTCTGAGCGCACCACGGCGCGCGGCCCGGTGCATCCGCTCACCGATCTGCCCGCCCTGCTGCCACAAGCGGATGTCGTCGTCCTGGTCACGCCCCTCACCGAGGCCACCCGCGGCCTGGCCGGCGCCGACTTCCTGGCGCGGATGAAGGACGGCGCGCTCCTCGTGAATGTCTCCCGCGGCCCCGTCGTCGACACCAAGGCCCTGCTCGCCGAGGTGGAATCCGGCCGCATCACCGCCGCCCTGGACGTCACCGACCCGGAGCCGCTGCCCCGCGAACACCCCCTGTGGCGCGCGCCCGGCGTCCTGATCAGCCCCCATGTCGGAGGCCCCTCGTCCGCGTTCCTGCCCCGCGCCAAGCGGCTGCTGGTGGACCAGCTGACCCGTTTCCTGAACCGGGAGCCGCTGCGCAACGTGATCCTTACGACAGGCGCGAACGGCGCGTGACCCCGACGACTTGAGCGTCCCCTGCGCGCCCCGCGCGACGGGCGCAACGGGCGTGTAATCCGCTTCCGGTACCCTCCGCAACCTTGCGGACGCGGTCCGTGCTCACATTCCCGCTGGTCGTCACGGAGCGTAGAGGAACTATGTCCCTGAGTGACGAGACTGGTGTATCGTCCCGAGCAGGGGCTGCGCCGCACCGTTCGGCGCCGGGGATGGAAATTCAGACTGTGAGGGGGGCGACGGGCGATGCACGGCCTATGGGCGAGCGATCCGACGCGACGGGGCCGCCGGAGGCGACTCTGGCGTACGGCCGCGCGCAGACGCGGTCACCACGGCAGTCACGGCTGCCGTCACAGCCATCACCACCGCAGGCACAGCCGCCGGGGGCATGCGCACCCAGCGCACCGGGAGCCGCGGGACCTGGGAGCGATGCGGACCGGGTGGGCCCGGTGAGCTCGCCCCCGCCCCCCACGACCACCCTCGCCGCAGCGGTGCGGGTACAGCCTTCGCAGGGGACGCTGGTACCCCGTCCGCCGGTCGCCGGCCGCGGACACGGTCTGGTCCCCCAACTCGTTCTGGCCCTGGTGTGCGCGGGATACGCCGTCGGTTCCGCGTTCGGCTGGGGTTCGGACGAACTCTCGCTGATCATGGGCGACTTCGGGCTGAGCGCCGCGGCCGGCACCGCCGCCGTGTCGCTGTTCCTGTACGCCCGTAGCCGCCGTGTCCGCTTTCGACCCGCCTGGCTGCTGTTCGCCCTCTCCTCGGCCATGGCCGCCCTGGGCAACGCGGTCTGGGGGTGGTACGAGGTCGTCCTGGGGGAGCAGGTGCCCACTCCCAGCTATGCCGACCTGTTCTTCCTGTGCTTCGCGCCGCCCGCGATCGTGGGGCTCCTGGTGCTCGCCAAGCGGCCGGTGACGAAGGCCGGCTGGGTGTGCCTCGCGCTCGACGCCTGGCTGATCGGCGGCTCGCTGCTCACGCTGTCGTGGAGCCTCGCGCTCGCCCAGGCGGCCAAGTTCGACGGGCCGAGCGTCGCGCACACCGCGCTGTCGCTCGCCTACCCGCTGATGGACATCGTCCTGGTCAGCATGGTGCTCGCGCTGCACTTCAGGCGCTCCGCGGTGAACCGCACGGCGGTCAACACCGCCATCGGCGCGCTGGCGCTGACGGTGATGTGCGACGCCCTGTTCACCTCGCCGCTGCTGCACAACAGCTACCACTCGGGCCAGTTGCTCGACGCGGGCTGGTTCGCCGGCTCCCTGCTCCTCGCGTACGCCCCCTGGGCCGCGCCCCGGCAGGGCCAGCAGGCCGAGTCCGGCCGGTGCGACCTCGACGGGCACACGCGCGTGGTGCACGAACACGTGCCGGGCCAGCGGGGCGGCGCGCACCAGCACCACCCGGCACCGCAAGGAAGTGAGCACAGTCGGTATCCGGCCGCCCGGCCCATCGCCGGCTCCCTGGCCGCCCTCACGCCCTATCTCGCCGCGGCCGTGTGCACCCTCGGCATCCTCTACACCGTCCTGAACGGCCATCGGGTCGACCGCGTGGTGCTCCTCACCGGCGGCACGGTGGTGCTCGCCCTCGTGGTGCGCCAGGGCATCATGCTGCTCGACAACATCACCCTCACCCAGGAACTGGCCCAGAAGGAGAACCACTTCCGCTCCCTGGTGCAGGGCTCCAGCGACGTCATCATGATCGCCGCGCCCAACGGCATCCTCCGCTACGTCTCCCCGGCCGCCGCCGGCGTCTACGGACGGCCCGCCGAGGACCTCGTGGGTACGGAACTGGCCAATCTCATCCACCCGGAGGACCTGGGCTGCGTGGTGCACGAGGTGCGCCGCTTCCTCGCCGCCAGCCCGCTCGAGGAACCCACTACGCGCATCGAGTGCCGCTTCCGGTCCGGCGACGGCGGCTGGCTCAACGTCGAGTCCACGGTCAACCGCCACCACGGCGGCCTCATCTTCAACAGCCGGGACGTGACCGAAAGAGTGCGGCTGCAGGCCCAGCTGCAGCACAACGCCGAGCACGACCCGCTCACCGACCTGCCCAACCGCGCCCTGTTCACCAAGCGCGTCCAGCAGGCCCTGTCCGGCCGCCGGGCCGCCGACCGGGTGTCCCTGCGCGGCACGGCCGTCCTCTTCATCGACCTCGACGGCTTCAAGGCCGTCAACGACACGATCGGGCACCAGGCCGGGGACGAACTGCTCGTCCAGGCCGCCCGCAGACTCCAGGACGCGGTACGGCACGGGGACACCGCCTCCCGGCTCGGCGGCGACGAGTTCGCGGCCCTGATCGCGGGGGACGGCACCCGGGACCGCTCCGCGCGCG
This sequence comes from Streptomyces sp. NPDC001604, assembly GCF_042893475.1. Taxonomy (NCBI): domain Bacteria; kingdom Bacillati; phylum Actinomycetota; class Actinomycetes; order Kitasatosporales; family Streptomycetaceae; genus Streptomyces; species Streptomyces sp. NPDC001604. Next base: position 282,453 of record NZ_JBIAUY010000008.1, on the reverse strand, counting down.
AACGGCACATCCTGGAGCTCGCCGACCGCCTCAGGATCACGCTCTCGCAGCCGTACCTCATCGACGGCAACGATGTCCGGGTGGCGGCCTCCATCGGCGTCGCCTTCGCCGAGCCCGGCCTCGGCGCGGGCGAGCTGCTGCGCAACGCCGACCTCGCCATGTACCGCGCCAAGGCGGCCGGCAAGGGCCGCGTCGAGCTGTACGCCCCGCAGATGCAGCAGGACGTCGTACGCAAGGCGGAGCTGGCCACCCGGCTGCGTGCCGCACTGCACGACGGCGAGTTCGCGCTGCTGCACCAGCCCGTGGTCTGTCTGGAGGACGGCCGGATCACATCGGTCGAGGCCCAGGCGCGCTGGCGGTCCTCGCAGGGGGTGCTGTTCACCCCGGCCGAGTTCCTGCGGGTCGCCGAGGACAGCGACAAGACCGCCGAGCTCGGCCGCTGGATGCTGGAGGAGGCCGTGGAACAGGCCGCCGAGCGCACCGGCGCGGGACTGTCGGTGCCCGTCGCGGTCCCGATGAGCGCCCGGCGGCTGCTCGACCGTTCGATGCCGCTCGGCTCGATCGAGGCCCTGCTGACCCGGCACGGGCTGCCGTCCGGCTCCCTGGTGATCGAGCTGTCCGACACCGACCCCCGGGTCTCCCTGGACGAGCTGGAGCGACGCCTGGCCGCCCTGCGCAGACTCGGCGTCCGGATCGCCCTGGACGGCTTCGGCGGCGGCCACGCGGCGATCACGGCGCTGCGCAGACTCCCCGTCGACGTGCTGAAACTCGACCGCAGCCTGGTCGAGGGCGTCGTCGAGTCGGCGCGGCTGCACAAGATCACCAGTGGGCTGCTGCGGATCGCGACCGACCTCGGGCTGCAGTCCGTGGCCGACGGCGTGGACCTGCCCGAACAGGTCGTGGCGCTGCGCGCGATGGGGTGCACGCACGGGCAGGGCATGGCGTTCTCCGGTCCGCTGGACGAGGTCCGGGTGCGCCGGGCACTTGCTTCCGGCCACTATCCGGTGCCGCACGGGCCGATCGAGCCCGCGTTCGCGGGAGGTGGTTCAGGGGTGTACACAAGTGGTGTCCCCGCCGTTCTGGGAGGCGGAAGTGGACTCCGCTCACATAATGAGACTCCCGTCCCACCCACTTGACACGTGGTGCGTGCCGGGGGGAGGGTCTGTGCCATGCGCACCCGAATTCTCGTACTTGGAAAGCGCGTCGGCTGAGCTGGTGATGTCCGGACCGACCCGGAACTCCCAGCGACCACACCCGGCGCGCTCCCCTCGCTTGCCTTACGGCACGAGGGGTTTTTTGTTGCACAGGCACCAGTCGTGCAGCGCTTGAACACCGTACAAACCTCGCAAAAACCCTCAGCATCGAGAAGAGACTGACGATGACCGAGCAGGCCACCGGGGCCCATCCGCAGCCGCGGCCCCGATCCGGAGGACAGCAGTCCGCACCCGAGCACGTCACGGGTGCGAAGTCCCTCATCCGCTCTCTCGAGGAGGTCGGGGCCGACACGGTATTCGGCATTCCCGGCGGTGCGATCCTTCCCGCGTACGACCCGATGATGGACTCGACCCGGGTGCGTCACGTCCTGGTCCGCCACGAGCAGGGGGCCGGCCACGCGGCGACGGGTTACGCGCAGGCCACCGGCAAGGTCGGCGTCTGCATGGCGACCTCAGGACCGGGCGCCACCAACCTGGTGACCCCGATCGCCGACGCGCACATGGACTCGGTGCCGCTCGTGGCGATCACCGGGCAGGTCGCGTCCAAGGCGATCGGTACGGACGCCTTCCAGGAAGCGGACATCGTCGGCATCACCATGCCGATCACCAAGCACAACTTCCTGGTCACCAAGGCGGAGGACATCCCGCGGGTGATCGCGCAGGCCTTCCACATCGCCTCCACCGGCCGGCCCGGCCCGGTCCTGGTCGACATCGCGAAGGACGCGCTGCAGGCGCAGACGACCTTCTCCTGGCCGCCGGTCATGGACCTGCCCGGCTACCGTCCGGTGACCAAGCCGCACGCCAAGCAGATCCGCGAGGCCGCGAAGCTCATCACCTCCGCGAAGCGGCCCGTCCTCTACGTCGGCGGCGGTGTCATCAAGGCACACGCCACCGCCGAGCTCAAGGTTCTCGCCGAGCTCACCGGAGCGCCCGTCACCACCACCCTGATGGCGCTCGGCGCATTCCCCGACAGCCACCCGCTGCACGTGGGAATGCCGGGCATGCACGGTGCGGTCACCGCCGTCACCGCGCTGCAGAAGGCCGACCTGATCGTCGCCCTCGGAGCCCGCTTCGACGACCGCGTCACCGGCAAGCTGGACAGCTTCGCCCCGTACGCCAAGATCGTCCACGCCGACATCGACCCCGCCGAGATCGGCAAGAACCGCGCCGCGGACGTGCCGATCGTCGGGGACGCGCGCGAGGTCCTCGCCGACCTGATCCAGGCCGTCCAGAAGGAGCACAGCGAGGGCCACCAGGGCGACTACAGCGCCTGGTGGAAGGACCTCAGCCGCTGGCGCGAGACCTACCCGCTGGGCTACGAGCACCCCGAGAACGGCCAGCTGTCGCCGCAGCAGGTCATCCAGCGCATCGGAGAGCTCGCGCCGGAGGGCACGATCTTCGCCGCGGGCGTGGGCCAGCACCAGATGTGGGCCGCGCACTACATCCAGTACGAGAAGCCCGCCACCTGGCTGAACTCCGGCGGCGCCGGAACGATGGGCTACGCGGTCCCGGCCGCGATGGGGGCCAAGGCCGGCGCCCCGGACCAGACGGTCTGGGCGATCGACGGCGACGGCTGCTTCCAGATGACCAATCAGGAACTCACCACCTGCGCCCTGAACAACATCCCGATCAAGGTCGCCATCATCAACAACGGCGCCCTCGGGATGGTCCGCCAGTGGCAGACCCTCTTCTACAACCAGCGCTACTCCAACACCGTGCTGCACAGCGGCCCCGAGGCCGACGGCAAGCAGCCGAGCGCCGGCACCCGCGTCCCCGACTTCGTGAAGCTGTCGGAGGCCATGGGCTGCTACGCGATCCGCTGCGAGGACCCGGCCGACCTCGACAAGGTCATCGAAGAGGCCAACTCCATCAACGACCGCCCCGTCGTCATCGACTTCATCGTCCACGAGGACGCGATGGTGTGGCCGATGGTCGCCGCCGGCACCTCGAACGACACGATCATGGCCGCCCGGGACGTCCGCCCCGACTTCGGCGACAACGAAGACGACTGAGCGAGAGAGACGCAACCAGACCATGTCCAAGCACACGCTCTCCGTCCTGGTGGAGAACACCCCGGGCATCCTGGCCCGGATCGCCGCCCTGTTCTCCCGCCGCGGCTTCAACATCGACTCGCTCGCGGTCGGCGTCACCGAGCACCCCGACATCTCCCGCATCACCATCGTGGTGAACGTGGAGGACCTGCCGCTCGAGCAGGTGACCAAGCAGCTCAACAAGCTCGTCAACGTGCTGAAGATCGTCGAGCTGGAGCCGGCCCAGGCCGTCCAGCGCGAACTCGTCCTGGTGAAGGTGCGCGCCGACAACGAGACGCGCTCCCAGATCGTCGAGATCGTCCAGCTGTTCCGCGCCAAGACCGTCGACGTCTCCCCGGAGGCCGTCACCATCGAGGCCACCGGCAGCAGCGACAAGCTGTCCGCCATGCTGAAGATGCTGGAGCCGTACGGCATCAAGGAGCTCGTCCAGTCCGGCACGATCGCGATCGGCCGGGGCGCCCGCTCGATCACGGACCGGTCGCTGCGCGCTCTCGACCGGTCGGCGTAACGACGTATTGGGGCGGCCGGGTGACACCGGCCGCCCGTATTCCGAGACCCCGAAACTTCACTTCCGCCCGCCGTCATACGGTGGGACGCACAACCTGCACTCAAGGAGAGAACCCAAAGTGGCCGAGCTGTTCTACGACGCCGACGCCGACCTGTCCATCATCCAGGGCCGCAAGGTCGCGGTCATCGGTTACGGCAGCCAGGGCCACGCCCACGCGCTGTCGCTCCGTGACTCGGGTGTCGACGTCCGTGTCGGTCTGCACGAGGGCTCCAAGTCCAAGGCGAAGGCCGAGGAGCAGGGCCTGCGCGTGGTGACGCCGTCCGAGGCCGCCGCCGAGGCCGACGTCATCATGATCCTGGTGCCGGACCCGATCCAGGCCCAGGTCTACGAGGAGTCCATCAAGGACAACCTCAAGGACGGCGACGCGCTGTTCTTCGGCCACGGCCTGAACATCCGCTTCGACTTCATCAAGCCCCCGGCCAACGTCGACGTCTGCATGGTCGCCCCGAAGGGCCCGGGTCACCTGGTGCGCCGTCAGTACGAGGAGGGCCGCGGCGTTCCGTGCATCGCGGCCGTCGAGCAGGACGCGACCGGCAACGCCTTCGCGCTCGCGCTGTCGTACGCCAAGGGCATCGGCGGCACCCGCGCCGGCGTCATCAAGACCACCTTCACCGAGGAGACCGAGACCGACCTCTTCGGTGAGCAGGCCGTTCTCTGTGGTGGTACGGCCGCGCTGGTGAAGGCCGGTTTCGAGACGCTGACCGAGGCGGGCTACCAGCCGGAGATCGCGTACTTCGAGTGCCTGCACGAGCTGAAGCTGATCGTGGACCTCATGTACGAGGGCGGCCTGGAGAAGATGCGCTGGTCGATCTCCGAGACCGCCGAGTGGGGCGACTACGTCACCGGCCCGCGGATCATCACCGACGCCACCAAGGCCGAGATGAAGAAGGTCCTCGCCGAGATCCAGGACGGCACCTTCGCCCGTGAGTGGATGGCCGAGTACCACGGCGGTCTGAAGAAGTACAACGAGTACAAGACGCAGGACAGCGAGCACCTGCTGGAGACCACGGGCAAGCAGCTGCGGAAGCTGATGAGCTGGGTGGACGAGGAGGCGTAAGCCTCATGGCGACGGGGCCGGAGCGGACTGCTCCGGCCCCGTTGTCCAGACCGTCCACTCACGGACGGGTGATCCTTCCGGAGAGGCGCAGGACGATCGTCGCGGCGCCACTACACTGCCGTACTACATACGCGTCAGGCCCACAGCGTCGTGCGTCTTCCACGCGGCTAGCAAACCTCCACCGCCTGCGGCCGTCGGGACGGCCGTCCGCATTGGACTTGTGAGGACTCACGTGAGCTCGAAACCCGTCGTACTCATCGCTGAAGAGCTGTCGCCCGCGACCGTGGACGCGCTTGGCCCCGACTTCGAGATCCGGCACTGCAACGGAGCGGACCGAGCCGAACTGCTCCCGGCCATCGCCGACGTCGACGCCATCCTGATCCGCTCCGCCACCAAGGTGGACGCCGAGGCCATCGCCGCCGCGAACAAGCTGAAGGTCGTCGCACGAGCCGGCGTCGGCCTGGACAACGTGGACGTCTCCGCCGCCACCAAGGCCGGCGTGATGGTCGTCAACGCCCCCACCTCGAACATCGTGACCGCCGCCGAGCTGGCCTGCGGTCTCATCGTCGCCACCGCCCGCCACATCCCGCAGGCCAACGCCGCGCTGAAGAACGGCGAGTGGAAGCGCAGCAAGTACACGGGTGTCGAGCTCGCCGAGAAGACCCTCGGTGTCGTCGGTCTCGGCCGGATCGGTGCGCTGGTCGCCCAGCGCATGTCCGGGTTCGGCATGAAGGTCGTCGCCTACGACCCCTACATCCAGCCCGCGCGCGCCGCCCAGATGGGCGTCAAGGTGCTGTCCCTGGACGAGCTGCTCGAGGTCTCCGACTTCATCACCGTCCACCTGCCCAAGACCCCCGAGACCGTCGGCCTCATCGGCGACGAGGCGCTGCGCAAGGTCAAGCCGAGCGTGCGCATCGTCAACGCCGCGCGCGGCGGGATCGTCGACGAGGAGGCGCTGTACTCCGCCCTCAAGGAGGGCCGGGTCGCCGGTGCCGGTCTCGACGTGTACGCGAAGGAGCCCTGCACGGACTCCCCGCTGTTCGAGTTCGACCAGGTCGTCGCCACCCCGCACCTGGGCGCCTCCACCGACGAGGCCCAGGAGAAGGCCGGTATCGCCGTCGCCCGCTCGGTGCGCCTCGCCCTCGCCGGTGAGCTCGTGCCGGACGCGGTGAACGTCCAGGGCGGTGTCATCGCCGAGGACGTCAAGCCGGGCCTGCCGCTCGCCGAGCGCCTCGGCCGTATCTTCACCGCGCTCGCCGGTGAGGTCGCGGTCCGCCTCGACGTCGAGGTGTACGGCGAGATCACCCAGCACGACGTGAAGGTGCTGGAGCTGTCCGCCCTCAAGGGTGTCTTCGAGGACGTCGTCGACGAGACGGTGTCGTACGTCAACGCCCCGCTGTTCGCGCAGGAGCGCGGCGTCGAGGTGCGGCTGACCACCAGCTCGGAGGCGACCGACCACCGCAATGTCGTCACCGTGCGCGGCACGCTCTCGGGCGGCGAGGAGGTCTCGGTCTCCGGCACGCTGGCCGGTCCGAAGCACCTGCAGAAGATCGTGGCCGTGGGCGAGTACGACGTCGACCTCGCCCTTGCCGACCACATGGTCGTGCTGCGGTACGAGGACCGTCCCGGTGTCGTCGGCACCGTCGGCCGTATCTTCGGCGAGGCGGGGATCAACATCGCCGGTATGCAGGTCTCGCGGGCCGTGGCGGGTGGCGAGGCGCTGGCCGTGCTGACCGTCGACGACACGGTGCCCCCCGCGGTGCTGGTCGAGGTCGAGGCGGAGATCGGGGCGACGTTCGCCCGTTCCGTGAACCTGGTCTGACAGATCACCATACGAAGGGGCCGAGCCGACGTGAGTCGGCTCGGCCCCTTCGCGTTGCCCTACTTGTCGCCGGCGTGAATTCCCCGCAGCGCCCGCGCCGCCAGCGCCGCCGCCCCCACCAGGACCACCGTCCCGGCGATCGCCGCGCCGTGCATTCCGCTGGTGAACGCCTCGCGAGCGCTCGTCGCCAGGGCGTCTCCCGCGCGCCCCGGGAGCCGAGCGGCCACCGCCAGTGCGCCGCCCAGTGTTTCGTGGGCCGGAGCGGGGGCCGAGGCGGGGATCTCGTGGCGGTAGAGGGCCGTACCGATGGAGCCGAGGATGGCCATCCCGAGCGCACCGCCGAACTCCGCGCCGGTCTCCATCAGGGAGGACGCCGAGCCCGCCCGTTCCACCGGGGTGCTGCTCAGCGCCAGGTCCGTGATCTGGGAGATGACCATGACGACTCCCGAGGCGAGCACGCCGCACGCGACCAGGACCAGCCAGAGGGAGTCCGTGTCCGCGAAGGCCAGGAGCGCGTACCCGGCCGCGCCGATCGCGAAGCCCGCGGTGACCACGTAGGCGCGGTCGACGCCCTTCTGGACCAGTGCGGTCGCCAGTGGTGCCGCCATGCCGATGGGCACCGAGGGCAGCAGTGCCCACAGGGCCGCCTCCATGGCGCTCTTGTCGAGCACCGACTGCAGGTACTGCGTGGTGAAGTACGCCGAGCCCATGATGGCGAACGAGCCGATGAGGTTGAGGACGACGGAGGGTGCGAAGCCGCGGCCGCGGAACAGGGCGGGCGAGATCATCGGTGAGGCCGCGGTGCGCTGGCGGTGGACGAAGGCGGTCGCGAAGAGCAGGCCGACGGTGATCGAGACGACGTACTGGACGTGCCAGCCCTCCGAGGGGATCTCCTTGAGGCCGTAGATGACGGGCAGCACCGCGGCCATCGACAGGGGCACGCTCAGCCAGTCGAAGCGGCCGGGGGCGGGGTCGCGCGACTCGGGCAGCAGGAACGGGCCGAGGATCAGCAGCAGCGCCATCGCGGGCAGGTTGACCAGGAAGACCGAGCCCCACCAGAAGTACTGGACGAGGACACCGCTCATCACCGAGCCGAGCGCGATGCCGGCCGTCATCACACCGGACCACAGGCCGATCGCCTTCGCACGCTGGCCCGGGTCGGTGAACATCGTGCGGATCAGCGCCATCGTCGACGGCATCAGGGTCGCGCCACCGATGCCGAGGACCGCGCGGGCCGCGATCAGGGTCTCGGCGCTGTTCGCGTAGGCCGCGGTGAGCGACGCGATGCCGAAGGCCGCCGCGCCGATCAGGAGCAGTTTGCGGCGGCCGATGCGGTCGCCCAGGGCGCCCATCGTCATCAGCAGGCCGGCCAGGACGAAGGCGTAGATGTCGAAGATCCACAGCTGCTGGGTGCCGCTCGGCCCCAGGTCGGCGCTGATCGCCGGGATCGCGAAGTACAGGACCGAGACGTCCATCGAGACCAGCAGCAACGGGAGCATCAGCACGCCCAGTGCGGTCCATTCGCGGTGGCCGGCCAGTTGGCCGGACGGTGTTGTGGTGGTGCTCGTCGGGTTCGTCATGACAGGGACTGTACGGGCGTCTTAAACGCTTGTCTAGAACGATTGTATAATTCACGTGTCTAGGACGGGTGTATGGATCGGAGTAGGGTGGGGGCATGGGACACCGTGAGGATCTGCTCGAAGGCGCCAAGCGCTGCCTGCTGGAGAAGGGGTTCGCGCGCACGACGGCGCGGGACATCGTCAAGGCGTCGGGGACCAACCTGGCCTCGATCGGCTACCACTACGGGTCGAAGGACGCACTGCTGGCGCAGGCGTATGTGTCGCTGATCGAGGGAATGGGGGACGCCTTCGAGGGGGACGGGGCCGCGATGAGCGCCGAGCCCGGTTCCCTCGAACGGTTCCAGGAGGTGTGGTCGAACGTCATCGGCACCATGCGTGCGCCGGGCTCGATCTGGCGTCTCAGCATGGAGGTCGTGGTCATGGGCGACCAAATGCCCGAGCTGCGCGACCACTTGGTGCGGGCCCAGCGGGAGGCGGGGCGCGGGTTCGTGCCGATGCTCATGGGCGGGCGCGAGGAGGACGTCTCGGACGAGACCGCCGACACGCTCGGCATGTTCTACGTGACCCTCATGACGGGTCTCATCGCCCAGTGGAGCTTCGACCCGAAGACCGCACCCACCGCGGAGCAGCTCACCGAGGGGCTGCGCCAGGTGATCGCCGGAGTCACGAAGACCTGACCCGCCCGTCCCGCATCAGGTGCCCTCGACGGACACGGGCTCGAAGGAGTCGGTGTCCGCCCCGACCGGGTTCACCGTCTTCCCGCGCTACGCCTTCGCCGTGAGGACCGACGGCTGCCGCGGGTCGCGCGTGGCGGCTACAGCCGTGCGCTCTTCAGCGCCATGTGCAGCAGCAGCCGGTCCTCGCCGTCGTCCAGGTCGAGGCCCGTCAGTTTTTCCACGCGGGACAGGCGGTAGTACAGGGTCTGGCGGTGGATGCCCAGCTCGGCGGCCGTGCGGGCGGCCTGGCCCGCGCAGTCGAGGTAGATCTCGGCGGTGCGGGCGAGTTCGCGGTGGGCGGGGGACAACAGGGTGCGTACGGCAGGGTCGTGGGCGGCTTCCGGCGGGAGCGCGGTCAGCAGGCGGAACGGGCCGATGTGCGCCCACTCGGCGACCGGGCCGAGCCGGGGCTCCGCCAGCGCGGCCCGCGCCGCCGCCAGGGCCTCGTGCCAGGCCGTCGCCAGCTCCGCGAGCCCGGTGCGTGCGGCCGCGATGCCGCACGCCGCCGTGCCGCCCCCCTCCAGCTGCCGCGCCCGCTCGAGCAGCCGCGTCGCCGCCGAGCCGGCCGGCGTCAGGACGTCCGCCGAGCGCAGCCGTACCAGCAGGGCGAGCGAATGGGAGGCCGCACCCCACGGCACCGTGCACAGCGCCCGCGCCCCCGGCACCGTACGCACGGAAGGGGCGGCGTCCGGGTCGGCGGACGGCCAGGGGGTCACGCAGACCACCGTGTGCAGGCCGTCCGCGCGGGCGCCGAGCGCGGTGCGCAGTTCCGCCACCGCCATGTCCTGCGGCCAGCCGCGCTCGGCGGTGAGCACGGCCCGCAGCTCCCGGGTGAGGTCGGCACCGTGCTGCGCCTCGTCCGCCAGCAGGGCGCCGATGCGGGCCGCCACGTCCATGGCCGCGCTCAGCTGCCGCTCGGTCGGGCCCGGCTCGGAGTCCAGCAGCCAGACATAGCCGAGGACGACACCCCGATGGCGTACCGGAAGGCAGATGCGTCCCCGGTACACGCCCGCCTCGGGCGTCGGCGGGATACGGACCGGGCCCGTCGCCCGGGTGATGCCGAAGCCCTCGAACCACGAACGGACCGCGGACGTGGAGCGCCTTGTCAGGATCGAGCGGGTGCGCACCGGGTCCAGCGCGGAGGTGTCGAGGTCGTCCTCACTGTCGTACGCACCGAAGGCGATCAGCTCGAAGTCCCGGTTCTCCAGGGTCGCGGGCACGCCGAGGAGCTCGGAGATCTCGTCGACCAGCTCCTGGTAGTCACCCGCATGGCTGAAGACTTCGGACGTCACTCGGGCATTCTCCCGCATTTCCGGGCCTGCTTCATACATCTGTCTGAGATCTGCGGCACGGATGCGTGACAGCTGTCGATGGCTGAGGATCGGAGGGATCCTTAGGTTTCACGGTGGTTCTATCTGCTGGTTTGTGGAGGTGCCCCGTGCTGGGTCCCGTGATTCTTGCCGCGTCGCGCAGCGACCGGATGCGACGCCTGATCTCGGCGGCCCCGGTGACCAAGCAGGTCGTCGACCGCTTCATCCCCGGTGAGACCATCGACGACATCCTGCCGATCATCAAGGATCTCACCGGCCGTGGTCTGGAGCTGACGATGGACGTCGTCGGCGAGGACATCACCACCCCCGAGCAGGCCGCCGCGGCCCGCGACGCCTATCTGACGCTGGTCGACCGGCTGAGCGACCTGGGCCTCGGCGAGCGGGTCGAGATGTCCGTCAAACTGTCGATGTTCGGCCAGGCGCTGGACGGCGGCCATGAGCTGGCCCTCGCGAACGTCCGGCCCGTCGTCGAGGCCGCCGCCGCCATCGGTACGACGGTCACGCTCGACGCCGAGGACCACACCACCCTCGACTCGATGTTCGCCATCCACGAGGAGCTGCGGAAGGACTTCCCGCAGACCGGCTGCGTCATCCAGGCCTACCTGTTCCGCACCGAGGCCGACGCCCGCCGCCTCGCCGCGGCCGGCAGCCGGGTGCGGCTGGTGAAGGGCGCGTACAAGGAGCCCGCCGAGGTCGCGTACCAGCAGAAGCAGGAGATCGACAAGGCGTATGTGCGGATCCTCAGGATCCTGATGGAGGGCGAGGGGTACCCGATGGTCGGGTCCCACGACCCGCGTCTGATCTCCATCGCCCAGGAGCTGGCCCGCAAGGCCGGGCGCAAGCCCGACGAGTACGAGTTCCAGATGCTCTACGGCATCCGGAGCGACGAACACCTCCGCCTCGTCGCCGAGGGCCACCGCATGCGCGTCTACACCGCCTACGGCACCGACTGGTACGGCTACTTCATGCGCCGCCTCGCGGAGAAGCCGGCGAACCTGCGCTTCTTCCTCCGGTCGATGGTCAGCAAGGGCTGATCGCCGAGAACTGACCAGTAAGGGCTGAGCCCGCACCCCCGCTCGCAACACCCGCTCAACATCAAGGAGTTACGGATCCCATGGACGCTGTGACCCAGGTCCCCACCCCCGTCAACGAGCCGGTGCACGGCTACGCCCCCGGCTCGCCCGAGCGCGCCCGGCTGGAGGTCAAGCTGAAGGAGCTGGCCGAGAACCCGGTCGACCTGCCGATGACGATCGGCGGCGAGAAGCGGATGGGCGGCGGCGAGCGGTTCGACGTCGTGCAGCCGCACAACCACAAGGCCCGCCTGGGCACCTACGCCAACGCCACCCAGCAGGACGCCCAGGACGCCATCGACGCGGCCCTCGCCGCCGCGCCCGCCTGGCGCGCGATGTCCTTCGACGACCGCGCCGCGATCATCCTGCGCGCGGCCGAGCTGCTGTCCGGCCCGTGGCGCGAGACGCTCGCCGCATCGACCATGCTCGGCCAGTCGAAGACCGCCCAGCAGGCCGAGATCGACTGTCCCTGCGAGCTGATCGACTTCTGGCGCTTCAACGTCGCCTACGCCCGCCAGATCCTGGCCGAGCAGCCCCCGGCCAACTCCCCGGGTGTGTGGAACCGTCTCGACCACCGCCCGCTGGAGGGCTTCGTCTACGCGATCACGCCCTTCAACTTCACCGCGATCGCAGGCAATCTGCCCACCGCGCCCGCGCTCATGGGCAACGTCGTCGTCTGGAAGCCGTCCCCGACCCAGACCCACGCGGCCGTCCTGCTGATGCAGCTGCTGGAGGAGGCCGGGCTGCCCAAGGGCGTCATCAACCTCGTCACCGGTGACGGCATCGAGGTCTCCAAGGTGGCGCTGGAGCACCGGGACCTGGCCGGCATCCACTTCACCGGCTCGACGAAGACCTTCCAGTACCTGTGGAAGACGGTCGGCACCAACATCGAGAAGTACCGCTCCTACCCGCGCCTGGTCGGCGAGACCGGCGGCAAGGACTTCCTGGTCGCCCACCCGAGCGCCGACCGCGCGGTCCTGAAGACGGCGCTGACCCGCGGTGCCTTCGAGTACCAGGGCCAGAAGTGCTCGGCGACCTCCCGCGCCTACATCCCGGCGTCCATCTGGAACTCCGGGTTCAAGGAGGAGTTCGCCGCCGAGGTCGACTACCTGACCATGGGCGACGTCACCGACCTGTCCAACTTCATCGGCGCCGTCATCGACGAGCGCTCCTTCGCCAAGAACAAGGCCGCCATCGACCGCGCGAAGTCCGACCCGGCCTGCACGATCGTCGCGGGCGGCAGCTACGACGACTCGGTCGGCTGGTTCGTCCGCCCGACCGTGGTCGAGTGCACCGACCCGGAGAACGAGGTCTTCCGCACCGAGTACTTCGGCCCGTTCCTCGCCGTGTACGTCTACGAGGACGACAGGTACGAGGAGATGCTGACCCAGATGGAGTCGGTGTCCGACTACGCGCTGACCGGCTCGGTCATCTCCAACGACCGTGCGGCGGCCGCGTACACGATGGACAAGCTCCGCTACGCGGCCGGCAACTTCTACATCAACGACAAGTCGACCGGCGCCGTCGTCGGCCAGCAGCCCTTCGGCGGCGGCCGCGCCTCCGGCACCAACGACAAGGCCGGCGCCCCGCAGAACCTGATGCGCTGGACCCTGACCCGCGCCATCAAGGAGACGCTGGTCCCGCCGACCGACTACACCTACCCGCACATGGGCTGACCCGTCACCGGGGCAGACTGCCCCTCATGACGGCGAAGCAGAACGAGAGCCCGACCGTGGCGGCCGACGACGGCGTACGTCTGTGGGCCGCGCGGTCGGGCTCCGGCGATCCCTGGGGGCTGCGGGCGTTCGGAGCGGCAGGGCACCGGTCCCCGGACGCTCGACCGCTTCGTCGCCGATCTCGACGTCGTACGACGCACTTCGGTCTGGAGCGGATACGGCTGCTCGGCCACTCGTGGGGCGCGCAGCTCGCGTTGAGCTACGCCCTGGCGCACCCGGAGCGGGTGAGCCTGCTCGTGTACGTGTCCGGCACGGGCATCGGACCGGACGCCGACTGACACCCCGCCTTCCTGGCCCACCCCCTCGCCCGCCTCGGCGAGCAGCCCGAACGCCTCGCCCGCTGGCGGGAGTTGGACGACCGCCCGGTGCGATCCGACGACGAGCACCGCGAGTCGGCGGTTCTCCAGTGGTCGGCCGAGTTCCAGGACCATGCGGAAGGACGACCCGACGGGGCTTCCGGGAGGCGGTCGGGTCGGTGGTGGCCTAGCCGGGCATCTCCGTCCGCTCCCACCACTCGTACACCGGCAGGCTGCCTTCCGGGGTGTTCGCGTGACGCGAGGTCGCCCTGAAGTGCTCGTAGCCGTTCCGGAGCTCGATCTTCAGGTCCGGTCCGGAGGTGTCGACCGGGACGATCCGTGCGGGCAGATCCTGCGGGCCGCCCTCGAGAAGTGCCTTGACCGTGTCGGGCATGACCTCACCCTTCCCTCGGTTGGAGTCCGGCAGAAAACGACATTACTCCTGATCAGAGCCGTGTGACCCAATCCACTGTCTCAGATAGTAGGAAGTCCGAGTAATTGTGGAGACAGACCGGGCCCGCTCGCTTACTTTTGTAGGAGCCGAACGTCTCGCTCGACCAAGCGAATGGCGGTCGTGAGCGCGCCCCGTGCAGGCAACCCCTGCGGCATCGCTCCCCGCCCCATCCGGCGTCTCGTAACCCCTTTCCGCACTCCCGGATGTCGAAGGAGTCGATTTCCCATGGCCGAGACGACCGCACGCCGCCGAGTCCGTCACATCTCCCGCACGAGCGAGTCCGACCGCAAGAACGCCGCAGCCGCCCTCCAGCGCGCCCTGGACCGCAGGGACAACGGTGGTTCGACCGGCCACTGAGCCGGGCATCACCACTGAGCCGGGAGCCGCACCCGCAAGGTGCGGCGCGGGCTCACGCCCCGCGCCGCACCTCGAAGTGATCGATCCGCTCGCCGCTGTCCGTGAGTGCCGACACTTTCAGGCTGGGCCTCGCACCGCTCTCCGCCTCCACCGTGAGCAGGGAGAAACCCCGGTAGCGCACCCGCGACCACTCCACGGTCTCCGCCGCGGAGGCCCTTGACTTCGTCCACTGAAAAGTGTCGACGGAGTCGTGGTGCGTGACGTGTCCCTCGTAGCTCTCCTGCACGCCCGCCGGGAAGCCGTACAGATCCCGGCCGCCGCCGCCCGCCGTGACGTACACGATCCCGTCCCGTGTCGGGTCGGTGGACGCACCGATGGGGACCGGCCTGCCGACCCCGTCGTTCCTGATGGCGTCCGTCCGCTCGTACACATGGTTGTGCCCGTTGATCACCAGGTCCACCTGGTGCCTGGCGAACAGCGGCAGCCATTCCGCCCGTACCCCGCCGTCGGAGGCGTGCGCGGAGGTCGAGTAGGCGCAGTGGTGGAAGAAGACGACGACGAAGTCGACGTCCTTCGCCGACCGCAGCTCGGCCAGCTTCTCGTCCAGCCACTTCGTCTGCCTGCCGCCGCTGTGGCCGAAGTTGGCGGGGATCTCGTACGAGACGTCGTTCGCGTCCAGCGCCACGAAGCCGACGTTGCCGTAGGTGAACGCGTACACCCCGGGCGCGGTGCGGGCGTCGAAGCCGCTGTCCGGGAGGGAGAAGCGGGCCAGCTGGCCGCCGTAGCCCTCTGGTGAGTACCAGGCCTCCATGTCGTGGTTGCCGGTCGTCACCATCCACGGGACCGACCTGGCCACGGGCTCGTTCTGCTTGAGGAACAGGTCCCAGAAGGCGGGGTCGTAGCCGTCCGACTTCTCGCCCCGGCCATTGGTGTCGGCGTAGCAGATGTCCCCGGCGTGCAGATGGAAGGCGGGCTTCTGGCGCAGGATGACGTGGTCGTTGGCGGCCGCGGCCTGGCTGACCCCCTGGTCGCCGAAGGCCGTGAACACGAACCTCTCCGGGGAGGCCGGCGCCGTGCGGAAGGTGGCGATCGTCGAGCGGTGTTTCGGGTCCGCCGGGTCGAAGCCCTCGTGGCCCACGCCGTAGTAGTACGTCGTGCCGGGGCGCAGGCCGTCCAGGGCCGCGTGGAGGTAGTACTGCTCCAGCGCCGGACGCACGCCCGTCACGCCCGGGGTGTGCAGATCGCGGACCTCGGCCTCGATCTTCCGGCCCAGACCGTCGGGCGTCAGGCCGATGCGGACGTACGGCTTCCGCACCGCGAGCGGGACCTGCCAGGAGACCCGCAGCTGCGACTTCGGGTCGGCGCCGAAGGCGAGATGCCGGCCGAAGGGGGAGATCACAGAGCCGTGCACCGCCGGGCTCGCGGGCGCCGAGGCCCTCGTGCCCTGCGCTCCCGATCCGCCACCGCAGCCGCTCAGCAGCCCGCCCGCCGCCACCGCACCCGCCGTCACCAGCGTGCGGCGCCGGATCAGCTTGGTGCGCAGGTACTCGTGCTGCTCGGCCATGCTCAGCCGGTCTGCAAGCTGCGGCGGGATTCCGACGTCGGGTACGGGGGGTGTCCCCCTGGAGGGCACAGTCATGGGAGGGAACTTCCCAGCGACGGCCAACGCCCGCCAGACATACGGGTGAACGGGCGACGACCAGTTGGCGCTCCCCGTCACTGTCATGTCCGTATGGCGGACATGACATGTCATTCAATGGGACGCGGAGTAGGGTGCCGACATGTCTCGCAGCATCAATCTCGCAGTGATTCCCGGTGACGGCATCGGCCAGGAGGTCGTGGCCGAAGGTCTGAAGGTCCTCTCCGCCGTCCTTCCGCAGGATGTGAAGCTGGAGACCAAGGAGTACGACTTCGGCGCCAAGCGCTACCACGACACCGGTGAGACCCTCACCGACGCCGACCTCGACGCGCTGAAGAAGCACGACGCCATTCTGCTCGGCGCCATCGGCGACCCGAGCGTCCCCTCCGGCGTCCTGGAGCGCGGCTTCCTGCTCAAACTCCGCTTCGCCTTCGACCACCACGTCAACCTGCGTCCGTCGAAGCTCCTGCCGGGTGTCGCCACCCCGCTGGCCGGCGAGCCGAGCATCGACTTCGTCGTGGTCCGCGAGGGCACCGAGGGCCCGTACACGGGCAACGGCGGCACCATCCGCAAGGGCACCGAGCACGAGGTCGCCACCGAGGTCTCCGTGAACACGGCCTTCGGTGTCGAGCGCGTCGTACGTGACGCCTTCGCCCGCGCCCAGGCCCGTCCCCGCAAGAAGCTCACGCTGGTCCACAAGAACAACGTGCTGACCTTCGCGGGCCACCTGTGGACGAACATCTTCAACCAGGTGGCCAAGGAGTTCCCCGAGGTCACCACCGACTACATCCACGTCGACGCGGCGACCATCTACCTGGTCACCGACCCGGGCCGGTTCGACGTGATCGTCACCGACAACCTCTTCGGCGACATCATCACCGACCTCGCCGCGGCCGTCTCCGGCGGCATCGGCGTCGCCGCGAGCGGGAACATCAACCCGTCCGGCGAGTTCCCCTCGATGTTCGAGCCCGTGCACGGCTCGGCGCCCGACATCGCGGGCCAGGGCAAGGCCGACCCCTCCGCCACGGTCCTGTCCGTCGCGCTGCTCCTGCGCCACCTCGGCTACGAGGCCGAGGCCGCCCGCATCGAGGAGGCGGTCTCCGCCGACCTCGCCGAGCGCACCGGCAAGCCCGCCCGCTCCACGTCGGAGATCGGCGACGCGCTGGCCGTACGAGTAGCCGGCTGACCCCGCGCTCCTCGAAACTTTCGAAGCCGCCGGGTCGCATCAGCACCCGGCGGCTTCCGCTGTGTCCCCGCCGGGTGCCACCATCATCCCCGGGCCGCATTTCACGCCGTTTCTTCCACGGTCCCCGCCTTGCGATAATCGAACGCGGAGCCGCGGATTGAGGGAATGCTCGGACGTCCCAGCACTGGCCACCGGCCGTACGGACGTGAGCGCGGCCCGTCACACACAACCGGTGAAGGACAACCACTCATGACGACGCCCACGATCGAGCTCAAGCCCTCGGCCTCGCCACTCTCCGACGCGGAGCGCGAGGCGATCCTGGCGAACCCCGGGTTCGGCCGCCACTTCACCGACCACATGGTGACGATCAAGTGGACCGAGGGCCGCGGCTGGCACGACGGCCAGCTCGTCCCGTACGGCCCGCTCTCGCTCGACCCGGCGAACATGACCCTGCACTACGCCCAGGAGATCTTCGAGGGCCTCAAGGCCTACCGCCGCCCGGACGGCTCGGTCGCCACCTTCCGCCCCGAGATGAACGCGCGCCGCTTCCAGCGCTCCGCGCACCGCCTCGGCATGCCCGAGCTTCCGGTCGAGACCTTCATCGAGGCCTGTGACGTCCTCGTCCAGCAGGACAAGGCATGGGTGCCCGCGCACGGCGGCGAGGAGTCCCTCTATCTGCGCCCGTTCATGATCGCGACCGAGGTCGGCCTGGGCGTGAAGCCCGCCAACGAGTACCTCTTCCTGGTCATCGCCTCCCCGGCCGGCGCCTACTTCCCCGGCGGCGTCAGGCCGGTCTCCATCTGGCTCGCCGAGGACCGCGTCCGTGCCGTCCCCGGCGGCATGGGCGACGCGAAGACGGGCGGCAACTACGCGGCCTCCCTGCTCGCCCAGGCCGAGGCCGCCGCCAAGGGCTGCGACCAGGTCTGCTACCTCGACGCGGTCGAGCACAAGTGGGTCGAGGAACTCGGCGGCATGAACCTGTACTTCGTGTACGGCGCTGCGTCCAATGAAAAGCCGGTGATCATCACGCCCTCGCTGACGGGCTCCATCCTGGAGGGCGTCACCCGTGACTCGCTGCTGACCGTCGCCCGCGACCTCGGCTACGAGTCCGAGGAGGGCCGCATCTCCATCGACCAGTGGCAGCGCGACGCCGAGAACGGCACGCTGACCGAGGTCTTCGCCTGCGGTACCGCCGCCGTGATCACCCCGGTGGGCACCGTCAAGCGCGCGAGCGCCGAGTGGCAGCAGTCGGGCGGCGAGCCGGGCGAGGTCACGCTCAAGCTCCGCGAGGCGCTGCTGAACATCCAGCGCGGGACGGCGGAGGACAAGCACGGCTGGATGCACGTTCTCGGCTGAGGGCTGAGCGGGGGTTTGTGCGGGGGGTGCCGTGACCCTACTGGGGGGCTGCGCCCCCCAGGCCCCCCGTTTCGGCCTGGACGGCCTCGTCCTCAAGCGCCGGACGGGCTGGAGTTGCTGACCCGGGCCGAGAAAGCACCGTCAGTTGCAGCAACGAGTACGTCGCACCCCCCACCAGCCCCGACAGCACAAAGCTGCAGTCCACCCCGCCCGTCAGCGACAGCAGTGGGCCCTGGTACGACGGTAGTGACACCGCCAGCAGGCCGAACCCGGCGCCCACCGCCCAGGACAGCGTCGCCCGTACGTTCCAGCCCGCCCGGTACCAGTAGATCCCGCCCCGGGCGCGGCGGTTGAAGACCTGCAGGGCGTCCGCGTCGTACACCCCGCGGCAGCGCACGAAGCCGATGAGGGTGATGACCGCCCACGGGGTGCCGATGGCCGTCAGCAGGAGGACGAAGGACGTCATCGCGGACTGGGCGTTCCAGGTGTAGTGGCCGATGAAGACGCAGGCCGTGGCGACGATCGCGACCGTGTAGGTGGCTCGGGCGCGGGATGCGCGCGGCAGGATCGCGTCCAGGTCGAGGCCCATCGAGTAAAGCATCAGACCCGCGTTGCCGACCGAGCCCGCGGAGGCGGAGAGCAGGAGCGGGACCAGGTACCAGGCGGGGGACGCCGTCACCAGCGGGCCCGCGTAGTCCGCTGCCGCGCGGGCCGCGTACGCCGTGAAGGTGCCGAAGAGCTGGGGGACCAGCAGGCCCAGGATCAGGCCGAGCCAGGTCGCGTGCAGGACCCGGCGGGAGGAGTGGCGGGCCGGGGAGATGTAGCGGGTGTAGTCGCCGAGGAGGGTGATGAAGGCGATCGGGCCGGACAGGCCCGCGGCCACCGTCGCGAGGAGCCAGGTCGGCCAGTAGCCGCCCAGCAGATAGCCGCCGGTCTCCGGGATCGCCGAGGTGGTGAAGTGCGGGGCGTAGGCGAGGACGCCCAGCGCCAGCAGCGCCGTCATGCCGATCGCCAGGACCCGGGACATGGCCAGCAGCACCCGGTAGCCGTACACCGCGCCCGCGACCGTCGCCCCGGCGAGGACCGCGTAGACCAGGGCGTACGCCACTCCGTCCACCGGCAGCCCGAACAGCCGCCGCAGCACGCCCACCATGACGTCCCCGCCGATCCACACGGTCAGCGCCGTGTAGCCGAGGGCGAGGAGCAGGCCGACCACCGAGCCGACCAGCCGGCCGCGCACGCCGAACTGGGCGCCGGAGGAGGTGGAGAGGTTCGTCGCGGTGCGCAGCGAGATCAGGGCCAGGGGCGCCGTCAGGGCCGTGCCCGCCACCGTGCCGACCACGATCGAGCTCAGCGACGACCACCAGTCCAGGCCGAACGACGGCGGCAGCCAGCCGAAGATGATCACGCCCAGACAGAGGTTGGAGCCCAGCAGGATCGAGACGAGGTCGCGGGGCCCGCTGGTGCGTTCCTCCTCGGGGATGGTGTCCACTCCGCGCTGTTCCATCGAGATCGGCATGGCGGCCCTTTCGGTTGGTTAGAGCGGCACTCAATGTGACTCCTGACGCTGTGGCCGTCAAGACCTTCCTCCTAAGGACTTCCATGTTTAGAGTGATGCTCTAAATGGAGGGATGGACATGCGGCTGACACCGACCGAACGCGACCGGCTGCTGCTCTTCGGGGCCGCCGAGCTGGCCCGGGCACGGCGGGCCAGGGGCCTTCGGCTCAACGTGCCCGAGGCGACCGCGCTGATAGCGGACACCGTCTGCGAGGCCGCCCGTGACGGCGCGCGGCTCGCCGAGGCCATCGAGCGCGCCCGGTCCGTCCTCGGCCCGGCCGATGTGCTGCCCGGCGTCGCGGACGTCGTCACCGAGGTACATGTCGAGGCCGTCTTCGACGACGGTTCGCGGCTCGCGGTGGTGAGCGATCCGATCGGCGGGGGCGGGCTGGGGGAGCAGGCGCCGGGCGCGCTGCTGCCCGGGCCCGAGCATGCCGAGCCCGAGGCGGCCGTGCGGCTGACGGTGACCAACACCGCCACCGTGCCGGTCTCCGTCACCTCCCACTTCCACTTCTTCGAGGCCAACCCGCGCCTCGTCTTCGTACGGGAACAGGCCTATGGGATGCGGCTCGCCGTGCCCGCCGGGTCGTCGGTGCGGTTCGGGCCGGGGGAGAGCGTCGAGGTCGGGCTGGTGCCGATCGGGGGCGAGCGGGTCGCGATCGGGTTCGCGGGACTCGTCGACGGGGCGCTGGACGCGCCGGGGGCGAAGGAAGAGGCCCTGCGCAGGGCCGCCGCCTGCGGATATCTGGGAGCAGAACGATGAGCAACGACCACCGCCCGGGCATCGACCCTCGCGCCTATGCCGCCACCCATGGGCCCCGCGCCGGCGACCGGGTCCGGCTCGGTGACTCCGGGCTGACCGTCCGCGTGGAGTCCGACTCCCAGCAGTACGGCGACGAGTTCCTCGCCGGCTTCGGCAAGACCGCCCGCGACGGGCTGCACCTCAAGGCGGCGGCCGTCCGGGAGACCTGTGACGTCGTCATCAGCAATGTGGTGGTGATCGATGCCGTGCAGGGGATCCGGAAGGTGTCGATCGGCATCCGGGAGGGGCGGATCTGCTCGATCGGGCGCGCCGGGAACCCCGACACCCTCGACGGGGTCGACGTCGTCGTCGGCACGGGTACCTCGATCGTGTCCGGCGAGGGGCTCATCGCCACCGCCGGTGCCGTCGACACGCACGTCCATCTGCTGTCGCCGCGGATCATGGAGGCCTCGCTGGCGTCCGGCGTGACCACGATCATCGGGCAGGAGTTCGGGCCCGTGTGGGGTGTCGGCGTCAACTCGCCGTGGGCGCTGCGGCACGCGTTCAACGCCTTCGACGCCTGGCCGGTCAACATCGGCTTCCTGGGCCGCGGTTCGTCCTCGCACTCCGCGCCCCTGGTGGAGGCGCTGGCGGAGGGCGGCGCGAGCGGCTTCAAGGTGCACGAGGACATGGGCGCCCACACGCGTGCCCTGGACACGGCGTTGCGTGTCGCCGAGGAGCACGACGTCCAAGTCGCCCTGCACAGCGACGGGTTGAACGAGTGCCTGTCGGTGGAGGACACCCTGCGGGTGCTGGAGGGCCGGACCATCCATGCCTTCCACATCGAGGGGTGCGGGGGCGGGCACGTCCCCAATGTCCTCAAGATGGCGGGTGTCCCGAACGTCATCGGCTCCTCCACCAACCCCACCCTCCCCTTCGGGCGGGACGCCGTCGCCGAGCACTACGGCATGATCGTCTCCGTCCACGACCTGAAGACCGACCTGCCGGGCGACGCCGCCATGGCCCGCGACCGCATCCGCGCCGGGACCATGGGCGCCGAGGACGTGCTGCACGACCTGGGCGCCATCGGCATCACCTCGTCCGACGCGCAGGGCATGGGGCGGGCCGGCGAGACCGTCCGCCGTACCTTCGCCATGGCCGGGAAGATGAAGGCCGAGTTCGGCGCCCCGGACGAGCACGACAACGAGCGCGTCCTGCGCTACATCGCCAAGCTGACCATCAACCCCGCGATCGCGCACGGGCTCTCGCACGAGGTCGGTTCGATCGAGGTCGGCAAGCTCGCCGACATCGTGCTGTGGCGGCCGGAGTACTTCGGGGCGAAGCCGCAGCTGGTCCTCAAGTCCGGCTTCCCGGCGTACGGCGTGGTCGGCGACCCCAACGCGGCGACGGACACCTGTGAACCGCTGGTCCTCGGGCCGCAGTTCGGGGCGCACGGAGCGACGCCCGCCGAGATCTCCGTCGCCTTCGTCGCCCAGGCCGCCCTGGACCAGGGCAACGACACCATGCCGACCCGGCGCAGAAGGGTCGCCGTGCACGGCACCCGCGGCATCGGACCGGCCGACCTGCGGCTCAACTCCCGTACCGGAGCCGTGGACGTCGACCAGCGGACCGGTCTGGTCACCCTCGACGGAGAGCCGGTCCGCTCACATCCGGCCGACTCCGTCTCTCTCAACCGCCTCTACTTCCTCTGAGCCTTCCTCTGCGCCTTTCTCCGCGCCTTTCTCTGATCCCTCCTTCGACCCTTCCTCCGATCCTTCCTCCGACAAGGACCTTCGATGTCTGCTGCCGCCGACGGCTTCCGCATGCCCGCCGAATGGACTCCGCACGAGCGCACCTGGATGGCGTGGCCGGGGCCCAACGCGACCTTCGACGACCCGGAGGCCCTCGCCGCCTCACGCGCCGCCTGGGCGTCGGTCGCCCGTGCGGTCCGCCGCTTCGAGCCGGTGACGGTGGTGTGCGGACCGGGACAGTCGGCGCAGGCGCGGGCGTCGCTGGGCCCGGGCGTCGACACCGTCGAGCGCGAGCTGGACGACGCGTGGATGCGGGACATCGGCCCGACGTTTCTCACGAACGGGCGTGAACTCGCCGCCGTCGACTGGACGTTCAACGGCTGGGGCGCCCAGGGCTGGGCCCGCTGGGAGCACGACGCGAAGATCGCCGCGTATGTCTCGGACCTCGCGGGCGCGAGGACGTACGCCTCGAAGCTGGTCAACGAGGGCGGCGCGATCCACGTCGACGGCGAGGGGACGGTCCTGCTCACTCAGACCGTGCAGCTCGGTCCCGAGCGCAACCCGGGCTGGACGAAGGAGCAGGTCGAGGCGGAGATCCACGCCCAGCTCGGCACCCGCAAGGCGATCTGGCTGCCCCGCGGCCTCACCGGCGACTATCCGCCGCACGGCTTCGGCACCCTCGGCCATGTCGACATCGTCGCCGCGTTCGCACGCCCCGGTGTCGTGGTCGCACATTCCCAGCCGGACCCGGCGCACCCGGACCACGAGGTGACGAAGGAGGTCATCGGGCTGCTGAGGGCGCAGACGGACGCGCGGGGCCGCAGCCTGGAGGTCGTCGAGGTCCCGGCGCCCACCGTGCTGGAGGCCGACGGCCACTGGGCCGACTACTCCTACATCAACCACTACCTCTGCAACGGCGGCGTCGTGCTCTGCGGCTTCGACGACCCGCGCGACGAGATCGCCGCCGGGATCTTCCGTCGGCTCTTCCCGGAGCGGACGGTGACCCTCGTGGACGCCCGGACGATCTTCGCGGGCGGGGGCGGCATCCACTGCATCACCCAGCAGCAGCCGAAGGTCCGCTGACGGCCCGCGGGGCAGGACCGTCAGGTAGAACATACGGGTGAACGTGCTGATCTGTGCCGCCTGCGGAGGCCGGCTGACCGAGCCCGTCCGGCAACTGGACGAGATGCCCGGGTACCCGGGCTGGGACGGGCTCCCGGGCCCGGACGGCAGGCGGCACGGCCCGCCGTCCGAGCCGGTCGATGACGACGAGGAGTACGACGGGGTCGTGCCCGGCGGCAAGTGGAAGTCCGACGAGCGGGGCGCGCCGGTCTCCGCCGGGCCGCGCGGCACATATGTCCTGCACCCGGACGACGTCGTGTGCCGCAGCGGCTACGAGGCGCGGCGCGTCCCGGATGCCGTGCGTGTCGAGGCGGCCGCGTGACCGCCCGGCGCCGCACTCCCGCCCCGCCCCGCGAACAACTCCTCGCCGCCGCCATGGACATGATCGCCGAACGCGGTCTGGAGAAGCTCACCATGGCGGCGCTCGGCCGCGAGGTCGGCATGAGCAGCGGTCACCTGCTCTACTACTTCCGCTCCAAGGACGAACTGCTGCTGCAGGCCCTGGAGTGGAGCGAGGGCCGGCTGGGCGCCGAGCGCGGACGGCTGCTGGCGCGCGGCGGCACGGCCCGCGAGCGGCTCGACGCCTACGTCGACCTGTACGTCCCCGACGGCCACCGCGACCCGCACTGGACCCTCTGGCTGGAGGTCTGGAACCGCTCGCAGAACGCCGACGAGGATGCCCGCGACCGGCAGGCCGCCATCGAGGGCGTCTGGCACCGCGACCTGGTGGCACTGATCGCGGAGGGGGTGTCGCGGGGGGAGTTCCGCCGCGTCGACCCCGACCGTTACGCGGCCCGGCTGCGGGCTCTGCTGGACGGATTCTCCATCCATGTGGCGATCGGGCTGCGAGGGACGGACCGGGGGCAAGTTCTCGGCCACGTACGGGACTTCCTGGACGAGAGCCTGCTCGCGGACGTCTGAGCCCGTGTCCCGGGTTGTACTCAATTCGGGGGATTGACGCTGTACCGCGTGGTGCGTTTGTCTCGAAAGGAGCCCTTGGCGCAGGGCAGGGGACAAGCGTCACACGGGGAACACAACGGGGATCACAGGGGGAATCGTGCTCAGAGCCATGCGTGGGATGTCCGTCGCGGCGGTGGCGGGAGCCATGGTCGCGTTGACGGCGACATCGCCGTCCGGGGCAGCGGCTCCCAGGCCCGCGACCGAGCGGGTCACGGTGTCGGCGACGGGGGAGCAGGCCGACGAGAACGCGTACGGACCGCAGTTCAGCGCGGACGGCCGCTTCGCGCTCTTCACGGCGTACGCGTCCAATCTGGTGCCCGGCGACACCAACCGCAGCGCGGACGTCTTCGTGCGCGACCTGCGCAAGGGGACGGTCGAGCGGGTCGATGTCGCTTCGGACGGCGCCCAGGCGGCCGGCGGCGATTCGCAGGCGCGCGCCATCAGCGCGGACGGCCGGTACGTGCTGTTCAGCTCCAACGCCAGGAACCTGGTCCACTGGGACAACCCACCCACGAACGAGGCGGCCCAGGACATCTACCTGCACGACCGGCGCACCGGCCGCACGGAACGGATCAGCGTCGCGCTCGACGGGGGTTCCGCCTTCACCGCCAACGCCACGATGACACCGGACGCCCGCTACATCGCCTTCAACGCCAAGGCCGAGCGGATGGAGACGAACCCCCGCGACCTCTTCGGGATCGTGTATCTCCTCGACCGCCGCACCGGCACCGTGGAGCGGATCAGCAACCGGGACCGCCCGGACAATCCCTCCCTGCTGCAGGGGCTGAGCGACAACGGCCGCTATGTGGCGTACACCCAGCCGGTGCCGCGCAGTTCCTACGGCCGCACCTGGGTGCACGACCGCCGCACCGGCACCGAGGAACAGGTCAACGTCAGACCGGACGGCGCCCCGGCCCAGCGGTACGCGCTGCCCGCCTCGCTCTCCGCCGACGGCCGCACCATCGCCTTCTCCTACTGGGGCGACGAGGAGATCGTCCCGGGCGAGGACCCCGGCACCGGCTCCACCGTCTACGTCCGCGACCTGCGCAAGGACGTCACGCGGCGGGTCAAGGCAGGCCCCGCGGGCGAGGACGGGATCAGCGAGCCCGTCCTCAGCCCGGACGGCCGCTACGTGACCTATCAGGCACAGCCGCGACTGGCGGACGGCCGCCTCGGGCCCGCCAACGTCTACCTCCGCGACCTGCGCACCGGCTCCACCCGCCTGGTCAGCGAGTCCGTCACGGGCGGACCCGTCACGGACCGGTCCGTCGCCGTCTACGCGGTGAGCGCGGGCGCCCGCCGCATCGGCCTCGGCAGCGAGTCGGGCCAGCTCGTCGCGGGCGACACCAACGGCTTCTACGACGGTTTCGTACGACGCCTGCCGTGATCAGCACAGTGCTCGCATCCTGAGACGGACAGTGAACACGGGGGCGGGTTGTGCCAGACTGCCCCCGTGCTCTCGTTCGCCATGATTATTGGCAGCAGGCGCGCCGGTCCGCAGTGACCGCCACGTACGACCAGGTACGGGTGGACACCGTCGTCCTCGACCCGCGCGCAGACCTCTCGCACCCGCGAGAGGTTTTTCGCTTTTCTGGCCCACCTTCAGCCGGGAGCAAAGCGCGAGGGATCATTGAGGACGGTGGAGCCGGTCATTCCGGTAACGACCGTGATCCGACGGGATCCAACAGCAGGAGCCTTGAACACCATGACCGCAACCAGCGAGCTCGACGATTCGTTCCACGTCTTCGACACCACCCTGCGCGACGGCGCGCAGCGCGAGGGAATCAACCTCACCGTCGCGGACAAGCTGGCCATCGCACGGCACCTGGACGACTTCGGCGTGGGCTTCATCGAGGGCGGCTGGCCCGGCGCCAACCCGCGGGACACCGAGTTCTTCGCCCGCGCCCGGCAGGAGATCGACTTCAGGCACGCCCAGCTCGTCGCCTTCGGCGCCACCCGCCGCGCGGGCGCCAAGGCGAGCGAGGACCCGCAGGTCAAGGCGCTCCTGGACTCGGGCGCCGAGGTGATCACTCTGGTCGCGAAGTCCCACGACCGGCACGTCGAGCTCGCGCTGCGCACCACCCTCGACGAGAACCTGGAGATGGTCCGCGACACCGTCTCGTTCCTGCGTGAACAGGGCCGCCGGGTCTTCGTCGACTGCGAGCACTTCTTCGACGGCTACCGCGCCAACCCGGAGTACGCCAAGGCCGTCGTACGGGCCGCCGCCGAGGCCGGAGCGTCCGTGGTGATCCTGTGCGACACCAACGGCGGCATGCTCCCCGCCCAGGTCCAGGCCGTCGTCTCCACCGTCCTCGCCGACACCGGCGCCCGGCTCGGCATCCACGCCCAGGACGACACCGGCTGCGCGGTCGCCAACACGCTCGCCGCCGTCGACGCGGGCGCCACCCACGTCCAGTGCACGGCCAACGGTTACGGCGAGCGCGTCGGCAACGCCAACCTCTTCCCGGTCGTCGCCGCCCTGGAGCTCAAGTACGGCAAGCAGGTCCTGCCCGAGGGCGCGCTGCGCGAGATGACCCGGATCTCGCACGCCATCGCCGAGGTCGTGAACCTCACCCCCTCCACGCACCAGCCGTACGTCGGTGTCTCCGCCTTCGCCCACAAGGCCGGTCTGCACGCCTCCGCGATCAAGGTCGACCCGGACCTGTACCAGCACATCGACCCCGAGCTCGTCGGCAACACCATGCGGATGCTCGTGTCCGACATGGCGGGCCGCGCCTCGATCGAGCTGAAGGGCAAGGAGCTCGGCGTCGACCTGGGCGGCGACCGTGAGCTGGTCGGGCGGGTCGTCGAGCGGGTCAAGGAGCGCGAGCTCAAGGGCTACACCTACGAGGCCGCCGACGCGAGCTTCGAACTGCTGCTGCGCGCCGAGGTCCAGGGCAAGCCCCTGCAGTACTTCGAGGTCGAGTCCTGGCGTGCCATCGTCGAGGACCGCCCCGACGGCAGCCACGCCAACGAGGCCACCGTCAAGCTCTACGCCAAGGGCGAGCGCATCGTCGCCACCGCCGAGGGCAACGGCCCGGTCAACGCCCTCGACCGCGCCCTGCGCGTGGCACTCGAGAAGATCTACCCCCAGCTGGCCAAGCTGGACCTCGTCGACTACAAGGTCCGCATCCTGGAGGGCGTCCACGGCACGCAGTCCACCACTCGCGTGCTGATCTCCACCTCCGACGGTGCGGGCGAGTGGTCCACGGTCGGCGTGGCGGAAAACGTCATCGCGGCGTCGTGGCAGGCGCTGGAGGACGCGTACACGTACGGTCTGCTGCGGGCCGGGGTGGAGCCCGCGGAGTAACTCCGCGGTTCGGCGGGCAGTTCAGCACGAGTCCTCGGCGAGCTTCTCGAACTCGCCGAGGCTCATGACCCGGTCGTCCGCCCAGACCTGACCGGGCCTCAGCTTCGCCAGGTCGGCCGCGCGAAACGTCAGCGTGGTGCTGTACTCGTAGTTGAAGTCGCCCTTCATGAAGCCGAGTTGGTAGGTGTACTCGGCCACCGGCCGCTGGGGTCCGGTGTGGTGGGCGTGCCACTCGGCCAAGGGCGAGAAGAGCGGAAAACCCGCGTCCCCGGTGCGCCGCTTTCCGCGCACCCACCAACCGGAGAGGTCCTTCCCGGTACCGTCCCCGGCCTTCGTGCCGGTGAGCGACAAACCCTGGATGCGGTCGTCACCGCAAGGCCGGATCAGGGCATACGGAACGCCGTCCGCTCCGACCCGCACCCCCGCGAGCGGCAGCTCGATCGCCCCGCAACCGCTCAGAAGCAACGCCCCGCCGACGGCCCCCGCGACCGCGCCCACCCCACGTCTCATGTCCTTCAGGACATCACCGAGCGATCCGCACTACGACCACGGCATCGCACCGGTTCCATTGCGGTCGCACAACTGCCCGACGAAAGGCGGCCCATGTGCCGGGGCCGCGGTGACGACGTGGCCGGTGATCCCGGAGTCCCGGACCGTGCAGGTGGCGCACGCTCTCGGACCGGGCCAAATGGACTGGTGTGAGTTCCGGGGCTGTCGGCCGTCTTGACGGCTTCCTGCGCCACTCGTTAACTCACGAGGTGAACTAAGTCGTTTGTGGGACAAGAGAGTTGAGGGAAGGCCATGCGCAGAACCGCCCTGCTCGTCTCCACCGCCTTGCTCACCGCCCTGTTACCCCTCGCCGTGGCCCAGGCGGTCGACGATCCGCCCCCCACGCCCGTCGACCGCTTCGAGGGCGAGGTCCCCTTCGCCTCCCAGCCCGCGGAGGGCATCTTCACCTGGGGCGGCGACAGCGACGATCCGCCCACGCTGCAGCTGACCGCCAGAACCGACGCCCCCGAGGGCGAGAAAGTGCTGACCGGCACCTACGACATCAGCGGCTACGGCGGCTTCACCCACGACTTCGCCGCGAACGAACCCGCCCACGACTGGTCGGCCCACAAGGGCATCCGCTTCTGGTGGGACGGCCAGGACAACGGCAAGAAGATCGCCTTCGAGATCAAGGACGGCGGCGCGAACGGCGAGGCCTCCGAACTCTGGACGACCTCCTTCACCGACGACTTCACCGGCTGGAAACAGGTCGAGATCCCCTTCGGCGACTTCGTCTACCGCACCGACTACCAGCCCGTCGGCGGCATCGACCACGTTCTCGGGCTCACTCAGATGTGGGGCTACTCCGTCACCCTCCCGGTCGGCGTCAAGGGCCGATTCGCCATGGACGACGTCGAGTTGTACGGCAAGGCGGACCAATCGCTGCGGGCGGGCGTCACGACCGACACCGCCGTGTACCCGGTGAAGGAGGGCGGTACGGCCGCGGTCCGGGTCACCCTCGCCACCACCGGCTCCGCCCCCGTCGCGGACCCGGTGACCGTCACCTACGAGACCACGGGCGGCACCGCGGACCCCGGCAGGGACTACACACCGGTCTCCGGAACCCTCACCTTCCCCGCCGGTACGGCCTCCGGAGCGACGCGCACCATCCACGTGCCGACCCTGCGCGACAAGTCGCCCGAGTCCGCCGAGACGATCCCGCTCAAGCTCACGGTGACCGGCGCCAAGCCCCCGGCCGAGACCCCGCAGGTGGTGATCGACGCGCACGGACTGCCGTACCTGGACCCGAAGTTGCCGGTCCGCAAGCGTGTCGCCGACCTCGTCTCGCGTATGTCCCTGGCGGAGAAGGCCGGCCAGATGACCCAGGCCGAGCGCGGAGCCGTGGGGGACGGCGGGGACGTCGCCGCCTACGACCTCGGCTCGCTCCTGTCCGGCGGCGGCTCCACACCCACGCCCAACACCCCCGAGGCCTGGGCGAAGATGATCGACGGCTTCCAACTGCGGGCGCAGGCAACGCGGTTCCAGATCCCGCTGATCTACGGCGTGGACGCGGTGCACGGCCACAACAACCTGGTCGGCGCCACGATCATGCCGCACAACATCGGCATCGGGGCGACCCGAGATCCCCGACTCGCCGAGAAGGCAGGCGCGGCGACCGCGTCCGAGGTCCGCGCCACCGGCGTCCCCTGGGACTTCGCCCCCTGCCTCTGCGTATCCCGCGACGAACGCTGGGGCCGCTCCTACGAGTCCTTCGGCGAGGACCCGGCCCTCGTCGAGTCCATGGAGACAGTCATCCAGGGCCTCCAAGGCCCGGCGAGCGGGCGGGAGTTGAAGGACAACGACAAGGTACTCGCCACCGCCAAGCACTTCGTCGGCGACGGCGGCACCGAGTACGGCTCGTCCACCACCGGCACGTACACCATCGACCAGGGCGTCACCAAGGTCACCCGGCAGCAGCTGGAGGCCGTCCACCTGGCGCCGTACCGGACCGCCGTCGACCGGGGCATCGGTACGGTCATGCCCTCGTACTCCTCGCTCGACATCCTCGGCGACGGACAGGGCCCGGTGAAGATGCACGCCCGCGCCGACATGATCAACGGCGTGCTCAAGGGCCGTATGGGCTTCGACGGCTTCGTGATCAGCGACTGGAACGCCATCGACCAGCTCCCCGGCGACTACTCCTCCCACGTGCGCACATCCGTCAATGCGGGCGTGGACATGATGATGGTGCCGTACGCGTACAAGGACTTCACCGCGCAGCTCGTCGCCGAGGTGCAGGCCGGTCGCATCAGCGAGCGGCGGATCGACGACGCCGTCTCGCGCATCCTCACCCAGAAGTTCCGGCTGGGGCTCTTCGAGAAGCCGTACGCCGACACGAGCGGGGCCGCGCAGATCGGTTCGGCGGCGCACCGGGCCGTCGCACGGCAGGCGGCCGCCGAGTCTCAGGTCCTGCTGAAGAACGCGAACGGCGTGCTGCCCCTGAAGAAGGACCAGAAGGTGTACGTCGCCGGGTCCAACGCCGACGACCTCGGCAACCAGACCGGCGGCTGGACCGTCACCTGGCAGGGCGCCTCCGGCACCCACACCCAGGGCACGACGATCCTCGCCGGGATGCGCAAGGACGGAGACGTCACCTACTCCAAGGACGCCTCCGCACCCACGGCCGGCTACGACGTCGGCGTGGTCGTCGTCGGCGAGACCCCGTACGCCGAGGGCGTCGGAGACGTCGGCAACGGGCACGATCTGCTGCTCTCCGCCGCCGACCGGGCCGCCGTCGACAAGGTGTGCGCGGCCATGAAGTGCGTGGTGCTGATCGTCTCCGGGCGTCCCCAGCTGATCGGTGACCGGCTCGGCGAGATCGACGGCCTGGTCGCCTCCTGGCTCCCGGGCACGGAGGGCGACGGGGTGGCCGACGTGCTGTACGGCAAACGCCCCTTCACCGGTCAGCTCCCGGTCACCTGGCCCAAGTCCGAGGCGCAGCTGCCGATCAACGTCGGTGACACGGCGTACGACCCGCAGTTCCCGTACGGCTGGGGTCTGACGACCCTGACCAAGGTGCCGGAGGGAGGCGCGGCGACGCTGAAGGCGCTCGCGACGGCGGCCGCCGTCGCCGAGAAGAAGGGCGCGGACGAGACCGGCCGCGCGCTCGTCACCAGGGCCCGGCTGATCGTCCAGCAGAAGGCGGGCACGGGCATCACGGAGGCGGTGGCGAAACCCTTCGCCGACGCGGACCACCTCTCGCTCACCGGACGGTACGGGGCGGCCGTGGAGAAGCTGATCACGGCCTACCGGGCCACCTGAGGAGGACATCACCCGCCTCTTTCACCTGAACGGATGACCAGTTTTGGGAGGCTTCGGGTAGCTTCGAACCATGAAGGCCGCCGTACGGACCCGAAGCCTCCCGGGGCTGCTCCTGGCCCTGTTGCTCGCCGCCCTGACCGTACTGTCGGCGGGCTCCCCGCCGGCCTCCGCCGATACGAGCGTCTCGACGATCGCCGAGGCCCTGCGCAAGAGCCCGGTCTACGTCGACCCGGCGGCGAGCGCCCAGCTGTCGTCCGCCGACGCGCACTCCCTCGCCGAACGGATCAAGGACGCCGACAAACCGCTCTTCGTCGCCGTCCTCCCCGCCGGCTACCCCACGACGGACCTCTTCCGCAACCTCCGCACCGCCACCGGCATCACAGGCCTGTACGCGATCCGGCTCGGCGACCGCTTCGACGCGAGGGCCGACTCCTCCGTCCTGCCGCGCACCGCCGTACAGAACCTCGTCAGCAGCGTCCAGGGCGAGAAGGACGCGAAGACCCAGCTGACCGACTTCACGAACAACGCCCTCACCAACATGGGCGGCTCCGCCCCGTCGAGCTGGGGCTCCTCCTCCGGAGGCGGCGGGGTGTCGTACACCGCGCTGATCACCGCGGGCGCGGTGCTGGTGGCGGGCGGCGCGGGCGCCTACACGCTGGTACGGCGGAGCCGGCGCCGCAGGGCCGCGGAGCAGCAGGCGGCGCTGGACCGGCTGCGGATCGTGGTCGACGAGGACATCACGGCCTTCGGCGAGGAACTGGACCGCCTCGACTTCCACCCGGCAGAGGCGGGCGCCGACGACGCCATGCGCGCCGACTACGAACGGGCGCTGGACGCCTACGAGCAGGCCAAGTCCGCCATGGCCGAGGCCCGTAAGCCCGAGGACGTGCGGGCCGTCACCCAGGCACTGGAGGACGGCCGTTTCTCGCTGGCCCTGCTCGCCGCCCGCCGCGAGGGCCGCCCCCTGCCCGAACGCCGGCCGCCCTGCTTCTTCGACCCCCGCCACGGCCCGTCCGTCGCCGACGCAGAGTGGACGCCGCCGGGCGGCGCCCCGCGCGAGGTCCCCGTCTGCGCGGCCGACGCCACCCGCCTCGCCGACGGCCGCGACCCCGTCGTCCGCGAGGTCGACACCGACTACGGCCGCCGCCCGTACTGGGACGCGGGCCCGGCCTACGGCCCCTGGGCGGGCGGCTACTTCGGCGGCGGCCTGCTGCCCGGCCTGCTCGTCGGCACGCTGCTGGGCAGCATGATGGCGACCCCGTCGTACGCGGCCGACTACGGCACCGGATACGGGGACTTCGGCGGCGGATACGAGGGCGGGGACACCTCCGGCGCGGACTTCGACCCGGGTGACTTCGGGGGCGGCTTCGGCGACGGTGGGGGAGGGGACTTCGGGGGCGGCGGGGACTTCGGCGGAGGGTTCTGAGGCGCCCTGCGGCGTCACACCTCCGCGTCCGCCAGCTGCTCCATCAGCGCCCCCGCCAGCTCCAGCAGGCCCCGCTCGGTCGGGCTCAGCGAGGCCAGGGCCCGCGACAGCCAGGCGTCCCGCTCGGCCATGTCCCGCTCCAGCGCCCGCCGCCCCGCCTCGGTCAGCGACAGCACGGACTGCCGCCGGTCGACCGTGTCCGGCTCCCGCACGATCAGTGCTTCCGTCTCCAGCTCCGCGAAGACCCGGGTCAGCGACTGCGGCCGCTGCCGCTCGGCCGCCGCGACCTCGCCGGGGGTGGCCGAACCGTGCCGGTGCAGGTGGCCGAGCACCAACAGCTGGTTGGCGCTGAGACTCCCGTCGCCGCGCTCCTGCCGCAGCCGACGGTTGAGACGCATGACGCCACGGCGGATGCGGGCGGCTTCAGCGAGGTGCTCCATGAGAAAGATCGTACGCAACTACTTACTGCCTTGATGCCATCAATGACCGTAGTATCAGGTGAGTGACCGCAAAATTAATACGCAATGCGTATGAAGCGGCGCTGACGATGAGCGCCATGCTGCTGTGCTGGGCCGCCGCCCTCGTGCTGGAGGGCGCCGCCGGGCTGCACACCGATGTGCTCGTCCTCGCGGTGGCCCTGTCGCTCACCCTGTCCTCGACCCAGCGCACCGCGGACACCCGCCGTCGGCTCACCGCGCTCGTGGTGCTGCCCGTGGCGGCCGGTGCGTCGATCTTCCTCGGCCGGCTGATCGCCGCCCACTATGCGATCGGGGCCGCCGTCTTCACCGTCGGCATCTCACTGGCCATCTGGATCCGCCGCTACGGCCCGGCCGCCACCAAGGCCGGGACCCTGCTGACCCTCCCGCTCATCGCCCTCCTGGTCGTCCCCGGCCCCGCGCTGCCGCCCGAGGCGCAGAGCGGGCTGGTGACCTGGTTCTGGTCGGCGCTGATCGGGGCGCTGGCGTGCGGCTCGGTCTGGCTGGTGCAGGGGCTGGCGGACCGGTACGGACCCTGGCGCGCCGAGCCGGTCCCCGAGCAGCCGCCGCGCCGCTCCCGTCTCCATCCCCGCCCGAGCACCCGCATGGCCCTGCAGATGGCGGCCGGCGTCGCCATCGCCTTCGCCCTCGGCCGCCTGCTCTTCGACGACCACTGGCCCTGGGTGGTGCTGACCGCCTATGTGGCGGCGAGCGGCAACCGCGGCCGGACCGACGTACTGCGCAAAGGGGTCGAGCGGCTGCTGGGCGCCTGTGTCGGCACGCTGCTGGCGACGGGGGTGGGCGCGGCCGGCATCACCGGTCACGTCTCGGTGGCGCTGATGTTCACGATCCTCGCGGTCGCCCTGTGGCTGCGCCCGCTCAACTACGCCTACTGGGCGGCAGGCATGACCTGCGCCCTTTCCCTGCTCCTCGGCTACTTCGGCCAGAACGCCCAGCACCTGCTGCCGACTCGCCTGGAGGGCATCGCCGTCGGTGCGGTGCTCTCGGTGGCATCGGCGTGGTGGCTGCTGCCGGTGCCGCGGAGGCGGGCGACGGCGGCACAGATTGCTCCGACCGATGTCCAACGGCCGCGCGCGCTCCTACCCTTGGGGAGTGGTGACCGCGCCCGATGGGGACGAACGGGAACTCGTCGAGGGCTTCGGCGACGATCGGCCGCTGCTCGGTGAGCGGTGGCGGGCGTTGTCGCGCCGGGTCCGGGTGGCGGTCGTCGGGTCGGTCTGCGCAGCCCTGCTGGGCGTGCTTCTCGGATACGTCGTCGCCACGCGCCCGCCGCCCGACCCGGTCGCCGCCACCAGTGTCCGGATCACTGCTGTGGAGATGCCGCAGCGCTACACCCTGGACCTCGGCATCACCCTCCGCGTCGCCTCCGCCGTTCCCGTCACCCTCACGGGAACGAGGCAGGGCTACGACGGCTTCCTGCAGACCTTGCCCGTGCCCGGCGCCGTGCTCCTGCCCGGTCGGGTCCGCATCCTGCACGCCCGCCTGAACGTCTACTGCCAGTTGCCCCTGCCACGGCAGGGAACGCCCCTGCTGTTCGTGACCGTGCGCAACGCCCGCCGCGAGGGCCGGGCACCGGTCGTACCCACCGCGGCGCAACTCGCCGGCATCGACCGCGCCGTGCAGCGGATCTGCCGACGGTGACCGCATCCGGCAGAATCCCGTGCGACCGCCCTGCATGCGACCGCCCTACAGTGGAAGAACCGGCACGGGGGCCTCACCCCAGGAGGCGCGATGTTGCGGCACACACGACTGGCCGGGGAGACCGCGGAGTACCTCGCCGCCCGCGAAGAGCTGCGCCTGGCCGAGATCGAGCTCATGCGCCGGCGGGAGGAGGTCGCCGCTCAGCGCCGCGCGCTGCCGCCGGGGCCGCCCGTGGACGACTACACCTTCCTCGAAGGTCCGGCCGACCTCGACGCCGGCGACACCCCGGTGCGCGAGGTCAGGCTGAGCGAGCTGTTCAGCGCCCCCGAACGCCCGCTGATCGTCTACCAGTTCATGTACGGCAAGAAGCAGACCGACCCCTGCCCGATGTGCACCCTGTGGATCGACGGCTTCAGCGGCGTAGCCCACCACGTCACCCGCAACGCCGACTTCGTCGTCGCGGCCGCCGCCGACCCTCCCGTCCTGCGCCGGCACGCCCGCAACCGCGGCTGGCACGGGCTGCGCCTGCTCAGCTGCGGCGACAGCACGTTCAAGTACGACACCGGCAGCGAGGACGAGAACGGCGAACAGGACTCCACCGTCTCGGTCTTCACCCGCGACGACGGCACGGTCCGCCACTTCTACTCCACCCACCCCCGCATGGCCGACGACATCAAGGAACGAGGCATCGACCTGCTGACCCCGGTCTGGCACCTCCTGGACCTGACCCCGCGGGGGCGCGGCGACTGGTACCCGAGCATCGAGTACTGACCCCGCGCCCCGGCTCCGCCTCAGGCGCCGGAATCAGGCGTTCTTGATCGCCGAGATGTCGAAGTTCAGCTTGATCTTGTCGGAGATCAGCACCCCACCCGTCTCCAGTGCCGCGTTCCACGTCAGACCCCACTCGGAGCGCTTGATCTCCGCCTTGCCCTCGAAGCCCACGCGCTCGTTGCCGAAGGGGTCCTTCGCGGCGCCGTTGAACTCGAGGTCGATGGTGAGCGGCTTGGTGGTGCCCAGGATCGTCAGATCACCGGTGATGCGGTAGTCGTCGCCGCCGAGGGCCTCCGCCGAGGTCGAGCGGAAGGTCATCGTCGGGAACTCGTCGATCTTGAAGAAGTCCGCGCTCTTCAGGTGACCGTCACGGTCGGCCGACCCCGTGTCGATGCTCTCCATCTTGACGTCGATGGAGGCGGACGACGCGGACGGGTTGCCGCCGTCCAGGTGCAGTGACCCGCTGAAGTCGAGGAACTTGCCCTTGACGTTGGTGACCATGGCGTGGCGGACGGTGAAGCCGATGGTGGAGTGGGCCGTGTCGATCGTGTAGTCGCCGGTCAGTGCGGTCAGGTCGGTGTTCGCCATGACTGTGCTCCCTGAATGAGGATGTTGAACGTTGAACTACTCAACGGGAACGACCGTAGACCTATTCCCTTCGCGTTTCAACGTCATCCGCAAAGTGTTGGCGTGGTTACGCTGAGGTGGTAGATGCCCATGGCATGACCACACACCGCAGGGGCTCCATGAGACCCACCCGCAGAGCCGTGTTACTCGCGGCGGCCCTCCTGGCCGCGGCCGCACCGCCCGCCCGTGCCGTCGCCCCCGACCCCTACGACGCCCTGCGCCGCCGCTGGCTCGACCTCGCCCTCGGCACGGGCTACGACCCCACCGCGGAGCCCTACGCCTCCCGGCTCGCCGAGACCGGCGAACTCGCCCGCGCCGCCCGGGCCACCATGGCCCCCACCCCCACCTCCCTCTGGCCCGGCTACCCCTACGACCCGCCCTCCGGCATCACCCAGAGCTACGGCCGCCTGTGGACCATGGCCCGGGCCTACGTCCAGCACGGCACCGGTTCGACCGGCGACCCCGCCCTCCTCGCGGCCGTCCTGCGCGGGCTCGACCACCTCTCCGCCACGATCTACAACCCCTCCACCACCCGCTACGGCAACTGGTGGGAATGGCAGATCGGGAGCCCCCGCCTGCTGATGGACATCACGGCCGTCCTGTACGACGACCTCACCGATGCCCAGCGGGCAGCGGCCTGCGCCGCCGTGGACCATTTCATCCCCGACGCGATGCTCACCGACTACTCCGGCACCTCCACCGGCGCCAACCGGGTCGACCTGTGCCGCTCGGTCGCCCTGCGTGGCATCCTCGGCCGCGCGGACACCAAGCTCGCCCTCGCCCGCGACGCCCTCTCCCCGGTCTTCCCGTACGTCACCAAGGGGGACGGGTTGTACGCGGACGGCTCGTTCGTCCAGCACACCTGGGTCGCGTACTCGGGGACGTACGGACAGGTCATGCTCGATGGTCTCGGGCGCCTCTTCACGCTCCTCGCGGGATCGGCGTGGGAGGTGACGGACCCCGATCGGCAGATCGTCCTCGACAGCGTCGAGCACGCCTACATGCCCCTGATCCACGACGGGTTGGTGATGGACGGCGTCAACGGCCGTGCGATCAGCCGGGGTTACCTCAAGAGCGACGACCGGCAGGTCATGCGCAGCGACCACTTCCATGGGCAGGGCGTCATCGCGGCCGTCGCCCTGCTGGCCGGCGGGGCGAGCGCAGCCGAACGGGACCGCTGGTACGCGTACATCAAGGGCTGGATCGAACGGGACACCGTGACACCGATCCTGACGGCACGTCAGTTCGACGTCGCCGACCTGGCCCGGCTGCACGCGGTCGCCGCCGCGCCGGTCCCGGCCGCCCCCGAACCCGTCGGCCACCGCCTCTTTCCGGCGATGGACCGCGCCGTGCACCGCGGCCCGGGCTTCACGGCGAGCATCGCCATGTGCAGCGACCGCATCGCGTACTACGAGTGCGGCAACGGCGAGAACCCGCGCGGCTGGCACACGGGCGCCGGAATGCTCTACTGGTGGCCGAAAGGGCGCAGCGATCAGTACACCGACTGGTTCTGGCCGACCGTCGACTGGTACCGCCTCCCCGGCACCACCGTCTCCACCCTTCCCCTGCCCGACAAGGCGGGCGGCGAATGGGGCGCGCCCAAGCCGGACGTGCGCTGGGTCGGCGGCACGACGGACGGCGAGTACGCGGCCGTCGGCCAGCATCTCAAGGGTCTCGGCTCGACGCTTCAGGCCCGCAAGTCGTGGTTCTGCGTCACGGACGCGGTGATCTGCCTCGGCGCGGGCATCACCTGCACCGACGGCGTCCCCGTCGAGACCGTCGTCGACAACCGCAACCTGGGGGAGGGCGGAACGCAGGAGTTCGTACGGGGGAGGGGCTGGGCCCATCTGGAGGGCCACGGCGGCTGGGTCGTCCCCGGCGGCGAGCTGCACACCCTCCGCGAGGACCGCACCGGCGCCTGGTCGGACATCAACACCACCAGCACCACCCGGCGGGTCACCCGCCGCTGGCAGACCCTGTGGCTCGCCCACGGCACGGACCCCGCCGACGCCGGCTACGTCTACCTGCTCATGCCCGGTGCCTCCCGCCGGGCCGTCGCCTCCCGCGCCGCCGACCGCCACTGGCTGTCGCTCCTCGCCAACGACAGCTCCTGCCAGGCCGTCCATGTCCCCTCCCTCGGTCTGACGGCCGCCAACTTCTGGGCGCCCGGGACAGCGGGGCCGCTGACCGCCTCCGCGGCCGCCAGCGTCCTCGTACGCCGTCACCGCCGCACCGCTACCCTCTGCGTGAGCGAGCCACCCCGAACGGGTGAGCCGTTCGAGATCACCTGGAACCACCCGGTGCGCGGGGTGGTGCGGGCCGACGACACCGTCGAAGTCCTCGGTACAGGCCGCCGTACGACCCTCCGGATTACCCCAGGCGTGTCATGTGCGACTCACCGATGTGAGCTGGCTCTCAGCTGACCGCTTTGTGCGACCTCTACAAGCCGCACGCCCTCTGAGCAGTCGGAAGGCCTGCATGCCGCCACGGTTCTGTTCAGTGGCACCAGGAAAACGGGCCGGAGACTGTACGGAGTCGACGGCTCGCTTTCTCGGGTGGGCTTCGTAAGGTCACTACATGACCGTTTTGGATGAGGCGCCGGGTGAGCCGACGGACGCGCGCGGGCGAGTGGCCGAACTGCACGAGATCCGTGCGCAGGCACTGGCCGGCCCGAGCGAGAAGGCGACCGAGGCGCAGCACGCCAAGGGCAAGCTGACCGGCCGGGAGCGCATCGAGCTGCTCCTCGACCCGGGCTCCTTCCAGGAGGTCGAGCAGCTGCGCAGGCACCGTGCGGTCGGCTTCGGCCTGGAGGCGAAGAAGCCTTACACGGACGGTGTGATCACCGGCTGGGGCACGGTGGAGGGCCGCACGGTCTTCGTCTACGCCCATGACTTCCGCATCTTCGGCGGCGCGCTGGGCGAGGCCCACGCCACCAAGATCCACAAGATCATGGACATGGCCATCGCGGCAGGCGCCCCGCTGGTCTCCCTCAACGACGGCGCCGGTGCCCGTATCCAGGAAGGCGTCTCGGCGCTCGCCGGCTACGGCGGCATCTTCCAGCGCAACACCAAGGCGTCCGGCGTCATCCCGCAGATCTCGGTGATGCTCGGCCCCTGCGCCGGCGGCGCCGCGTACTCGCCGGCCCTGACGGACTTCGTCTTCATGGTCCGCGACACCTCGCAGATGTTCATCACCGGCCCTGACGTGGTCAAGGCGGTGACGGGCGAGGAGATCACCCAGAACGGCCTGGGCGGCGCGGACGTGCACGCGGAGACCTCCGGTGTCTGCCACTTCGCCTACGACGACGAAGAGACCTGCATCGCCGAGGTCCGCTACCTGCTCTCCCTCCTCCCGCAGAACAACCGGGAGAACCCGCCGCGGGTGGAGTCCACCGACGCGGCGGACCGCCGCAGCGACGTGCTGCTCGACCTGGTCCCGGCGGACGGCAACCGGCCGTACGACATGGCCAAGGTGATCGAGGAGATCGTCGACGACGGCGAGTACCTGGAGGTCCACGAGCGCTGGGCCCGCAACATCATCTGCGCACTGGGGCGCCTGGACGGCCAGGTGGTGGGCATCGTCGCCAACCAGCCGCAGACCCTCGCGGGCGTCCTGGACATCGAGGCCTCGGAAAAAGCTGCGCGTTTCGTCCAGATGTGTGACGCTTTTAACATCCCGATCGTCACCTTCCTGGACGTCCCGGGGTTCCTCCCCGGTGTCGACCAGGAGCACGGCGGAATCATCCGCCACGGCGCGAAGCTCCTCTACGCCTACTGCAACGCGACCGTGCCGAGGATTTCGCTGATCCTGCGCAAGGCGTACGGAGGTGCCTACATCGTCATGGACAGCCAGTCCATCGGTGCCGACCTCACCTATGCCTGGCCGACGAACGAGATCGCCGTGATGGGCGCCGAAGGGGCCGCCAACGTCATCTTCCGGCGACAGATCGCAGAGGCCGAGGACCCCGAGGCCATGCGGGCCCGCATGGTCAAGGAGTACAAGTCCGAGCTGATGCACCCGTACTACGCGGCCGAGCGCGGCCTTGTCGACGACGTCATCGACCCGACCGAAACCCGCGAGATCCTCATCCGCTCCCTGGCGATGCTGCAGACCAAGCACGCCGACCTGCCGTCCCGCAAGCACGGCAACCCCCCGCAGTAACCCAGCGGACCCTCCGCGACACCCTCGCGGAAACCTCTCTCACGGAGACTGAGACCTATGAACACCCCTGACATTCGTGTCGAGAAGGGCCACGCCGAGCCCGAGGAGGTCGCCGCCATCACGGCCGTCCTCCTGGCCCGCGCCGCGGCCGCCCCGTCCGACGACGCCCGGACCCACCGCGGCCGCGCCAAAGCAGGCTGGCGCCGCCTGGAACGCGAGGGCGGCTTCCGCGCCCCGCACAGCTGGCACTGAGCCGGTACGACACAGAAGGGCCCCTCCCGAACCGGGAGGGGCCCTTCTCGTACGTCTGCCTGCCGGAGGCAGCAGACAGGCCCCTCCGAAGAGGGGCCTGTCTGCAGGGGGTGCTAGCGCAGTCGTGCCATGAGGGCGTGCTCGACCAGGGTGATCAGCGCGCTCTTGGCGTCGGCCCGGTGCCGGGCGTCGGTGGTGATGATCGGGGTGTCCGGACCGATCTGCAGGGCTTCCCGGACCTCGTCCGGGTTGTACGGCTGGTTGCCGTCGAAGCCGTTCAGGGCGATCACGAAGGGCAGACCGCTGTTCTCGAAGTAGTCGACCGCAGGGAAGCAGTCGGCGAGACGGCGGGTGTCGACCAGGACGATCGCGCCGATGGCGCCCCGCACCAGGTCGTCCCACATGAACCAGAACCGGTCCTGACCGGGGGTGCCGAACAGGTACAGGATCAGGTCCTGGTCCAGGGTGATACGGCCGAAGTCCATGGCCACCGTCGTGGTGGTCTTGTCCCCGGTGTGGGTGAGGTCGTCGATGCCTGCCGAAGCAGACGTCATGACGGCCTCGGTACGCAGCGGGTTGATCTCCGAGACGGCCCCGACGAACGTGGTCTTGCCCACGCCGAAGCCACCCGCCACCACGATCTTCGCCGAGGTGGTGGAGCGGGAAGGACCGCCGCTAGAGCTTGCGAAGTCCACTGAGCACCCTTTCGAGCAGTGTCACGTCTGGCTGGCCGCCGGCGTTCTCGTCGCCGCCGGGCTGATGGATGGCGACCAGTCCCGCCTCCGCCAAGTCGGCGACGAGGATCCTGGCCACGCCGAGAGGGATCGTCAGGAGGGCGGAGATTTCCGCCACCGACTTGATCTCGCGGCAGAGGTTGCAGATCCGCTGATGCTCGGGCAGCTGGCCCTGCATCTGGTGCGGCTGCGCGGTGGTGTGCACCAGCGCCTCGATGGCGAGCTGGTAGCGCGGGCGGGTCCGGCCGCCGGTCATGGCGTACGGACGCACCAGGGGGTTGTTCGACGACCCTGCGGGCGCCGGCTCGGGAGCGCGTCGCTGCGGCTGCACGGGCTGGATACGCGGCGCCGGCGGCTGGTCGTACGGCGACGGACCAGGGCCCTGCGGACCCTGGGGCGCATACGGGTTCTGACGCCGCTGGCTCGGGGTGGAGGGGAAGTTGTAGCGGTTCGGGTTCTGGGAACCGCCGCCCTGGCCCTGGGCAGGGCCGTACGACCAGTTGCCCGAATTCGAACCGCCTGGGGGTGTTGCCACTCTCTTCTCCTCCTCCGACCGTGCCGGGCACCCAATCCCTGTGGAGCCGCGTCCCGAAAC
The DNA here is from genome assembly GCF_042893475.1 of Streptomyces sp. NPDC001604. Classification (NCBI taxonomy): domain Bacteria; kingdom Bacillati; phylum Actinomycetota; class Actinomycetes; order Kitasatosporales; family Streptomycetaceae; genus Streptomyces; species Streptomyces sp. NPDC001604. The sequence continues at coordinate 240,063 of NZ_JBIAUY010000008.1, read as the reverse complement.
CTTACGGCCCCGGGACGCCAAAACGCACCGTCTGACTGTCAGTTGAGCAGGCTGCCCTGGAGCTCCGCACGAAGATCCGGTGTCAGGACCGTACCGGCACGGTCGACCAGAAGCGCCATCTCGTACCCGATGAGACCGATGTCCGCCTCGGGGTGGGCCAGCACCGCGAGCGAGGAGCCGTCGGAGATGGACATGATGAACAGGAATCCCCGCTCCATCTCCACAACGGTCTGGTTCACGCTGCCGCCCTCGAAGATGCGCGAGGCACCGGCGGTCAGCGAGGTCAGACCGGAGGCGACGGCCGCGAGCTGATCGGCGCGGTCGCGCGGAAACCCTTCGGACATCGCCAGAAGGAGTCCGTCGGCGGAGACCACCACGGTGTGGGACACCCCCGGGGTGTTGTCCACGAAGTTGGTGATCAACCAGTTCAGGTTCTGTGCCGCCTGGCTCATCGGGCTCACACTAACGCTCCTGGTTGTAGGTGCTGTCAGAACCGAAGCCCTGACCGTTCGTTTCACTGCCTGCGCCGGCGCTGCGTCCGCGCTGGACGCCCCGGCGCAGGTTGCTCAGCCTGCCCCGGACGTCCTCCGGGGCGCGGGAGACCTGTGGGCCGCCCTGGGGGGTGGTCTCGGCGGCTCCCTCGACCAGGTTGGCCTTGGGCACCCGCCGCGGCAGGCCGGAGGAGGTGACCCCGCCCGCCTTGGGCTTCCGGAGCTGCGAGGCCTGCTGCCAGCGCTCGTCGTTCGCCGAACGCCAGTCGCCGGTGCCATTGCCGTTGCTCTCCGGCTTGGGGGCCGGCGCCTCCTGGCTCACATGCCGTGTGCCGTTCGAACCGCTCGCACCGCTCGTGCCGTTCGCACCGCCTGCGAACGATCCGCGGCGGGGCAGTCCGGCGTCGGTCAGCGCGTGGGCGGCGGAAGAGGCCGGTCCCGGACGGTCGAAGCCTACGCGGTCCCGCTCACTCACGTCAGCGGCCTGCGCAGATTCCGTTTCCGGAGCGTAATCCGACGAGTAGCCGTTCTGGTAGCCGTCCTGCTGCGGCCAGTCGTCCTGCTGGCGGCGCTCCTGGAAGGCAGGGAAGGACTCCGGGGCGGAGGCGCGCTCCTCGCGGACCGGTTCCGCATACGAGGGCTCGGGGTAGCCGCCGTTCGACGAGAACGTGTCGTTCTGCGGAAGCCCGCCGTTCGGCGCGTAGTACGGCTCGTCGTACGACGGGCGCTGCGCCGGCTCGTCATACGCGGGGCGCTGGGGCTCCTCGTACGGAGTCTGCTGCGGCTCGTCGTAGGCCGGGCGCGGGTCGTAGCCGCCGGGCTGCTGCTCGGGGAAGCCGCCGAGGCCGTTGTCGTAGGACGGCTGGTCGAACGCGTCGGCGTACGGGGTCTCGGGGGACTCCTGGGCCGGCTGGTCCTGCGCCTGGGCCTCCAGGGCCGCACGGCGCTCCTCGCGCATCAGCGAGCGGCCGACGGGGTCCAGCTCGCGTATGTCGTCCGGGATCTCGGAGTAGCGGCTGTCGTCGAACCCGAGCTCCGCGGCCGTGCGCATCGGCAGGCCGTTGTTGAAGTCCTCACCCTGGTAGCTCTGCTCCGGGATGATCTGCGAGACCGTGAACTCGTCGCGCGGCTGCTGCTCGCCGCCACCGCCGTGGGTGATCGCGTCCGGCAGCATGACCAGCGAGGTGGTGCCCGCCTGCTCGCCGGAGGGGCGCAGCTGGACGCGGATGCCGTGCCGGTCGGACAGCCGCCCGACCACGAACAGGCCCATGCGCTGGGATATCGCGGCGTCGACGGTGGGCGGGTTCGCGAGCTTGTGGTTGATGTCCGCGAAGTCCTCGGCGGTCAGGCCGATGCCCTTGTCGTGGATCTCGATCATGATGCGGCCGTCGGGGAGACGGGTCGCGGTGACGCGGACCTTGGTCTGCGGGGAGGAGAACGTCGTCGCGTTCTCCAGGAGCTCGGCGAGCAGGTGCACGAGGTCGGTGACCGCGCGGCCGTGGATCTCGGCCTCCGGGACGCCCGACAGCTCGATGCGCTCGTACTGCTCCACCTCGGAGGAGGCGGCGCGCAGCACGTCGACCAGCGGGACCGGCTGGTCCCAGCGACGGCCGGGCTCCTCGCCGGCGAGGACCAGGAGGTTCTCGCCGTTGCGGCGCATACGGGTCGCGAGGTGGTCCAGGCGGAAGAGGTTCTCCAGCTGGTCCGGGTCGGCCTCGTTGTTCTCCAGGTCGGTGATCAGGGTCAGCTGGCCCTCGATCAGCGACTGGTTGCGGCGCGAGAGGTTGGTGAAGATCGCGTTGATGTTGCCACGCAGCAGGGCCTGCTCGGCGGCGAGCCGGACCGCCTCTCGGTGGACCTGGTCGAAGGCGCGGGCGACCTCGCCGATCTCGTCGCGGGTGTTGATCGGGATGGGCTGGACGCGGGTGTCCACGCGGCCCGGGTCGGTGCGCGAGAGCTGGTCGACCAGCATCGGCAGCCGCTGCTCGGCGATGCCGAAGGCGGCGTTGCGCAGCTGGCGCATCGAGCGGGACATCTGGCGGGCCACGGCACCGGCCAGGATGAACGCCAGGAGCAGGGCGACGACGACGGCGGCACCCGTGATGAGGGCGTCACGCTTGGCGTTGTCGGCGATGTCCGAGGCCTCGTTCACGGCCTTGTCGGCCATGTCCGACTGGATCTTCCGGTAGACGTCGGCCCGGAGGGTGGTGACCCCCCACCAGTTCTCCGCGGTGATGCCCTGCGCGGCGAGCGCGGCGCGGTCGCTGGTGTCGGTGGACTGCAGTGCCGAGAGGTACGCGACCATCTTCACCGGGTCGGGCGGCGGCACATACGTCTGGTTGTTGGCTGCTGCCTGCGCGGCGGCCTGCTTGGCCTGGGCCACACCCTCGGCCTTGGCCTTCGCCTCGAGGTCGACGAGCTTCTGCGCGTCCGCCTCGGTGCCGCCCGCCTTGTACTCCTCGATGGCGATGCCCTCGAGGTAGGCGTAGGAGGAGAGGGCGACGCGCTGCTTGGCGAGGTCGTCCTTCTTGGGGCCGGGGCTGACCAGCAGGTGCATGCCGATCGACCGCTCCAGGGACAGGGCGGCCTGGGTGAGCGAGATGGCGTAGACGGTCCGGCCGTAGCTGGTGATGTTGCCCGTGCCCAGGCCCAGCTCGTTGGCGAACTCCATTAGGGGGTGGGCGACGCCGACGTAGCCCTCCTCGGTCTCCACTCCGTGGGTCTTGGAGGAGTACGCGATCGCGCGCAGGGTGGCCAGCTGCGGCTCGGCCTGGCGGAACAGCTTGAGGCGGCGGAGCAGGCCGGACTTCTGCGGCATGTTCTGCGCCGCCGCGTCGAAGGCGTCGGCCGCGTCGTCGGTGGCCTTGCGGGCCGCCTCGATCGTCGCCTTGTCCTTGGCGGTGGCGCTCCTGCCCTTGAGCAGCGGTGCCGCGGTGATGTCGCGCTCGTTGTTCACCGCGTTGGCATAGGTCAGGGAGGCCCGCACCAGCCGTGCGGTGTTCTCCGCGTCCTGCGCCTCCTGCCAGGTGTCGATCGAGCTCTTCACCTGGAAGCCGCCCATGACGAGCCCGACCGTCACGGGTATGAGCAGGATCGCGTTCAGCCGGGTCGGCACCCGCCAGTTGCGGGGGGAGAAACGACCGCCGCTCGGAGCGGGTACGGCCGTCGGTTCCGAACCGGGCACAGGGGCGGGCGCCGCTCCGCGCGGCGGCGGGGTGAAGTTGCCCCGGGCCGACGGCTCGGGACCGTTCTTGCTTCGCCTCACTCGACCAACAACCTCTCGGCGGCGGGCACCAACGTTGTGCCGCAGTGTCTCAGAGCCCAGTACGCCATTGAGTACGCAGTACTACCGAGTACGTCTTTGACTATTGGGCAGTTCAGGCATTCCAGCACGACGGCCTGCGCTCTTCCAAACAGTGGAAAGCGAGGATTCCGTGTGATGTAAGCCCCAGATAAAACGGTCATAAAGAGCGAGCCCCGTCAAAAGACGGGGCTGATGTGAGCGCAGCGAGACCGTTTGGCAACGACGCGTGGCCGTTCCACCCGATTCCTCTGCCGAAACGTTATGAACACCGGGGCCGACCGTGTCAAAGGCCACAGCCGGCTCCGATGCGTCTACGACAACTGTCGTACGGCATGGCTGATTTGGGTGTTATCTCAGCCGTGCCATGAGAGCGTGCTCGACCAGCGTGATCAGCGCACTCTTGGCATCCGCGCGGTGCCGGGCGTCCGTCGTGATGATCGGCGTGTCCGGGCCGATCTGCAGCGCCTCGCGCACCTCCTCGGGAGCATACGGCTGGTGCCCGTCGAAGCCGTTCAGCGCGACGACGAAGGGCAGGCCGCTGTTCTCGAAGTAGTCGACCGCGGGGAAGCAGTCCGCCAGGCGCCGGGTGTCCACGAGCACCACCGCGCCGATCGCACCGCGTACCAGGTCGTCCCACATGAACCAGAACCGGTCCTGACCCGGCGTACCGAAGAGGTACAGGATCAGGTCCTGGTCCAGGGTGATACGGCCGAAGTCCATGGCCACCGTCGTGGTGGTCTTGTCCCCGGTGTGCGTGAGGTCGTCGATACCCGCGGAAGCGGAGGTCATGACGGCCTCGGTGCGCAGCGGGTTGATCTCCGAGACGGCGCCGACGAACGTGGTCTTGCCCACGCCGAAGCCGCCCGCCACCACGATCTTGGCGGAGGTGGTGGCACGACTCGGTTCAGAGCTTGCGAAGTCCACTGAGCACCCTTTCGAGCAGGGTCACGTCCGGCGCACCGGTCGTCTCGTCGCCACCAGGCTGGTGGATGGCGACGAGCCCGGCCTCGGCCAGGTCCGCGACAAGGATCCGGGCCACGCCCAGCGGCATGGACAAGAGCGCCGACACCTCTGCGACCGACTTCACCTCACGGCACAGGTGGCAGATGCGCTGGTGCTCCGGGAGCAGCCCCATGAGTGCTGCCGGGTCGGCCGTGGTGCTGATCAGCGCCTCGATGGCCAGCTGATAGCGGGGCCGGGTCCGGCCACCGGTCATCGCGTACGGACGTACCAGTGGCTGGTCGCCCTCGTCCTCGTACGGCTCCGCGTACGGATCATGAGAGGCGGTGGGCGGGGTCATGAATCCTCCGGGCGGGACAGCAAGTCGGTCGGGCTGGCCGTCTTATTGGCCGTGGGGGGATTGTGGCGGCCGGACGGTGATGTGGTGACGGGGGTGGATCCTGGGCGGGTCAGTGGAGCAGACTGCCCTGTAGTTCGGCGCGCAGGTCCGGCGTGAGGACCGCACCTGCCCGGTCGACGAGCAGCGCCATCTCGTAGCCCACCAGGCCGATGTCGCACTCGGGGTGCGCGAGCACGGCCAGGGACGAGCCGTCCGAGACGGACATCAGGAAGAGAAAACCCCGCTCCATCTCGACGACCGTCTGCGCCACGTTGCCGCCCTCGAAGATCCGGGAGGCCCCGGCCGTCAGCGAGGTCAGCCCGGATGCGACGGCCGCCAGCTGATCGGCGCGGTCACGGGGGAAGCCTTCCGACATCGCCAGAAGGAGACCGTCGGCGGACACGACGACGGTGTGGGACACACCCGGGGTGTTGTCCACGAAGTTGGTGATCAACCAGTTGAGGTTCTGTGCCGCCTGGCTCATCTGGCTCAACTAACGCTCCTGCTGGTGAGTGGGGCTCGGGAAACTGCCGGTCTGACCGGTACCGGTACCGGCCTGGCGACCCTGCGCGATGCCCCGACGGAGATTGGTCAGCCGGCCGCGTACGTCGTCAGGCGCACGCGAGACCTGCGGACCGGCTTGGTGCTGTTGCTGCTGAGCCGTGCCCGGAACGAGGTTCGCCCGGGGCACCCGGCGCGGCAGGCCGGAGGTGGTGACGCCGCCCGCCGCCGGCTGCCTGACACGCTCTGCCTGCCGGACGAGATCGTCGTTCGGCGAGGTGCGCCAGGAAGAGGTGGCGGGACGCTGTGAAGCCGCAGAGTGCTGTGGTGGGGCCGCGGGAGCGGCCGGGGCCTGCGGCTGCTGCGGGGCCGGTGCGGAGCCGTTGCTCTGCTGACCGCCCTGCTGGCCGTGGAACCAGTTGGTCTCCAGCGTGTCGTACAGCGGCGTACGGCCGTCGCCCGGGCCCGGCGCCGGCGGCAGCGCCTCGGGCTCCTGGCGGACGGGCCGCTGCTGCGGACGCTGCGGAGCCGGCTGCCGCGGAGCACCGAAGTCGCCGCCCGGACGCTCGAACTGCCCGGTGGAGCCGTTGTCGTAGCCCGGTGCGGCGAACTGGCCCGTGGAGCTGCCGTCGTACGCCTGAGGGCTCGCGAACTGGCCCGTGTTGGCGGGGTTGTTCGGGTTGTTCAGGTGGTTCTGGCCGCCTCGCCCGTTCTGGCCGGACGGAGCGCCGAAGACGTCCGAGCGGACGAACTGGCCCGTGTTCTGCGAACCGTTGCTGCTCGGCTGCTGCGCCCCGAAGTCCTGGGCGGCGAACTGACCGGTGTGCTGCGGGTTGCCCGGCGCCGGAGCACCGAAGTCGGGGCGGGCGAATTCCGAGGTGGAACCGGGGCCCTGGCGGTCGTCGGACCGCGGAACCGCCGGCATCTCGGACGTCGCGTCGATGCGCGGCATCCGGGAGGTCTCGTCGTGGCCGCGCGGGGTGTCGAGCGAGGCACGCGGCACCGGCGGCTGCGCGTTCTCGTCGCTCCAGCTCGGCCGGGACTGCTGCTGGTTGCCGCCCGGCAGCTCGGCACGCGGACCGCCACGGCCCGGCAGCTGAGGCTGACGGCCACGGCGGCCGCGGCCCTGCTCGTTGCCCGCGTCGGCGTTGTTCGAGGACTGCGGCGGTACGGCGCCACGAGCGCCGCCGAAGCTGTCCTGGCCCAGGCCCGCGGCCTGCAGGCCCTGCGGCGCACCCGGCGCCTGACCGAACGCGGCGCCCGCACCCGCGGGAGCCGGACGGCCCTGCTGCGGGACTGCCGGGGACTGCGGCCCACGCGCTCCGCCGGGCGCACCCGGACGGCCGTCGCCGGCACCCGGCAGCGCGGCCCGCGGGCCCTGACCGGCACCGAGCAGACCGCCACCGGAGGCAGCACCGGCACCGAGGGCGCCACCACCGGGCGCACCGGCACCGGCCTGGCGCCGTGCGGCGGCCACACCCGCGGCGGCCTGCGCGGCGGCGGGGCCACCGGAGGAACCGGCGCCCTGACCCGGCTTGGGCTGCGGCTTCTTGCCGCCCTGGGCGACATCGACGGGCAGCATGACCAGCGCGGTCGTACCACCGGAGTCGGAGGGGCGCAGCTGGATGCGGATGCCGTGGCGCTGCGAAAGTCGGCCGACCACGAACAGACCCATACGGCGGGAGACGGAGACGTCCACGGTGGGCGGCGAGGCGAGCCGCTCGTTGATCGCCGCGAGGTCCTCGGGGGAGAGGCCGATACCGGTGTCGTGGATCTCGATCAGGACGCGGCCGTCGGGCAGCGCGTGACCGGTGACCTTGACCTTGGTCTGCGGCGAGGAGAACGAGGTCGCGTTCTCGAGCAGCTCGGCGAGGAGGTGCACGAGGTCGTTGACCACACGGCCGGCGACCTCGGTCGTCGGCACGGCGGCCAGCTCGATGCGCTCGTACTGCTCCACCTCGGAGGCGGCGGCGCGGAGCACGTCGACCAGCGGGACCGGGCGGGTCCAGCGGCGGCCGGGCTCCTCACCGGCGAGGACGAGGAGGTTCTCGCCGTTACGGCGCATACGCGTCGCGAGGTGGTCGAGCTTGAACAGCGAGGACAGCTGGTCCGGGTCGGCCTCACGGGACTCGAGCTCGGAGATCAGCGACAGCTGACGCTGGATGAGGCCCTGGGAGCGGCGCGAGAGGTTGGTGAACATCGCGTTGACGTTGCCCCGCAGCAGCGCCTGCTCGGCGGCGAGGCGGACCGCCTCGCGGTGCACGTCGTCGAAGGCCGCGGCCACCTGGCCGATCTCGTCCCGGGAGTGCACACCGACCGACTCGACGGAGGTGTCGACGTCCTGCGGGTCCGACTCGGACAGCTGCTTGACCAGCTCGGGCAGCCGGTCCTGGGCCACCTTGTTGGCGGTCTCCTGCAGCCGGCGCAGCGAGCGGATCATGGAGCGGGCGATGACGAAGGCGCCGACGAGGGAGACGCCGAGCACGAGCAGGATCAGCGCACCGGAGATGATCGCCTCACGCTCGGAGGCGGAACGCAGCTCGCGGGCCTTCTGCTCCATGTCCTCGAGCAGCGTGTGCTCGATCTTCTTCATCTGCTCGATCTTGGTCGAGCTGTCGTCCACCCAGTCCTGGTACGAGCGCTTCGGCAGGTCGTCCAGGGCGTTCTGGGAGGCGAGGGCACGGCTGGCGTACTTGTCGCTGGCCGTGATCGTCGTGTTGTTCTCCTCGATGGGCTTGAGGAGAGCGGTGGCCTTCTCGGTGCCGTAGATGCTCCGGAAGCTGCGCAGCTCCGACTTCTGGCTCTCCAGCGCCGACTGCGCGTAGAGCCGGTCGTTCTCCGACAGGTCGCCGACCGTGGTGTTGTTCGCGGGGAGCGCCGCCGCCAGGACGGCGCGCTGCATCGACGCGTACTCCTTGGCGGAGGAGAAGGAGGCCAGGGCGCGGGTGCGCTGGATCATCTCGGGGTTGCTGGTGGCCTCGGCCATGTCCTGGGAGAGGTCCAGCAGGTGCGTGACCAGACGGTGGTAGGCCTCGACGGTCTGGGTCGAGTTGTTCTTGGCCTGGTAGGCACTGGAGCGGATCTTCGACAGCTGTTCGAGGTCGCCGACCACGCCGACGAGGCTCTCGCGGACGCCCTGGAGCGAGCCGTCCTTGTTGGACGTGTCGATCTGCTCGGCGGAGTCGATGAAGTTGGTCTTGGCCCGGTCCGTCTTGTCCCGGTAGCCCTTGACCGTGTAGTCGCTCGCCTTGGAGCCGTGCGCCAGCGGACCGGAGGACAGGTCGCGCTCCTTCTGGAGCGCGTCGGCAAGCTCGGTGGCCTGCTTGGTCATGTCCGTCAGCAGCTTCATGTTGTCGAGCTGCTGGATGTCGTTCAAGTTGTCGCTGATGCGCAGGGCGCCCAGCGAGGTGGCCGCCACCACGGGAAGCGCGAGCAGCGACACCAGGCGCGTGGAGATGCGCCAGTTGCGCAGGGCCACACGGGACCCCGGACCGCTCGGACCGCTGGGCGGCTTGACCGCCGGAGCGGCGGAGCCGGGGGACCCGGGAGGTGCCGACGCGCCGGAGCGCCCGGAGCGCTCTCCGCCGTCGCCGGACGGTGCCGGGCCCGGGTTCTGGGCGTGCTGGGGGGAGGGACTGCCGGCATTGGGGCCAGTCCCGCCGTGCGGCTCCGGCTCCGCCGAAGCACTGCCATCCCTCTTGAAACGTCCCTGCACTAGCGTCGCAACCTCTGGACCAGGCGCCCCTCCGGGTGAACGGAAAGACACGGTGTCGGCGTTTTAGGTGGCGCCCTGAATGCGCCCCCTGTGGTCGTGAAGTGACCGGCGCTGGATCCCCCTTCTCGCCGCAACGCGACGCTCGTCGCGCCCCCTGTGCGCCGGCTCGATCCTGCGGCGGTCCGTGGAATTCCAGCACAGTGCCGGATCTCCAACAAGGGCCGAGCACTATGCCGTGACGCACGTGACTGCACGTGAGTGCAGGATTACCGGACGTAGAAAGTGATCTCGTCCATAACGGACTTATGTGAGCGAGTCACCCAGGTGGGAGCGGTGTCCCAGTCGCCATGATCAGGAGCGGAATGAGGGCTTCAGGTGGGCAATGTCCGTTTCGTAGTGGTCATCCACTGGCCCGAATTGACCGTTTTGCCTGTCAGGTCGTGAGCAAACTCACATGCTGATCATGGGGACTTCACGTCTTGGGAAGGGAATTGAATGTTTAGCCTGACGCTTTACAGGATGTAACACTTTGACAACCGCGCCTGCGCGAGGGGCCCGAGGCCCCGCCCCGGCGCCCGTAGACGACAAGGTCACGTACAACAGTGAAGACGACGATGATGTTCCGCAACATAGCCAACCCGCGGCGCACTACGCTGGCGCACCTCGAGGACGCAGACGCACTGCAGACGCCGCAGCAGCCGGAGCACCCCGTCGACCTCCCGCCCCAGACGGCCAACCCGCGCCGCACCATCCTGGTGGAGGCCCCCGCCACGGCCTCCGTCGCGGAGTAGTACGCACGCCGGCCGTAGATCACTCACCGCGGCCGCGCGCAGGATCAAATGCGCGAAGCGCAGCCCCCTCACCGCGTTAGCCTGGAGCGTCAGACTCCAGCCGGCTCAAGTGAGGGGCGCAGGATCCCGTGCGCATCGCCAGGTTCTCCATCGACGGGAACGTCGCCTTCGGCGCGGTCGAGGGCGACAAGCCGGACGAGCTCGTCCTCGACATCATCAAGGGCATCCCGTTCGCGGACTTCGAGCTCTCCGGTACGAAGGTGCCGGTCAGCAAGGTCAGGCTGCTCCCGCCGGTGCTCCCCAACAAGGTCGTGGCCTTCGGCCGCAACTACGCGGAGCACGCGCGCGAACTGGGCAACGAGGTGCCCGACGCCCCGTTCGCCTTCTTCAAGCCCTCCACCTCGGTGATCGGCCCCGGCGACGAGATCCAGTACCCCTCCTTCTCCGAGGAACTGCACCACGAGGCCGAACTGGCCGTCGTCATCGGCCGCATGTGCCGCGAGGTCCCGCGCGAGCGCGTGGCCGACGTGATCTTCGGCTACACCTGCGCCAACGACGTCACCGCCCGCGATGTGCAGAGGCGCGAGAAGCAGTGGGCCCGGGCCAAGGGCTTCGACAGCTCCTGCCCGCTCGGCCCCTGGGTGGAGACGGACATCGACCTCGCCACCGCGTCCGATCTGACCGTCCAGCTCACGGTCAACGGCGAACAACGCCAGCTCGGCCGCACCAGCGAGATGATCCACCCCATCGAGGACCTGATCGTCAACATCTCCGAGGCCATGACGCTGCTCCCCGGCGACGTGATCCTCACGGGCACCCCGGCAGGCGTCGGGCCGCTCACCGTCGGCGACGAGGTCGCCGTCACCATCGAAGGCATCGGCACTCTCACCAACAAGGTTGTCAAGCGTGGCTAGCGCACCCGCCTCCCCCGTACGCGTCCGTTTCTGCCCCTCGCCCACCGGTAACCCCCATGTGGGCCTGGTCCGCACCGCCCTGTTCAACTGGGCGTTCGCCCGGCACCACCAGGGCACGCTGGTCTTCCGCATCGAGGACACCGACGCCGCCCGCGACTCCGAGGAGTCGTACAACCAGCTGCTCGACTCGATGCGCTGGCTGGGCTTCGACTGGGACGAGGGCCCCGAGGTCGGCGGCCCGCACGCGCCGTACCGCCAGTCGCAGCGCATGGACCTCTACGCCGACGTGGCGCAGAAGCTCCTCGCCGCCGGGCACGCCTACCACTGCTACTGCTCGCAGCAGGAGCTGGACACCCGCCGTGAGGCAGCCCGCGCCGCCGGCAGGCCGTCCGGCTACGACGGCCACTGCCGCGACCTCACGGCCGCGCAGGTCGAGGAGTACAAGGCCCAGGGCCGTACGCCGATCGTCCGCTTCCGGATGCCCGACGAGACGATCACCTTCACGGACCTGGTCCGCGGGGAGCTGACGTTCACGCCGGAGAACGTCCCGGACTACGGCATCGTCCGCGCCAACGGCGCCCCGCTATACACGCTCGTCAACCCGGTCGACGACGCCCTGATGGAGATCACCCACGTCCTGCGCGGCGAGGACCTGCTCTCCTCCACGCCCCGCCAGATCGCCCTCTACAAGGCGCTGATCGAGCTGGGCATCGCCAAGGAGATCCCGCAGTTCGGGCACCTGCCGTACGTGATGGGCGAGGGCAACAAGAAGCTGTCCAAGCGCGATCCGCAGTCCTCGCTGAACCTCTACCGCGAGCGCGGCTTCCTCCCTGAGGGCCTGCTCAACTACCTGTCCCTGCTGGGCTGGTCGCTCTCCGCGGACCAGGACATCTTCACCATCGAGGAGATGGTGGCGGCCTTCGACATCGCGGACGTGAACCCCAACCCGGCCCGCTTCGACCTCAAGAAGTGCGAGGCGATCAACGCCGACCACATCCGCCTGCTGGATGTGAAGGACTTCACGGAGCGCTGCGCCCCCTGGCTCAGGGCCCCCTTCGCCCCCTGGGCGCCGGAGGACTTCGACGAGGCCAAGTGGCAGGCGGTCGCCCCGCACGCCCAGACCCGTCTGAAGGTCCTCTCGGAGATCACGGACAACGTCGACTTCCTGTTCCTCGCCGAGCCGGTCTTCGACGAGGCGTCCTGGACGAAGGCCATGAAGGAAGGCTCGGATGCCCTCCTGCGCACGGCCCGCGAGAAACTGGAGTCCGCCGACTGGACCTCCGCCGAGTCCCTCAAGGAGGCCGTCCTGGCCGCCGGCGAGACCCACGGCCTCAAGCTCGGCAAGGCCCAGGCCCCGGTCCGCGTCGCCGTCACCGGCCGCACGGTCGGCCTGCCCCTGTTCGAGTCCCTGGAGATCCTGGGCAAGGAGAAGACGCTTGCTCGGATCGATGCGGCGCTGGCGAAGCTGACCGCGTAGCGCACACGCGCGTGCAGGGGCGGTGGCCGTTGCGGCCGCCGCCCCTCGGCGTTGTCAGTGGGGCCCAATAGTGTTCCGGCATCGCACTCAAGATCCGGAAGGGCGCCACTCATGCCGATGTCTCCTCGTGACTACACCTGGCTGTTCACCCCGGGCAGCACGTTCGCCTACGAGTCCGGGCAGACGGGCGTCATCCACGTGGCCGACGGCGGGATGCTCGACCTGCCCACCGGACGGGTCGTCGCCTGCGACCCGTTCGTCTACCTCGGGTCCGGGGACATAGAACCGTTCACCGTCACCGTCGCCCCGGGTCGTTACCGCGTCGATGCGGCTGTCGCGACCCTGACCCGTCCCGGCGAGCCCCCGGCCGAGCGCCCCCACCGGCGGGTGGCGGCGGCCCGCCTCGTGATCCGCGACGAGCCCGCTGTGACCTGGGAGTTGGCCCTCGGTCCGGAACAGGACCTCGCCGAACTCGGGGACGACGAGTTCTACGGCTACGGCGTCGACGCCGGCACCGGCTGCTTCTACGACGCCTCGGCCGAGGAGGCCTTCCCCGGGACCGAGGAGGAAGAGGGCCCGCTGTGGGAGGCCTTCGAGAACAGCGACTGGTCGCACGGGCCCCACCTGGTCACCTCCACCTCCACCGGCCACACGCTGGCCGCGTTCACCTCCGGCTGGGGCGACGGGTTCTACCCCACCTGGATCGGCCGCACCGCCGCCGGCGAGGTCAGCTGCTACCTCACGGACTTCTTCGTCGCGCCGTCCCCCACCGACGCCCCCGTGTGACAGTCGCCGAACCACGGACACGCCCCCGACCTCCGGGTTACCGTCGGATCATGAGCATTCGCGCCGTGGTCTGGGACGTCGACGACACCCTCTTCGACTACACCAGCGCGGACCGCGAGGGCATGCGGTCCCATCTGGCCGCCGAGGGCCTGCTCACCGGGGACGAGACCCCTGAGCAGGCCCTCGCGCGCTGGCGGGAGATCACCGACCGGCAGTGGGCGCGGTTCTCGGCGGGGGAGCTGTCCTTCGAGGAGCAGCGCCGCGAGCGCATCCGGGTGTTCCTGGGCACACCCCTGGGCGCTGCCGAGGCCGACGCCTGGTTCCAGCGGTACATGACGCACTACGAGGCCGCCTGGGCTCTCTTCCCTGACGTCGTGCCGGTCCTGGACGCCCTTGCCGCCAGCCACCGGCACGCCGTGCTGTCCAACTCCAGCCTCACCGTCCAGGACCACAAGCTGCGCACCCTCGGCGTGCACGACCGCTTCGAGGTCATCCTGTGCGCCGCCGAACTCGGCGTCTCCAAGCCCGAGGCCGGTGCCTTCCTGGCAGCCTGCGAGGCCCTGGGACTCGCACCGCACCAGGTCGCGTACGTCGGCGACCACCCGGAGATCGACGGCCGCGGCGCCGCCGACGCCGGGCTGCTGTCGGTGTGGATCGACCGCAACGGCGTGCACACCAGCGGTGATGCACACACGGGCCCGCACCGGATCGCGTCCCTCGCCGAACTCCCCGCCGTCCTCGGCGCCGATACCCGTTTTGGAGCCCCGTCCACCTTCAGGTAATGTTCTTCCTGCGCCGCCGGAGAGCGGGCCGAAAGGCCGGGAACCGGAGGAGCAAACTAGAACAAGGACCCCGCAGGGGCTTGCGTTCCAGTGGCCTATGGTGTAATTGGCAGCACGACTGATTCTGGTTCAGTTAGTCTTGGTTCGAGTCCAGGTAGGCCAGCTCGCGGAGCTCATCCGTAACCGCGGATCCTTTCCGCAGGCCCCCGTTGTGTAGCGGCCTAGCACGCTGCCCTCTCAAGGCAGTAGCGCCGGTTCGAATCCGGTCGGGGGTACTGATCTCGATCAACTCGGGATCGCTAGGGCCCCCGTTGTGTAGCGGCCTAGCACGCCGCCCTCTCAAGGCGGTAGCGCCGGTTCGAATCCGGTCGGGGGTACAAACTGGTCTAAACCACATTGGTCTATGGTGTAATTGGCAGCACGACTGATTCTGGTTCAGTTAGTCTTGGTTCGAGTCCAGGTAGACCAGCTCGGATCTGCAGCGGTGCAGTACTGAACGCTTGCAAGATCCTCGCCCCCGTTGTGTAGCGGCCTAGCACGCCGCCCTCTCAAGGCGGTAGCGCCGGTTCGAATCCGGTCGGGGGTACATCATGAAGGCCCTTCGCTTCGGCGGAGGGCCTTCGCTGTGGCCGGTGCTCATTCGAGGCCGTACCGCCGCGACGACTCCTCCTCCTGGGCCAGTCGGTGCAGCGCCTGCATCGCCGGTTCGTTGAGGATCGCCCCCAGGACCGCGAACTCGGTCTGCTCCGCCTGGGACGGGTGCGTCTCCATGAGGTCCAGATCGAGGACGGCCGTCCGGTGCATCAACTCGGCGTACGGTACGAGTTGTTCCGCTCCCCAGCCGTAGCCGAGCCGGCGGAAGGCGGCCACCGCCACCACCAGCGAGCGGTACGCGGGCGAGATGGTCGCGAGCCGCTTGGCGTTCTCCCAGCCGAGCCGGTCCAGCAACGCGTCGACCTCCTGGTGCGCGGCCCGGACGTACTCGTCGTCCTCGTCCGGCTCCGGCACCTGCGGCAGCGCCCAGAGCGCCGCGCCCAGGCGGATCGTACGGGGCAGGGAGTCGTCGTCCACATGCTCCAGCACCTCCCGGACCGTCGCCACCGGCAACCGGCCGATCTGGATCATCGCGCGCACCAGCCGCAGCCGCCGCAGGTGCTCCTCGTCGTACTCGGCGGTGGTCGCGTTGATCTGCCGTCCGGGCATCAACAGCCCTTCGCGCAGGTAGTACTTGATCGTCGCGACGGACACACCGCTGTGTCTGCTCAGTTCGGCGAGCCGCATGTCTTGCGCCCCTTCTCGGATACCGGCACTATCCAAGCACCGCCAGTCGGATAGCGCTGCTCGCCAACGAGGGGAATGGCCATGGTGTCCCGTACGACGGCCGACGCGAAGGGCGATGTCGTCGTCCTGCTGATCGGAATGCGCATCAACCGCTTCTGGGCCGTCCATCTGTGGCTGCCGGTGATGCTCGGGATGTTCCGCATGCTGCGGGAGCTGGCGAAGGATCCCGCGCGGGGCCTGCTCAGCCGGGTCCTGCTGTCGGCCTCGCCCCGCACGTACTACGTCGTGCAGTACTGGGAGTCCAAGGAGAAGCTGTACGCCTACGCGACCGCGCCGGACGCCTTCCACCACACGGCGTGGGCCGCGATCAACCGCAAGGAGCGCAGCGGAAGACTGCGCGGGCAGGTGGGGATCTGGCACGAGGCGTACATCGTGCCGGAGGGGTCGTACGAGGCGATCTACGGTGACATGCCTGCCTTCGGCCTCGCGGCCGCGCACGGGCAGATCCCGCTGCAGAAGCGGGGCCGGTACGCGAAGGACCGGTTCGCCTTCCGCTCGCCGCAGGAGGCGGCGGCCGAGAAGGCCGGGTGACCAGGGGGGCAGGAGGAGCGGGGAGGGCCTGCCGCGGCGTTGAGGCCGGCTCTCCTCGCTGACGTCTCCCTACCGTCCCGAGTGTCAGCCGGTGCGGCGCAGCGCCTCGGAGAGACGGGCGGCGGCGTCGATGACCGCCTGGGCATGCATACGGCCCGGGTGGCGCGTCAGGCGCTCGATGGGGCCGGAGACGGACACGGCGGCCACGACGCGGTTGGACGGGCCGCGTACGGGCGCGGAGACGGACGCGACGCCCGGTTCCCGCTCGCCGATGGACTGGGCCCAGCCGCGGCGTCGTACCCCCGAGAGCGCGGTGGCCGTGAAGCGAGCGCCCTGCAGGCCCCGGTGCAGGCGCTCCGGCTCCTCCCACGCCATCAGGATCTGTGCCGAGGAACCGGCCTTCATCGTGAGCGTCGAGCCGACCGGGACGGTGTCCCGAAGTCCGGACAGGCGCTCCGCCGCGGCGACGCAGATGCGCATGTCGCCCTGGCGGCGGTAGAGCTGGGCGCTCTCGCCCGTGACGTCCCGCAGATGTGTGAGCACCGGGCCCGCGGTCGCGAGGAGACGGTCCTCGCCGGCGGCCGCAGCCAGCTCCGCCAGGCGCGGGCCGAGAATGAAACGGCCCTGCATGTCGCGTGCCACCATACGGTGGTGCTCCAGGGCCACGGCCAGTCTGTGGGCCGTCGGTCGTGCCAGTCCGGTGGCCGCCACCAGTCCCGCGAGGGTGGCCGGTCCGGACTCCAGGGCGCTGAGAACAAGGGCTGCCTTGTCCAGAACGCCCACGCCGCTACTGTTGTCCATGAAACGATACTCACGTCTCACTCTGTGAAACGCAAGTTCCTTTTTTCGTGAGACGCGCAACCCTTGTATGCACAGCGGCCCGCTGACCGAACGGGCCGGATGACGGACGCCCGTGAATTGGGGCCGGGTGCCGTCTCCTCAAGATCTCTAGTTGGGCCGGTGGACGTTTGCCGGCCGGAGGGAAAGCGATGGGTAGGACACTCGCGGAGAAGGTCTGGGACGACCATGTCGTCCGGCGCGCCGAGGGCGAGCCCGACCTCCTCTTCATCGATCTCCACCTCCTGCACGAGGTGACCAGCCCGCAGGCCTTCGACGGCCTGCGCCAGAACGGCCGCCCGGTGCGCCGTCTCGACCTCACCATCGCGACCGAGGACCACAACACCCCGACCCTCGACATCGACAAGCCGATCGCGGACCCGGTCTCCCGGGCCCAGCTGGAGACGCTGCGCAAGAACTGCGCCGAGTTCGGCGTCCGGCTGCACCCGCTGGGCGACGTCGAGCAGGGCGTCGTGCACGTCGTCGGCCCGCAGCTGGGTCTGACCCAGCCCGGTACGACGGTCGTGTGCGGTGACTCCCACACCTCCACGCACGGCGCCTTCGGCGCGCTGGCGTTCGGCATCGGCACCTCGCAGGTCGAGCACGTGCTGGCCACCCAGACGCTGCCGCTGGTCCGTCCGAAGACCATGGCGATCACGGTCGACGGCGAACTGCCCGAGGGTGTCACGGCCAAGGACCTGATCCTGGCGATCATCGCCAAGATCGGCACCGGCGGCGGCCAGGGCTACATCCTGGAGTACCGCGGCTCCGCCATCGAGAAGCTCTCGATGGAGGCCCGGATGACCATCTGCAACATGTCGATCGAGGCCGGCGCCCGCGCGGGCATGATCGCCCCGGACGAGACCACCTTCGAGTACCTCAAGGGCCGTCCGCACGCCCCCGAGGGCGAGGACTGGGACGCCGCCGTCGCGTACTGGAAGACGCTGAGGACGGACGAGGACGCCGAGTTCGACGCCGAGGTCGTCATCGACGCCGCCTCGCTGTCGCCGTTCGTCACCTGGGGCACCAACCCCGGCCAGGGTGCGCCGCTTTCGGCGTCCGTCCCCGACCCGGCTTCGTACGAAGACGCTTCGGAGCGCCTCGCCGCCGAAAAGGCCCTGGAATACATGGGGTTGGAGGCCGGGCAGCCGCTGCGCTCCATCAAGGTGGACACCGTCTTCGTAGGCTCCTGCACCAACGGCCGCATCGAGGACCTGCGCGCCGCGGCCGAGCTCGTCAAGGGCCGCAAAGTCGCCGAAGGCGTACGGATGCTGGTCGTCCCGGGCTCCGCGCGCGTGGGTCTGCAGGCCGTCTCCGAGGGCCTGGACGTGGTCTTCAAGGAGGCCGGCGCCGAATGGCGGCACGCGGGCTGCTCGATGTGCCTCGGCATGAACCCCGACCAGCTGGCCCCGGGTGAGCGCTCCGCGTCCACCTCCAACCGCAACTTCGAAGGCCGACAGGGCAAGGGCGGTCGTACGCACCTGGTGTCGCCGCAGGTCGCCGCCGCGACGGCGGTCCTGGGCCACCTGGCCTCCCCGGCCGACCTGTCCGACGCCGAGACCCGTACGCCCGTTGGAGTCTGAGAGTCATGGAAGCATTCACCACGCACACCGGCCGGGCCGTCCCGCTGCGCCGCTCCAACGTCGACACCGACCAGATCATCCCTGCTCACTGGCTCAAGAAGGTCACGCGGGACGGTTTCGAGGACGGGCTGTTCGAGGCCTGGCGCAAGGACGAGACCTTCATCCTCAACCGCCCCGAGCGTCAGGGCGCCACGGTCCTGGTCGCCGGCCCCGACTTCGGCACCGGCTCCTCCCGTGAGCACGCGGTCTGGGCGCTGCAGAACTACGGCTTCAAGGCCGTGATCTCCTCCCGCTTCGCCGACATCTTCCGCGGCAACTCGCTGAAGAACGGCCTGCTCACGGTCGTTCTCGAGCAGAAGATCGTGGACGCCCTGTGGGAGCTCACGGAGAAGGACCCCGAGGCCGAGATCACCGTCGACCTCGAGAACCGCGAGGTGCGCGCCGAGGGCGTCACCGCCTCCTTCGAGCTGGACGAGAACTCCCGCTGGCGGCTGCTGAACGGGCTGGACGACATCTCCATCACCCTCCAGAACGAGGCCGACATCGCCGCGTACGAGGCCAAGCGCCCGTCGTACAAGCCGCGGACGCTCAAGGTCTGATCCCGGGCCCCTGAGCAGGTCGGCTTTCAGCCACCCGAACACCCCCGTTGTACCCCCGATCAGCCCGATCGGGGGTACAGCTGTGTCCGGGCCCGAGCGGCCTCGGGCGCGCTCGGGCCTGTTCCCAACTTCCCACGTTACGACGGTTGTTGCCGGGGTAGCCGAGTTGTGAAGACGCGACTTCCGCCGAAGCCCGGAAGGCCGTTTGAGGCATCAGTTGTGACCCCCGCAGGCGACAACTCGCCCCAGATGGCACAATCTGTGCATGGAACACGACGGCCAACTCGAGCTCTATGCGGCGGTCGCGGACCAACTGAAGGAAGCGCACTCAAGGGTGCGCGCACTGCAAGTCCCGGAGGGCGTACGGATGGCGCTGACCCGGAAGCTGCTGGTCATTACGGCCGCGGCCAAGCACGATCTCGCCGACGCGGCAAGGCGTCTGGAGGCGTTCACCGTGGACCTCGACGAGGGTCGATTCCCCGAAGAGGACCGCTGAACGCGTTCGAGACAGCCGAGTTCGTTGCGGCGCACGGGTGATTAGCCCGTTTCGTGTTTGATTTGCGGTATATATCTGCCTAACGTGCGAAAAAGCTTGAACACTTTCGTTCGGGCAATGTCTCCGAAGGGGAAGACGTGAACAAGGCGCAGCTCGTAGAAGCGATTGCCGACAAGCTGGGCGGCCGACAGCAGGCCGCCGAGGCTGTCGACGCGGTCCTGGACGCCATCGTCCGCGCGACCGTCGCCGGGGACCGGGTCTCGGTCACCGGCTTCGGCTCGTTCGAGAAGGTCGACCGTCCGGCCCGCTACGCCCGCAACCCGCAGACCGGCGAGCGGGTTCGGGTCAAGAAGACCTCCGTTCCCCGCTTCCGCGCGGGCCAGGGCTTCAAGGACCTGGTGAGCGGCTCGAAGAAGCTCCCGCGCGGCGGCGAGGTCGCCGTAAAGAAGGCGCCCAAGGGCAGCCTGACCGGTGGCGCTTCGGCGACCGTGAAGAAGGCGGCCGCGAAGAAGACCACCAAGGCGGCCACCGCCAAGAAGACCACGGCGAAGAAGACGACGGCGAAGAAGACGACGCCCGCCGCGAAGAAGACGACCGCGAAGACGACGACGGCCAAGAAGACGACGGGCGCCGCCAAGACCGCCGCGGCGAAGAAGAGCACCGCCAAGACGGCGACCGCCAAGAAGGCCCCGGCGAAGAAGGCGACGGCCAAGAAGGCCCCCGCCAAGAAGTCGACGGCCCGCAAGACCACCACCGCCAAGACGGCCACGGCCCGCAAGAGGTAAGAGGTAAGGGCACAGGGGCACTCACGCGCCGGGCCGGACTCCGCATTGGAGTCCGGCCCGCGGCGTGTTTTCGGGGGCAAATGGTGTGGTCAGAGGGTCTGGAGTGTCACCAGCGTGATCCGGAGGCTGTCTTCGGCGCCCTCCGTCTCGATGCGGACCCGTTGCCCGGGGCGCAGCAGTCGCAGGCCGCCCGCGTCGAACGCCGGCGCGTCGAAGGGCACCGGGGTGCCGTCGTCGAGCAGCACGCTGCCGGTTCTTGTCTCGGCGTCGTACGTGTATGCGGTGGCTTGCATAGCGGCCAGCGTAGTGCCCCTCGGGGGTTCAGCTCGCCCAGCCCAGCCTGCGGGCAGTCGTGCCGCTAGGGGCGGCACGGGTGGGCGCAGGCGGCACCTCTCAGCGAGCGGCGCCCGACCCCCCCACCGGCACCTCAGGTCCCCGGGATCAGCAATCCCGCCGAGACCGCTGCCGTGTACCGCCCCACCCCCAGTGCCAACGCGGCGCGCAGGTCCTCGCCGGTATCCACGTCCTGGCGTACGGAATCCACCTCCCCGAGCGCGAGCTCCACGGCCCCGGAGGCCCGGTGCCGGGCGCGGGAATCCGGGCCGAATGCCGGGAGCAATTCCTGGGCGGCGGCTGCGGCCAGCAGCGTCGTGCCGATTCCGGCCGCGTCGGCGAGGAAAGCGCGGGGGAATTCCGTGGCCGCGTCCAGCACCCGGGACAATTCCAGGGGCCGCAGCGCCGGGAGATCGGCGTTCAGGGCCGCAACGGGGCTGCCTGGCCGTGCGGCGCGTACGGCGGTCACGCCGTGCGTCAGGGCCGCGTTGAGGCCGCCCCGGGGCTCGTCGGGGACGATCCTGGCGCCCAGCGCGGCGAGCTCCCGGCCGGCCAGGGCGTCGTCCGTGACGACCGCCACATCCCCGACCACCGGGCAGGACAGCGCCGCCGCGACGGTGTCCTGGGCGAAGGCGAGGGCGAGTCCGGGGCGCAGCCCGTCGGCCGCGGTGTCCGAGAGCCTGCTCTTGGCGCGCGTCAGGGGTTTCAGGGGTATGACCAAGGTCCACAGCACCGGCGTTCCGTCCCTCTCTCGTCGCGGCCCATTGTCACTCAGCCGTCACCTGGACCATCTGGCGGTCGCGTCGTCGGGGCGTACGGTGTTCTCGACAGACCGGCGGCCTGGGGCGACACTTGTGCGGCCCCCAAGGCCCTAGAGGAAGGTGTCCGCGTGCCCCGCCGCAGAATCGGCTTCTGGTACCGCTTCGCAGCGGTCCTCTGCAAACCGCCGCTGGTGGTTCTGATCAAGCGGGACTGGCGCGGAATGGAGCACATTCCGGCAGAGGGCGGATTTATCACCGCGGTGAACCACAATTCCCATGTGGACCCCTTCGCGTATGCGCACTATCAGTACAACACCGGACGGGTTCCGCGATTCCTGGCGAAGAGCGGCCTTTTCAAGAAGGGATTCGTCGGCGCCGCGATGCGCGGCACCGGGCAGATCCCCGTCTACCGCGAGACCACGGACGCGCTGAGCGCATTCCGCGCCGCGATCGACGCCGTGGAGCGCGGGGAGTGCGTCGCCTTCTACCCCGAGGGCACCATCACGCGGGATCCGAACCAGTGGCCCATGACCGGCAAGACGGGTGCCGCGCGGGTCGCCCTGACGACCAAGTGCCCGGTGATTCCGGTGGCTCAGTGGGGCGCCAACGAACTGCTGCCGCCGTACGCCAAGAAGCCGAACCTGCGGCCGCGCAAGACCCACCACGTGCTCGCGGGGCCGCCCGTCGACCTCTCGCGCTTCTACGACAAGGAGATGACCCCCGACCTCCTGAAGGAGGCGACCGAGGTCATCATGGCCGCCATCACCCGCCAGCTGGAGGAGATCCGCGGCGAGAAGGCGCCCGCGACGCCGTACGACCCGCGCCGGGAGCGGATCGAGCAGCGGCGCAGGACGCACCAGCAGAAGCTGGTCCAGGAGAAGGCCGAGCAGGAAGAGGGGCAGGGTACGTGAGCAAGCCCGTCAAGGCGGCCGTCTTCGGCACCGGTTCGTGGGGCACCGCGTTCGCCATGGTGCTCGCCGACGCGGGGTGCGAGGTCACTCTGTGGGGCCGGCGGGCCGAACTCGCGGAGGCGGTCAACTCCACCCGGACGAACCCCGACTACCTCCCCGGTGTCGAACTCCCGGACAACGTACGGGCGACGGCGGACGCCGCCGAGGCCGCCCGCGGCGCCGACTTCACCGTCCTCGCGATCCCCTCGCAGACGCTGCGCGGCAACCTCGCCGAGTGGGCGCCGCTGCTCGCGCCCGACACGACCCTCGTCTCCCTGATGAAGGGCGTCGAACTCGGTTCCGCCATGCGGATGAGCGAGGTGATCGAGGACGTCGCCAAGGTGGGCGCCGACCGGATCGCCGTCGTCACCGGGCCCAACCTCGCGCGGGAGATCGCCGCCCGGATGCCGGCCGCCGCCGTCGTCGCCTGCACCGACGAGGCGGTCGCCCAGCGACTCCAGGCCGCCTGCCACACGCCGTACTTCCGGCCGTACACCAACACGGACGTGGTCGGCTGCGAACTCGGCGGTGCCGTCAAGAACGTGATCGGCCTCGCCGTCGGCATCGCGGACGGCATGGGCCTCGGCGACAACGCCAAGGGCTCGCTCATCACCCGCGGCCTCGCCGAGACCACCCGGCTCGGCGTGGCGCTGGGCGCCGACCCGCTGACCTTCTCCGGACTCGCGGGCCTGGGCGACCTGGTGGCGACCTGCTCCTCGCCGCTGTCGCGCAACCACACCTTCGGCACCAACCTCGGCAAGGGCATGACCCTGCAGGAGACCATCGCGGTCACCAAGCAGACCGCCGAGGGCGTCAAGTCCTGTGAGTCCGTGGCGGATCTGGCCCGCCGGCACGGCGTGGAGATGCCCATCACCGAGACCGTCGTGGACATCGTGCACGAGGGCAAGCCCCCGGTGGTCGCCCTCAAGGAGCTGATGTCGCGCAGCGCGAAGCCCGAGCGACGCTGAGCGAACCTGCTGAGTCGACGCTGTATCGGGGCTCTACCAACGGGTACGCTCAACGCGATATGAGCACCGAGAACCTCCCCCAGAGCCCTGAGCAGCCGCCTCGCAAGCCGCGCGTGGCCGTCGTGTTCGGCGGGCGCAGCTCCGAACACGGGATCTCCGTGGTCACCGCCGGCGCCGTCCTCAAGGCCATCGACCGGACCAAGTACGACGTCCTGCCGATCGGCATCACCCGGGACGGCCGCTGGGCCCTCACCGCCGACGAGCCCGAACGCATGGCGATCACCGACCGCCGTACGCCCGAGGTGGAGGACGTCGCCGAGTCGGGCGAGGGCGGTGTGGTGCTTCCCCTCGACCCCGGCAACCGCGAAGTCGTCGTCAGCGAGCCCGGATCGGTGCCCAAGGCGCTCGGCGAGGTCGACGTCGTCTTCCCCGTCCTGCACGGCCCGTACGGCGAGGACGGCACCCTGCAGGGTCTGCTGGAGCTCTCCGGCGTCCCGTACGTGGGTTCGGGCGTGCTCGCCTCGGCCGTCGGCCAGGACAAGGAGTACATGAAGCGGGTGTTCACCTCCTTCGGGCTCAAGGTCGGCCCGTACGTGGTGATCCGGCCGCGTGAGTGGGAGCAGGACGAGTCGGCCGCCCGCAAGAAGATCGTCGACTTCGCCGGCGAGCACGGCTGGCCGCTCTTCGTGAAGCCCGCGCGTGCGGGCTCTTCGATCGGCATCACCAAGGTCGACGACATCGCCGGCCTCGGTGACGCGATCGCGGAGGCCCAGCGGCACGACCCGAAGATCCTCGTGGAGGCGGCGCTGCGCGGCCGTGAGATCGAGTGCGGGGTGCTGGAGTTCGCGGACGGTCCGCGGGCGAGCGTGCCCTCCGAGATCCCCCCGCCGGACGCGCACGCCTACTACGACTTCGAGGCGAAGTACATCGACTCGACCCCGGGGATCGTGCCGGCACCGCTGACGCCCGAGCAGACCGCCGAGGTGCAACGGCTCGCGGTGGACGCCTTCGAGGCCGCGTCCTGCGAGGGCCTGGTGCGCGCGGACTTCTTCCTCACCGAGGACGGCGAGTTCGTGATCAACGAGATCAACACCATGCCCGGCATGACCCCGATCTCGATGTACCCCCAGATGTGGCAGGCCAGCGGCATCAGCTACCCCGAGCTGGTGGACAAGCTCATCCAGGCGGCCCTGCGCAGGTCAACCGGGCTGAGGTGAAGCGCCCCGCAAGGGGCGCGGGGCTGTACCTGATATGCGGCTCCGCCGCGTGGGCGCGAGCAACCCCACACGACTCGCAGTCGACGTATGACCTTTCCGCCGACGGCGATCAGTCGGCAATACCCTCCGGCACCGCCTTCTTGATGGCAGGCGCCAGATCAACCAACGGCGCCATGCCATCACCGGTGCGCTTCGCAGGGATGCGCACCTCGACATAGGCCTTGCGCAGGCTGGTGGTGAAGCGGAACGACCCGTCGTTCTGCTTCTGCAGCAGCCAGCCCACCCCATTGACCTCGACCCCGTCGGCCTCGGGATCACTCATCTCCGCGGGCCGCGGAACACCACAGCGCAGTATGATCGCCGGGTTCCCCCAGCCCGCGGTCAGCGCGGACGCGGGCTCCGGATCCCGGCGACTCAGACCGTCGACCTTGGCCGGCAGTACCTTGTCCAGGCTCCGGCACAAAGCAGCGACCTTCGCCCCCGGCGAGGGAACCGCCGCCGACGCGCTGTCGTCTGCTGATGAGCAGCCCGCGGCGGCGATCAGCAGGACGAGTACGGGCAGCCCGGCAGGAACAGGGCGCCGGCGACTGAAAGACTTCACCGGCCAAGGGTAGACGGGGGCTACAGATGGACGACCGGGCAGGTCAGGGTGCGGGTGATGCCGTCCACTTGCTGGACCTTCGCGACCACCATGCGGCCGAGGTCGTCCACGGTGTCGGCCTGGGCCCGCACGATCACGTCATAAGGTCCTGTCACGTCCTCGGCCTGGATGACTCCAGGGATCTTGCTGATCGTCTCGGCGACGGTCGACGCCTTGCCGACCTCCGTCTGGATCAGGATGTACGCCTGTACCACGGAACCTCCAGGGCGGCCACGAGGATCATGTGGGGAAAAGGAACGCCACGGTATCGCGTCGCCGCTCGCCGCGGGGAGACCTGCGGAGGCCGGGGCTTGCGCGCCGGGGTGCAGGCACGGCAAAGGTTGACGGTCACCTCGACCGTATCGAGGACACTGATGACGCGCGACCGGGCACGGCCAGGGACAGAAGGGGAGCAAGGGCAATGAAGGGCACTGTTGGTGAGCTCGGGGAGTTCGGGCTCATCAGGGAGCTCACCTCCCGTCTCACCACCACCCCGGCGGTCCGGGTCGGCCCCGGCGACGACGCCGCGGTGGTGGCCGCACCCGACCGCCGGGTCGTGGCCAGCACCGACATCCTCCTGGAGGGACGGCACTTCCGCCGCGACTGGTCCACCGCCTACGACGTAGGACGTAAGGCCGCTGCGCAGAACCTCGCGGACATCGCCGCGATGGGTGCCGTACCGACCGCACTGCTGCTCGGCCTGGTGGTGCCGGCCGAACTCCCGGTGACCTGGCCGAGCGAGCTGATGGACGGCATCCGTGACGAGTGCCAGGTCGCGGGTGCGTCCGTGGTCGGCGGGGATGTCGTACGGGGTGACACGATCGTGGTGTCGATCACCGCGCTCGGCGATCTGCGCAACCAGGAGCCGATCACCCGGGGCGGCGCCCAGCCCGGCGACCTGGTCGCGGTGACCGGCTGGCTCGGCTGGTCCGCCGCCGGTTACGCGGTGCTCTCGCGGGGCTTCCGCTCGCCGCGCGCGTTCGTGGAGGCGCACCGGCGCCCCGAACCGCCGTACCACGCGGGTCCGGCGGCCGCGGGGCTCGGCGCGACCGCGATGTGCGACGTCAGCGACGGGCTCATCGCCGACCTGGGGCACATCGCCGAGGCCAGCAAGGTCCGTATCGACATCCGTTCGGGCGCGATCGACATCCCCTCCCAGATGAACGACATCGGGCAGGCCGTCGGTGTCGACCCCATGCAGTGGGTGCTGACCGGGGGAGAGGACCACGCGATCGTGGCGACCTTCCCGCCGGACGTGAAGCTGCCGGCCCGCTGGAAGGTGATCGGCGAGGTGCTCAACCCGTCGGCACTGCCCCAGGTGACCGTGGACGGGGCGCCGTGGACCAGCAAGGGCGGCTGGGACCACTTCGGGGACATCGAGTCATGAGCACCCCGCCCAGGGTGCTGACGGTCGCGGGCTCCGATTCCGGTGGAGGGGCCGGGATCCAGGCCGACTTGAAGACGATGCTCGCGCTCGGCGTGCACGGCATGAGTGTCGTCACGGCGGTCACCGCCCAGAACTCCCTCGGTGTGCAGGGGGCTTGGGAGCTGCCGGTGGAGGCCGTGCGGGCCCAGTACCGGAGCGTGGTCGACGACATCGGCGTACAGGCGGTCAAGACCGGAATGCTGGCCTCGGCGGAACTCGTCGAGGCGGTGGCCGAGTTGATCGCCGCGACCGGCGCCCCCGCGGTCGTCGACCCGGTCGGCATCTCCAAGCACGGGGACTCGCTGCTGGCGGCCTCCGCGCTGGAGTCCGTACGGACGAAGCTGCTGCCCGCGGCGACCGTCGCGACGCCGAACCTCGACGAGGTGGCGCAACTCGCCGGGGTGCAGGTCGGGTCGGAGTCGGATCTGCGCGAGGCGGCTGCGGCCGTGCTGTCGTACGGGCCGCGCTGGGTGCTCATCAAGGGCGGTCATCTGCCGGGTGACGCCGTCGATCTGCTCACCGACGGCTACGAAGAGCACTGGCTGCGCGCTCCCCGGCACGACAACCGGCACACGCACGGCACGGGCTGCACCCTCGCGTCGGCGATCGCGTCGCAGCTCGCGAAGGGGCAGTCCGTGCCCCAGGCGGTGGCGGCGGCCAAGGAGTACGTCACCGGGGCGATCGCGGCAGGGTTCGCACTCGGCGGCGGGATCGGGCCCGTGGACCACGGGTGGGCCCTCGGAACGGGTGCTCCCTCGGCTTGATGCCGGTCGCCGCCCTTCCGGCTTGTCAGGTACAGCAAAAAGCCGGCCCACCGAGGTGGACCGGCTCAGTGCAGCGAACCAGCAGTGGCCGCGCGCTTAGCTGTGCGTCAGCGCGAGACCTTGCCGGCCTTGATGCACGAGGTGCAAGCGTTCACGCGCTTCGGCGTCCCGCCGACCACGGTACGGACGCGCTGGATGTTCGGGTTCCAGCGACGGGACGTACGGCGGTGCGAGTGCGAGATGTTGTTGCCGAAGCCCGGCCCCTTGCCGCAGACGTCGCAGTTGGCAGCCACGGGTCACTCCAAAGACTTCAGATGCACTTACGGTTGAGTCCCGGCATGCCGGGATCGAGATCGCAGGATCAGAGATCTGAGTGGCGGTGCCAGGGGAGAGCCCGATGTGGATCGGGCAACCGGAGCAGCATACAACGACTGCGCCAGTACAACGAAACTACCATGGCTG
This sequence comes from Streptomyces sp. NPDC001604, assembly GCF_042893475.1. Taxonomy (NCBI): domain Bacteria; kingdom Bacillati; phylum Actinomycetota; class Actinomycetes; order Kitasatosporales; family Streptomycetaceae; genus Streptomyces; species Streptomyces sp. NPDC001604. Next base: position 212,270 of record NZ_JBIAUY010000008.1, on the reverse strand, counting down.
ATCAGGGCCCCGCTCCCGGCCCTCTACCGGTGGTCACCCGCTCTGGGTCTACGCTGCGTCCAGTCCGGATCCTGAGGAGGCGCAGGTGGCGCAGGTGCCGCAGACATTCTTCGATGCTCTCGCGGTGCGCACCTGGTGCGGCCTCGCGCTGGAGGCGCTCGGCCGTGCGCGCGAGGAGATCGACGCGATCAACGTCTACCCCGTGGCCGACGGGGACACCGGCACCAACCTCTATCTGACCGTGGAGTCCGCCGTCGGGGCGGTGGAGGCGGTCTTCGCCGGGCACGAGGTGGGCGCCGGGGCCGCCGGGAAGCCTTCGCTGGCCGACGCCGCGCGCGCGATGGCGCACGGGGCGCTGATAGGCGCCCAGGGGAACTCCGGGACGATCCTCGCGCAGCTGCTGCGCGGCATGGCGCAGGTGCTGGCCGCCGAGGGTGGGACACCTCACACCGACGGCTCCGGCCTCCGGCTCGCGCTGCGGCACGCGGCCGACTCCGCCCGCCGGGCCGTCGCGCACCCCGTCGAGGGCACGGTCCTGTCGGTGGCCTCCGCGGCCGCCGACGCGGCCATGGGAGCCGAGGGCGACTGCGGGGCGGTCGCGCGGGCCGCCTACGAGGGGGCACGCGCGGCGCTGGCCGCGACCCCCGGGCAGCTGGCCGTCCTGGGCCGCGCCGGCGTGGTCGACGCCGGCGGACGCGGACTGGTGGCGGTGCTCGCGGCGCTGGTGGAGACGTTCACGGGGGAGGCGCCGGCCGTTGCGCTGATCGGGGGGCACGCGCGTGTGCAGACTGATACGGCCGTGGTGGAGACCCTCGTGACCGAGGACTGCGTCCCCCTGGTGGAGGAGGGCGGACCCGCATTCGAGGTGATCTATCTCCTGGAGGCCGAGGACGCGGCCGTGGACCGGCTGCGGGCGCGGCTCGACGCCCTCGGGGACTCGCTGGTCGTGGTCGGCGGTGACGGGCTGTGGAACGTGCACGTACACGTGGACGACGCGGGCGCCGCCGTGGAGGCGGGGGTCGAGGCGGGGCGGCCGTACCGGATCCGGATCACCCACTTCGGCGCCGGCGACGTGCACACCACCGGTGGGCGGCGGCCGCCCAGGGAGCAGGTGCAGCGGGCGGTCGTGGCCGTCGTGCCGGGCGAGGGTCTGGCCGGCCTGTACAGCGAGGCGGGTGCGACCACCGTGCTCGCGCGCCCCGGGGAGCCGCCCGCGAGCGGTGAGCTCGTCGACGCCGTGCGGCGCGCCCATGCGCGCGAGGTGGTACTGCTGCCCAACGACGCCGACCTGCGCCACACCGCCGCCGCGGCGGCCGAGCAGGCCCGGACCGAGGGCATCCGGGTCGCCCTGATCCCGACCCGCTCCGCGGTCCAGGGGATCGCCGCGCTCGCCGTGCACGAGCCGGAGCGCCGCTTCGACGAGGACGTCGTGTCGATGACCTCGGCGGCCGGCGCGACCCGCTACGCCGAGGTCGCCGTCGCCGAGCGCCAGTCCTGGACCATGGCCGGAATCTGCCAGGCCGGGGACGTCCTCGGCCTCATCGACGGCGACGTGGCCGTGATCGGCTCCGACGTCATCCTCACCGCCGAAACCGTCCTCGACCGCATGCTCCAGGCCGGCGGCGAACTGGTCACCCTGGTCCTGGGCGACGAGGCCCCCGACTCCGTCGCGGAACGCCTGGAGACCCGCGTCCGCGAGTCGTATCTCGCCGTGGACACGGTGGTGTACCACGGCGGCCGTCAGGGAGCCCTCCTCCTGATCGGCGTCGAATAGCCCCACCGGGACCCGCCGCTCCTGACATCAGCAGTCCCGACGGCCCGTCCGCTCCTGCCCTGGGCCGACCGCGAAGACGTCGGGCGGGCGGGGGCGCCTGGTCTCAGCGGCTGGGAGACCCTTTCGTCTGTGGCCGTACGGCTCGTGGCTACAGCGGGCCCCGCGACTCCTGGCCTCAGCCGGTCGCGGGACTGGCTGACCGCTACCAGCGCCGGAGCCCTTGCCCCTGCGACCGTCCGCTCCGGCCTTGGCCGGCTGCGAGTCCTGACCTTTCGCGGGACTGGCTGACCGCTACCAGCGACGGAGCCCTTGCCTCTGCGGCCCCTCTGCTCCGGCTTTGGCCGGCTGCGAGTCCTGACCTTGGGTCGGCCGTGGGATTCCTGGCCTGCGCGGTTCGGTGTTCCTGGGCCGGGGTGGTTGGGGGGCTGCTGACCGCTGCCGGTGTCGGGGTCCTGCCTTTGCGGCGCGTCTGCTCCGGCTTTGGCCGGCTGCGAGTCCTGGCCTTGGGGTCGGTTGCGGGATTCCTGGCCTGCGCGGTTCGGTGTTCCTGGGCCGGGGTGGTTGGGGGGCTGCTGACCGCTGCCGGTGTCGGGGTCCTGCCTTTGCGGCGCGTCTGCTCCGGCTTTGGCCGGCTGCGAGTCCTGGCCTTGGGGTCGGTTGCGGGATTCCTGGCCTGCGCGGTTCGGTGTTCCTGGGCCGGGGTGGTTGGGGGGGGGCTGCTGACCGCTGCCGGTGTCGGGGTCCTGCCTTTGCGGCGCGTCCGCTTCGGCTTTGGTCGGCTGCGAGATTCCTGGCCTTGGCGGTCGCGAGGCTGCCGGCCCCTGTCGACCGGAGTGGCCGCAGTAGGCCCCGGAGCTTCCGGCCTGAGTCGCCCCAGAGTCCCCGGCTTGGCCGACCCCGGAGCCTCCGGCTCAGACCGGGCTCGCCTCCCGCTCTCAGCCCGCCCCCTGTTCCTCCACCACCTGCAGCATCTGTTCCGCCTCCGCCTTTCGGTCCTGGGCTGTTTCGTCCTCGGGGTCGGCGCCGTCGTATGCGGCGAGGACCGTACGGGCGTGTGTTGCTGCCCGGGAGGGGCGGGCGAGGTCGGCTTCCAGCCAGCCTGCGGCGAGTTCGGCGCCGGTGCGGCTGTGCAGGGCGTCGTCGCCGAGGCAGGCGAAGACCGCGATCGCCTCGGTCACCTCGGACAGGGCGTCCTCGAGTGCCGCCCGGATCGAGTCGTCGTCGGCGTCCTCCGTGGCGGAGCGGGCGAGCAGGTCGCCGAACTGGCGGTGGGTGTGCCCGAGTTCGGCGACGAGCCGCTGCCGGGCCTCCTCGTCGGCCCCGGCGGCGCCCAGCGCCGTCTCGCACTCCCGGACCGCGCCCGCCATCAGCTCCCGGGCCGCGCCCGTCCCGTCCTCCGCGCGCAGCGCCAGCCAGGCGCGGGCGCGCAGGGAGCGTACGAGGCCGTGGACGTTGCCCACAGAGCGCCACAGGTCGCCCGCGCGTGCGTACGCCTGGTCCGCCTCGGCGGGCAGCCCGGCGGCGCCGAGCGACTCGGCGGCGAGGTGGGCGAGTGTCGCGTGGTCGTGCTGCTCGGGCCACTCCTCGGCGATCTCCGCGGCCTGCAGCCGCCGTTCGGCCGCCTCGCGGTGCTCGCCCAGTTCACTCAGACAGTCGCCGAGCCACCACAGCGTCTGGACGACCGCGCCGTCCCCGTGCGTCTCGGCGCTCAGGTCGGGCAACGCCGACTCCAGCACCTCCGCGGCCTCGGCCCACCGCTCCTGCCGCAGCAGGAACCCGCCGAGCTGCTGCCGCGCCCAGGCGCCGAGCGTCGGGCCCTCACCCGCCTCGTCCGCCCAGTGCGCCGCCTCCAGGGCATGCTCCGCGGCCTCCACGGACAGCCCCCGGCCGCCCAGCACCTCGGCGAGCTGCAGATGCAGCTGGGCCCGACCGACCGCCTCCAGATGCGCCCCGCCGTGCTCCAGTGCCGCCCGCAGCGCCCGTTCCGCCCCCGCGATGTCGCCCAGGTGATGCGCCAGCCCGGCCAGCCGCGCCTCGTACTCCACCGCGAACCACGGCAGCCCGGCCCCGACGAACCCGGCCGTGGCCCACCCGAGCAGTTCCACGGCCGTCTCCAGGTCGCCGCCCCGCACCGCCAGATCCGCGAGCATGGCCTGCGCCTCGGCCTGACGCGCGGCGATCCGCACATCGTCCCCGGTGTACCCGCCGACCAGCGCGAGCAGTTCACGTACGGCGCTCTCGGCATCGGCGAGAACCGTTTCCGCGGCCGGCTCGCCCGCCTCCTGCACCCGCCGCATCAGGACCCGCGCCCGGCCCATCAGCACGGACGCCGTCTGCCGCACCCCGGTGGCGTCGTCGGCGTACAGCGCCAGGACCTGGTCGTACGGCTCGGCGACCGCCGCCAGTGCTTCCTCCACCCGGCCCGACAGCGCCCGTACGTACGCCGCACGCGTGCGTGCCGCCAGCGCCTCACCGGGGTCGCCGGCCTCCGCGTACAGTTCGGCGGCCCGTTCGAAGAGTGCGGCGCCCTCCGGACCCCGGTCCATCGCCTCGTGGTCGGCGATCTCCGCGCGGTCGCGGGCGTCCAGCTCGACGCCCTCCGCGGCACGCGAGACGGCCGCCCAGGCGTCCATGGCGTTCGGCTGCAGGGTGTGCGAGAGTCGGCGTGCCTCGGCCAGCAGGACGGCCAGGTCCGGCACGTCCGCGGTCACCGTGGCCGGCGGCGCCACCGGAGGCGTCGAGACCGGGCGCGTCGCCCGCACCCCGAGCGGCAACCGCTCGACCAGCGGTCGCTGCGCCATACGCGCGCGTGCCCGCTCACTGACGTAGGCATTGCCGTTGCGCTCGTCGAAACGCGCCGCCAGCGCGAGCGCCTCGGCACGCGCGTGCGTGGCGAGTTCGCGCGCCGTCCACGTCCGGCCCGCCGGTCCGGGCACCTCACGGTCTCCCAGACCCACCTCGTCCAGCCGCTCCATGAGCAGTGTCACCACGCTCAGGAAGTCCAGCCGGCTGCGCGGATGCCCGGTGTCCGTGAAGTACGCCGGCCGCTCCGCGAGCAGCTCCAGACCGCGCGCTTCGTTCCCGGTCAGCGCGCAGAACTCGACATGGTCCGCATACGCGCCCCGCATGCTCTCCATGCCCCGCACCAGCCGGAAGCCCCGCAGATGGTTGGCGCGCGCCTCGTCCGTGCGGCCCAGCCGCAGCAGGGGCACCAGGGACGACGCGAGCACCGTGTGCGGCTCGTGGGCGCACGTGAACTCGCCCTCCAGGACCGGCCGCCACAGCAGCAGCGCCTCCGCGTCCCGCCCCCGCTCCGCCTGCCACCAGCCCTGCCCGTGCAGCTCGCACGCAGGACAGTCGGCCATGCTGTCCCGGTCGGCGGCCAGCCACGCGGCGTACGCCCGCTCCGCGCGCGCGACGTCCCCGAGGTGCGCCGCCACGCTGAACTCGGCACTGCGTACGGCCCGCTCGGAGTGCCCGGCGAGCCGGTAGCGGTGCTCCATCTCGCCCAGCCACTTCTCGATCGAGGCGAGCGGCACATGCGGCTGGTCGAGCATGCCGGACGACATCCATTTGAAGACCCAGTGCAGCGAGTGCGCCTCGTACTCGTCGAAGTCCTCTGGCCGCTCGTCCCACATGCGCAGCAGACGCGCGAAGGGGACGAACATCTTGTCCTTCTCGGAGCTGTAGTTGTAGACCTTCAGCTGGTGCCCGAGCGCCTCGATCACGGCGAGCGGGATGCCCAGCCTCTCGGCCTCCACGAGCAGCTGCTCCGCGCGCGCGTTGCGCGCCGGCCCCTCCGGCCGTTCGGAGTTCTCCGCCATCGCGCGGCGCAGGGAGTCGAAGTCCGTGATCCCGCTCATCAGTTGTCGTCCTCCCCGTGGGTCGCCCATTCCAGCAGGCCGATGAACGCCCGGTTCAGCAGCGCCGTGTCCGCCGGCCGCAGCGGACGCTGCGCCATGAGCAGCGCCTGCCCGTACAGGGACTCGGTGGCGGTGCCGATCAGTTCCGGATCGCCGAGCGAACTGATCCGCCGGACCAGCGGGCTGAGATGGTTGAGCACGAGACGCGCGCGCGGGGCGCTGCCACGCAGCGATCCCAGGATGCCCGCCCAGAGGTCGTCGGCCTGTTCCTCGGCCTCGGCGCGGGCCTGCTCGTGGCGGGCCGCCCGGTCGTCCAGGTGCAGCGCGGGAACGGACAGCGGGTGGAAGGCCCGCAGGACCACATCGCACCCCAGGGGGTCGAGTTTCGCCCGCGCGGCCGCCAGGAAGCCGGACAGGGCCAGCTCCTCGGCCGGGTCGACCGCGTCCAGGTGCGCGGTCACCGTGTCGGCGTCCAGCTCCGCGACCACCGTCCCGGGCCGTACCGAAGGCAGCGCCTCGACCAGCTCGCTGTCGTACGTGTAACCGCCGTTGATCACCCCGACGCCCTGCGCGGACGCGATCGGCGCGACCTGCCGGTACTCCTCCACGGTCCGCGTGAAGTGCACCACCGCGTGCCGCTGCGCGAACTCCTCCAGTGACAGCTGCCCGTCGGTGGTCTCGAAGGGCAGCCACGGCAGCATCGTGCGCAGCATCTCCTGGTCGTGCCGCGCCAGGGACTTCACACCCAGGTGGTGCACGGACAGGAAGGCCGCCAGCCGCTGCGGATCGCCGGCCGCGAGCCCGGTCAGCCAGGAGCGAATCCTTTCACCGAGCGCCTCCCGTACGGCGGCCAGCGTCTCGTCCTCGTACAGCGACTCGCGCGAGGCCGTGGGCCGCAGACTGTCGGTGTCCAGCACACACCGTACGAAGAACGCCCAGTCCGGCAGCAGCTGTTCGGCCCGCTCGGTCAGCAGCATGCCCTTCAGATGCACGCGATGCGTCGCCCGCTGGGCGGGGCTCACGGCCGACGGAAGGACGTACGCCACTCCGCGGATCCCGGCGAGCGGCACGTTCAGCTCGATCGAGTCGAGCGGGGTGAACCCGAACAGCTCGTGACAGTGCCGCGCCAGCGCCACACGCCGGTTGGCGGGGGAGGGGTACGACCGGTCCCAGGGCGCCGGGAGGTCGGTGACCGCCTCGTCGCCGACCCGGACGTCGTACGGCAGCAGCGACCCGAAGTCCCGTGCCAGCGTGAGCACCCGCTCGGGCGCGAGCCACTCCCCGGCCCCCGCCCGCGCCACCAGGTGCACGGTGGTGCCCGGTTCGGGCCGCGCCTCGTGCGGCAGCGTCCGCACGGTGTAGGAACCGTCGTCGCTCGCCGTCCACTCCACGACCGCCGCGTCCGGCGTACGGGCGCTGCGGCTGACGACCCTGATCCGCTCGGCGACCACGAAGCAGGCCAGCAGGCCGATGCCGAACTGGCCGAGGAAGTCGGACCGGGCCTCCTGGATCCCGTCGGCGATCTGGTCGGTCCGCTTGGAACTGCGCCCGATGGTGGCCAACAGGGTGTGCACGTCCGCCTCGGTGAGCCCCACTCCCGTGTCCTCCACCCGCAGGGCACCGGCCTGGGTGTGCAGCCGCACCCGCGCCGGCGCGTCGGGCTGCTCCGCGCGCCGGGCGGTGATGGCGTCCACGGCGTTCTGCAGCAACTCCCGCAGATAGACCTTGGGGCTGGAGTAGAGGTGATGGGAGAGCAGGTCCACCAGCCCGCGCAGGTCGACCTGGAACGTATGAGGTGATTGGGGTGACTGGGACGGCTGGGATGACTTCGAAGTCTGGGAGTCCATCGTCGCAGCGCCGGTGGGGGGAGGTTCGCGACGGCGCGGGGTCGGGCGGTCCCTGGTGGGGCGGTGACCGCGGGGGATGGCCGGAGCGCGCCATCCTAAGGCCGGAACGAGCCGTCTGACCAGGGGTTTCGCGGGACGTATACGGGATTGTCAGTGGCGTGGTGTGCAATGGATCTCGTGCCCGCACTGGAAGAACCACTGAAGCAACCACTGAAGTCAGTGCTCGGCCCCGCCACCGCGAAGGTGATGGCCGAGCACCTCGGCCTGCACTCCGTCGGCGACCTCCTCCACCACTACCCGCGCAGATACGAGGAGCGCGGCCAGCTCACCCACCTCGCCGACCTCCCGATGGACGAGCACGTCACGGTGGTCGCGATGGTCGCCGACGCCCGCCTGCACACCTTCGCCTCCGCCAAGGCCCCCCGCGGCAAGGGCCAGCGGCTCGAGGTCACCATCACCGACGGCAGCGGCCGCCTCCAACTGGTCTTCTTCGGCAACGGCGTCCACAAGCCCCACAAGGAGCTCCTGCCGGGCACCCGCGCGATGTTCGCGGGCAAGGTCTCCGTCTTCAACCGCCGCCTCCAACTCGCCCACCCGGCCTACGAGTTGCTACGGGGCGACAGCGACGAGACGGTCGAGACCTGGGCCGGCGCCCTCATCCCCATCTACCCGGCCACGGCCAAACTGGAGTCCTGGAAGATCGGCAAGGCGCTCCAGACGGTCCTGCCCACCGCCCAGGAGGCCATCGACCCGCTGCCGGAGGGACTGCGCGAGGGCCGGGGCCTGGTCTCCCTCCCCGAGGCCCTGCTCAAGATCCACCGCCCGCACACCAAGGCCGACATCGAGGACGCCCGGGCCCGCCTCAAGTGGGACGAGGCCTTCGTGCTCCAGGTGGCCCTCGCCCGCCGCAGGCACGCCGACGCCCAACTCCCGGCCGTCGCCCGCAAACCCAAGCCCGACGGCCTGCTCACCGCCTTCGACGACCGCCTCCCCTTCACCCTCACCGAGGGCCAGCAGAAGGTCTCCAAGGAGATCTTCGACGACCTGGCCACCGAGCATCCGATGCACCGGCTGCTGCAGGGAGAGGTCGGCAGCGGCAAAACCATGGTGGCCCTCCGCGCCATGCTGGCCACCGTCGACGCCGGCGGCCAGGCCGCCATGCTCGCCCCCACCGAGGTCCTCGCCCAGCAGCACCACCGCTCCGTCGTCGAGATGATGGGCGAACTCGCCGAGGGCGGGATGCTGGGCGGTGCCGAGCACTCCACCAAGGTGGTGCTGCTGACGGGTTCCATGGGCGCCGCCGCCCGCCGTCAGGCCCTGCTCGACCTGGTCACCGGCGAGGCCGGCATCGTGATCGGCACCCACGCCCTGATCGAGGACAAGGTCCAGTTCCACGACCTGGGCCTGGTCGTCGTCGACGAACAGCACCGCTTCGGCGTCGAGCAGCGCGACGCCCTGCGCGGCAAGGGCAAACAGCCCCCGCACCTCCTCGTCATGACGGCCACCCCCATCCCGCGCACGGTCGCCATGACCGTCTTCGGCGACCTGGAGACCTCGGTCCTCGACCAACTCCCCGCAGGCCGCTCGCCCATCGCCTCGCACGTCGTCCCGGCCGCCGACAAGCCCCATTTCCTCGCCCGCGCCTGGGAGCGGGTCCGCGAGGAGGTCGAGGGCGGCCACCAGGCGTACGTCGTCTGCCCCCGCATCGGCGACGAGGAGGACGACCCGAAGAAGTCCGGCAAGAAGAAATCCCCGGAGGACGAGGCCGAGAAGCGCCCCCCGCTCGCCGTCCTCGACGTGGCCGACCAGCTCGCCAAGGGCCCCCTCCAGGGCCTGAGCGTCGAGGTCCTGCACGGCAGGATGCACCCCGACGACAAGGACGCGGTCATGCGCCGCTTCGCAGCCGGCGACACCGATGTCCTGGTGGCCACCACCGTCATCGAGGTCGGCGTCAACGTCCCGAACGCCACCGCCATGGTGATCATGGACGCCGACCGCTTCGGCGTCTCCCAGCTCCACCAGCTGCGCGGCCGCGTCGGCCGTGGCTCGGCCCCCGGCCTCTGCCTCCTGGTCACCGAGATGCCCGAGGCGAGCGCAGCCCGCCAGCGCCTGACCGCGGTCGCCTCCACCCTCGACGGCTTCGAACTCTCCCGCATCGACCTGGAACAGCGCCGCGAGGGCGACGTCCTCGGCCAGGCCCAGTCGGGCGCCCGCACCAGCCTCCGGGTCCTCGCGGTCATCGAGGACGAGGAGGTCATCGCGGAGGCGAGGGAGGAAGCCGCGGCGGTCGTGGCGGCGGACCCGGAACTGACGGGACTGCCCGGCCTCCGGACGGCCCTGGACGCGCTTCTGGACGAGGAGAGAGAGCAGTACTTGGAAAAGGGGTGAGGAGAACCCACCCCAGGGGCGCGGGGCTGTAATCCATATGCGGCTACCGCCGCGGGGGCGCGACCAGCCACACTGAAACCTGAAGTCGTCCATTCAATGAGGAACCAAAGATGACCCGCGTGATCGCCGGCGCCGCCGGCGGACGTCGCCTGGCCGTGCCGCCCGGCACCGGCACCCGCCCCACCTCCGACCGCGCACGCGAAGGTCTCCTCTCCACCTGGCAGTCCCTCCTCGGCGGCCCCCTGGAAGGCGAACGCGTCCTCGACCTCTACGCCGGCTCCGGCGCCGTAGGCCTGGAAGCGCTGTCCCGAGGCGCGAGCCACGCCCTCCTCGTCGAGGCGGACGCCCGCGCCGCCCGAGTCATCCGCGAGAACGTGAAGTCTCTCGGCCTCCCCGGCGCCGAGGTGAGGGCGGGCAAAGCCGAACAGATCATCCAGACGCCGGCGCCGACACCGCCGTACGACCTCGTCTTCCTGGACCCGCCGTACCGAGTCACAGATCACGATCTTCGCGAGATTCTCCTCACACTCCGCTCGGGAGGCTGGCTCGCGCCGGAGGCGATCGTCACCGTGGAGCGCAGCACCAGAGGCGGCGAATTCAGGTGGCCCGAGGGTTTCGACGCGGTCAAGGCCCGTCGCTACGGCGAGGGAACGTTTTGGTACGGTCGCGCCGCCTCTACGTGCGAAGACGCACGATGACCGGACCGGAGAGCGAGGGATCACTAGTGCGCCGCGCCGTCTGTCCCGGGTCGTTCGACCCCATCACCAACGGACACCTCGACATCATTTCCCGTGCCTCTCGCCTGTACGACGAGGTCTATGTCGCGGTCATGATCAACAAGTCCAAGAAGGGCCTGTTCGAGATCGACGAGCGGATCGACCTGATCCGTCAGGTCACCGCCGAGTACGGCAACGTGATCGTGGAGGCCTTCCACGGGCTCCTCGTCGACTACTGCAAGGAACGGGACATCCCGGCCATCGTCAAGGGCCTCAGGGCGGTCAGCGACTTCGACTACGAGCTGCAGATGGCCCAGATGAACAACGGTCTCTCGGGCGTCGAGACACTCTTCGTGCCGACCAACCCCACCTACAGCTTCCTGTCCTCCTCGCTCGTCAAGGAGGTCGCGACCTGGGGCGGGGACGTCTCCCACCTGGTGCCGCCGATCGTCCTGGAGGCCCTCGACAAACGCCTGCGCAAGGACTGATGGGGCTACAGTCGTCCCGTCCGTCTCCAACACAGCTGTAGAGAGTGGCGAGCACACGGTGGACGTGCAGAAGAAGCTCGACGAGATCGTCGCCGCGGTCTCCGGCGCCCGGTCGATGCCCATGTCGGCCTCGTGCGTGGTCAACCGCGCCGAGCTGCTCTCGATGCTCGAAGAGCTGCGCGAGGCGCTCCCCGGCTCCCTCGCCCAGGCCCAGGAGCTGATCGGCGACCGCGAGCAGCTGGTCGAGCAGGCCCGTCAGGAGGCCGACCGGATCATCGGGCAGGCGCACGCCGAACGCGGCTCCCTCATCTCCGACACCGAGGTCGCCCGCCGCTCCCAGGCCGAGGCCGAGCGCATCCTCGCCGAGGCCCGCCAGGAGGCCGAGGAGGTCCGCGCGGAGGCCGACGACTACGTCGACTCCAAGCTGGCCAACTTCGAGGTCGTCCTCACCAAGACCCTCGGTTCCGTCGGCCGCGGCCGCGAGAAGCTCCTCGGCACCGGCCCGGGCGTCGACGAGCAGGGCTACGAGGACGAGGACGCCCCCGAGCGCAGCCACGACCCCGAGACCCTGCGCAAGGACGCCGACGCCTACGTCGACGCCAAGCTCGGCGCCTTCGAGGCGGTCCTCGCCAAGACCCTGGAGGCCGTCGGCCGCGGCCGCCAGAAGCTGCACGGCCGTATCGCCACCGACGACCTCGGCGCCCTCGCCGACGACTCCACGTCCTTCCAGCACTCCAGCGACGCCGACTACCTGGCCGACCTCGCCGCCGTCGCGGAGCCGAAGGCCCCGGCCGAGCAGCCCGCCCAGCAGCAGGACTACGGCCAGCCGCAGCCGGCGTACGGCTATCAGCAGCAGACCGATCCGTACGGCGCCGGGTACCAGCAGCAGGCGTACGGCCAGCAGGACGCCTACGGCTACCAGCAGGCCGATCCGTATGCCTACCAGGGCTACGACGCCCAGCAGGCGGCGTACGACCCCGGCCAGGCGCAGCAGGGGCACCAGACGCAGCAGGCGCACCAGTCGTACGCCCTCGACGAGACCAGTCTCTTCGACACCGGCATGATCACACCCGAGCAGCTGAGAGCCTACGAACAGGGGCGCGGCCAGTAAGCAGCCACCGGATTGGGCCGTGAGCGAAAGGTCCAGTATCCTGGCTCTTCGGTCGCGTGTACGTCCGCGATCAGCGCTGCCCGGGGACACCGAAGGGCAGCGTCCCCCTGAGCTGGAAGACCGAAAGCAGGAATGGCTCTGAACGCCCGCCTCGACCACCGCAAGCCTCTCGTGTTCGACACACACGAGCTGGGGCGGCGGCCCGGTGCGCTGCAGCGCCTGACCCGCACGGTCGACGCTCCCAAGGACCTCGGTATCGCGGGAGTCGTCGGAGTGCCGGAAGGCGCCCCGGTGGAGCTCGAACTCCGTCTCGAGTCGGTCATGGAAGGGGTGCTTGTCACAGGCACCGCCCGTGCACAGGCCGAGGGGGAGTGCGTAAGGTGTCTGGAGCCGCTTCAGCTGGACGTCGAAGCGGAATTCCAGGAGATGTTCTCGTACCCTGACGCCGATGACCGGGGCCGCCCCAAAGCGGAGCCGGCCGACGACGCCGAGGAAGACGAGGACAGGCTCTTCATCGAGGACGGCCTGTTCGACCTCGAGCCCGTGCTGCGCGATGCGGTGGTGCTCGCACTGCCGATGCAGCCGGTGTGCCAGGAAGACTGTCCCGGTCTGTGCTCCGAGTGCGGAGCGCGGCTGGCGGACGACCCGGACCACCACCATGACGCCGTCGACATCCGTTGGGCGGCACTGCAGGGACTCGCCGGTTCACTCGGAGACGGCGAGAAGGACGAGATGAGCGGCGCCGAAGCGGGCGTCGACGAGAAGCAGGAGAAGTAGCCGTGGCTGTTCCGAAGCGGAAGATGTCGCGCAGCAACACGCGCCACCGCCGGTCGCAGTGGAAGGCTGCGGTCCCCACCCTGGTTGCGTGCGAGCGCTGCCACGAGCCCAAGCAGCAGCACATCGCGTGCCCGTCTTGCGGCACCTACAACAAGCGCCAGGTCCTCGAGGTCTGAGCGGCTGGTGAGAGGCACCGTGTCCACTGCCAAGAAGGCGGATGACGCCATGGCGGACCCAACCGCCAGGAAAAAGTCGGACAACACAGCCTCGTCCCACACGCTTCTGGAAGGGCGGCTCGGGTACAAGCTCGAGTCCGCCCTTCTGGTGCGAGCGCTGACCCACCGTTCGTACGCGTACGAGAACGGCGGTCTGCCGACCAACGAGCGGCTTGAGTTCCTCGGGGACTCCGTGCTCGGTCTCGTGGTCACGGACACGCTGTACCGCACCCACCCCGACCTGCCCGAGGGCCAGCTGGCCAAGCTGCGGGCCGCGGTGGTCAACTCGCGTGCGCTGGCGGAGGTGGGCCGCGGGCTCGACCTGGGTTCCTTCATCCGGCTCGGCCGGGGCGAAGAGGGCACGGGCGGCCGGGACAAGGCGTCCATCCTCGCCGACACCCTTGAAGCGGTGATCGGCGCTGTCTATCTCGACCAGGGTCTTGAAGCGGCGGGCGAACTCGTCCACCGGCTCTTCGACCCGCTGATCGAGAAGTCCTCCAACCTCGGAGCCGGCCTGGACTGGAAGACCAGCCTCCAGGAGCTCACCGCGACCGAGAGCCTCGGCGTGCCCGAGTACCTGGTCACGGAGACCGGCCCCGACCACGAGAAGACCTTCACTGCTGCCGCCCGCGTCGGAGGCGTCTCGTACGGCACCGGCACCGGCCGCAGCAAGAAGGAGGCGGAGCAGCAGGCCGCGGAATCCGCGTGGCGGTCCATCCGGGCCGCGGCGGACGAGCGCGCCAGGACTGCGGCCGAGAAGGCCGCAGCCGAGAAAGCCGCCCAGGACGGCGAAGGACCGTCGTCCGTCTCCGCCTGACCGACGTCTCACCGGCGGAAGTCTCCTTCTGACGAACAGCGACCCGAGCGTCCGTCCCTCCCCGGGGCGGGCGCTCGGTTCATCCACAGCCCGTACGGGGGTCCCGATGCCCGAGTTGCCCGAGGTCGAGGTCGTCCGGCGCGGTCTGGAGCGGTGGGTCGCCCATCGCGTCGTCGCCGACGCCGAGGTGCTGCACCCGCGTGCCGTACGCCGTCATGTGGCCGGCGCCGACGACTTCGCGCACCGCCTCAAGGGCCACCGCATCGGCGTCCCCAGCCGCCGCGGCAAGTACCTGTGGCTGCCCCTGGAGGACACCCACCAGTCGGTCCTCGCCCACCTCGGCATGAGCGGCCAGCTGCTGGTCCAGCCGAACGCGGCCCCCGACGAGAAGCACCTCAGGATCCGTGTGCGCTTCGCGGACGACCTTGCGACGGAACTCCGCTTCGTCGACCAACGCACCTTCGGCGGCCTGTCGTTGCACGACAACACCCCCGAGGGCCTGCCCGACGTCATCGCGCACATCGCGCGCGACCCCCTCGACCCGCTCTTCGACGACGAGGCCTTCCACCAGGCGCTGCGCCGCAAGCGCAGCACCATCAAACGGGCCCTGCTCGACCAGTCGTTGATCAGCGGAGTCGGCAACATCTATGCGGACGAGGCCCTTTGGCGCGCCCGCATCCACTACGAACGCCCCACCGCGAGCTTCACCCGCCCGCGCACCGCCGAACTCCTCGGCCACACAAGGGACGTGATGAACCAGGCGCTCGCCGTGGGCGGCACCAGCTTCGACAGCCTGTACGTCAACGTCAACGGGGAGTCGGGCTACTTCGACCGGTCGCTGGACGCGTACGGCCGGGAGGGTCTGCCCTGCAAGAGGTGCGCCACGCCGATGCGGCGGCGCCCCTGGATGAACCGGTCCAGCTACTTCTGCCCGAAGTGTCAGAGGCCGCCGCGCGTGGTGTCGTAACGCTCGCGGGCCGCGAGGACGTCGTCCATGCGGCCCTCCAGCAGATGGACGAGGGCCAGCAGCCGCTCGGCGACCTCGCGGCCGAGCGGGGTGAGTTCGTAGTCCACGCGGGGCGGGTTCGTCGGCTGGGCCTCGCGGTGCACCAGGCCGTCGCGCTCCAGCGCGTGCAGGGTCTGGGAGAGCATCTTCTCGCTCACGCCGTCGACACGACGGCGCAGCTCGTTGAAGCGCAGGGAACCCTCGAACAGGGCGCAGAGCGTCAGGCCGCCCCAGCGGCCCGTGACGTGCTCCAGCGTGCCGCGCGATGGGCAGGCCTTGGCGAACACGTTGTACGGGAGGTCGTCCGCCTGCCAGAGCTCCTGCGTGGTGTCCATACCTCAAGCGTACTTGAGTGCAGCGCTAACCGACAGGTTGCACTAACCGTGAGTTAGTGCACCAGTCGTCGCTCCGTCTAGTAGCCGAAGTCCTGCGTCCACCAGGGGCCACCGGACCCGAAGTGCACACCGACGCCCAGCGTCTTGAAGTCGCAGTTCAGGATGTTGGCACGGTGACCCGGGCTGTTCATCCAGGCCTCCATCACGGCGGCCGCATCGGCCTGGCCCCGGGCTATGTTCTCGCCGCCGAGGTTGGATATGCCGAGCTTCGCCGCCCGGTCCCACGGCGAGGCGCCGCTGGGGTCGGTGTGATCGAAGAAGCCCTCGGCAGCCATGGCGTCGCTGAACTTCTCCGCCAGCTGGGACAGGGTGCTGTTGGCGGACACCGCGCTGCAGCCGACCTTGGACCGCTCCTCGTTGACCAGCTTGAGCACCTCCGCCTCGGCGGCCGCCGCCGCGGAGACCGCCACCGGAGCGGTGGTCTGCGCGGGCGGCTTGGTCTCCTTCTGCGCCGGCGTCGTCTGCGGCTTCTGGGTGGGCGTGGCCTTCGGCTTCTCCGGCGCCTGGGTCGGCGCGGCCGAGGAGGTCGACGGGCTCGGCGAGGGCGAGGCCGAGCGGTCGGCGTCGCGGCTCGTCGAGGAACCCTGGTCACGGCCGGAAGCGCTGCCGGAGGTGCCGCCCTGCTCGGTCGCCGAGTTGGTCGGCGTGTTCGCGGCCTGCACCTTGTCGGAGCTGCCGCTGCCGCCCAGCCTGTAGTTGTCGAGGCCGGGCATCGCACCCGTGGCGACCGCGACCGTACCGATGGCGACGGCGGCGGAGACCCCGAGCAGACCGGTGCGCACCGGCGTCACGGCCTTCCTTCGGCGCCGGCGCGAGCCCCCACGCCGGGAGCCCTTGTCGGGAGCGTGCTCCGGGAACACCGTCGCGTAGTCGTCCTCGGTGGCGAACAGGTACGCGGCGCTCCTCGCGGAGGCCTCGGCGTACTCCGTGGAGTGCAGATAGGGGGCGGTGCCCAGAGTGGGCCGCTCGTCGTCCGCGCCGGTCTCCGGAGGGTCGTAGCTGTACGAGTACTGCTGGGGGTCGTAGCTGCTCGCGTACGAGCCGTCCCTACCTGTGACCCCCGTGGCGCGGCCCGTGGCGGCGCGGCCGGCGGCGGAGCGTCGGTGGCGTCCCATGTCTTGGCCTTCCTCGTCTTGCGATCAACGTGTCCCATATGATCTTGCCGAGTGATCCAACTCACACGATCGAGTGAGTTTCATATGAGATTCATTGGGTGGGGACGGTACCGCATGGCGTCAGAGGAGGATGTGTCCCGAGAGACATTGGCCGGTTAGGTTGCACCCATGAGCGAGGATGTGCGGCTGGTCGCCTGGGTGCGGGGACGCGTCCAAGGTGTGGGTTTTCGCTGGTTCACGCGGGCCAAGGCCCTCGAGCTCGGCGGCCTGAGTGGTTTTGCTCTCAATTTGGGCGACGGACGGGTCCAGGTGGTCGCCGAGGGCTCCCGCGAGCAGTGCGAGGGACTGCTCGACTGGCTCCAGGGCGACGACACGCCCGGCCGCGTTGACGGTGTCACCGAGATCTGGGACACACCTCGCGGGGGGTACGACGGCTTCGCCATCCGCTGAGCCGATTCTGTAAAGCGGCCCCGGTGAAAGCGGACGGACATGCCACCGGCAGCTGCCCGGAGCAGAAATTGCCTGGTGGTTGCCAAGAAGCGCTTGTCGTGGCAGGCTGCGCACCCAAGAATGATCGCCACGCCCTGAGGGCCCCGCAGGAGTCGCAGCGCCGCCGCCTTCAGGCCGCGCGCCCCCGGGTTGCCCGCCAATACAGGGCGTGATCGTGTTGACCGTCAAACTTTTTGGTGAGACGCTGAAAGCACCCCGCGCACCTTAGCTGTTTGGCATGGATGAACGGCAGCATGAACTCCATAGTGTCAAGCACCGCGGGTGCGATTCCCTCACGACCCACACCGCTTCGGTCGGTCACTCAGTGTGGAGGACCATCCATCATGGCAAAGGCGCTTCTCGGTTACGTCGGCGGCTCCGACCCTCGACTCCTCGCCGAGATGCGACGGCTCCAGCAGCGCGTCCAGGACCTGGAATCCGAGCTCGTACGGATCCAGGCGGAGAACGACGCGCTCGCGGCTGCCGCTTCTCACGACAGGATCATGGAGAGCATCGACGCACACCAGGCGGAGCCTGCGCTCACCTGATCACTGCATCGAACCACGACAGCAGTGGTTGGGCCGCCCGTATCAACCGCTAAGTTGTCAGAGTTTAGAGTTTGCAAGGGACGCTTCGGCGTCCCTTCTTTCTTTCCCCCGCACATCCTTTCACCCTCTTTAACGTTTGATGTGCCCTGCACGTTCAAGGGTGAAACCGCGGGGTCGCCAGGCTTCATCGTGTGGGATACCGGCGGAAGGTAGAGTCCAGCGGCGTGCACCTCAAGGCCCTGACCCTCCGCGGGTTCAAGTCGTTCGCCTCGGCGACCACGCTCCGGTTCGAGCCGGGCATCACGTGTGTCGTGGGACCGAACGGCTCGGGCAAGTCCAATGTGGTGGACGCCCTGAGCTGGGTGATGGGCGAGCAGGGTGCCAAGTCGCTGCGCGGCGGCAAGATGGAGGACGTCATCTTCGCCGGCACCACGGGACGCCCGCCGCTGGGCCGCGCCGAGGTGTCCCTCACCATCGACAACTCCGACGGGGCCCTGCCCATCGAGTACGCCGAGGTCACGATCACGCGGATCATGTTCCGCAACGGCGGCAGCGAATACCAGATCAACGGTGACACCTGCCGTCTCCTCGACATCCAGGAACTCCTCTCCGACTCCGGCATCGGCCGAGAGATGCACGTCATCGTCGGCCAGGGCCAGCTGGACTCGGTCCTGCACGCGGATCCGATGGGCCGCAGGGCCTTCATCGAAGAGGCCGCGGGTGTGCTGAAGCACCGCAAGCGCAAGGAGAAGGCCCTTCGCAAGCTCGACGCGATGCAGGCCAACCTCGCGCGTGTGCAGGATCTGACGGACGAACTGCGCCGCCAGCTCAAGCCGCTGGGCCGGCAGGCGGCGGTGGCCCGACGGGCGGCAGTGATCCAGGCGGATCTGCGGGACGCGCGCTTGAGGCTGTTGGCCGACGATCTCGTACGGCTGCGGGAAGCACTGAAGGCCGAGGTCGCGGACGAGGCCGCGCTCAAGGAACGCAAGGAAGCCGCCGAGCAGGAGCTGAAGAAGGCACTGCAGCGCGAGGCGCTCCTGGAGGACGAGGTACGGCAGCTCGCTCCCCGGCTCCAGCGGGCCCAGCAGACCTGGTACGAGCTGTCGCAGCTGGCCGAGCGGGTGCGCGGCACGATCTCGCTGGCCGACGCTCGGGTGAAGAGCGCGACGTCGGCGCCGCCGGAGGAGCGGCGCGGCCGCGATCCCGAGGACATGGAGCGCGAGGCCGCCCGTGTCCGCGAGCAGGAGGCCGAACTCGAGGCCGCTCTGGAGGCGGCCGAGCGGGCCCTGGAGGACACGGTCGCGCACCGGGCCGAGCTGGAGCGCGAACTCACGCAGGAGGAACGGCGCCTGAAGGACGTCGCCCGCGCCATCGCCGACCGCCGCGAGGGCCTCGCCCGGCTGAACGGGCAGGTGGGCGCGGCCCGTTCGCGCGCCGCGTCCGCACAGGCGGAGATCGACCGCCTGGCCACGGCCCGGGACGAGGCACAGGAGCGGGCCGTCGCCGCCCAGGAGGAGTACGAGGCGCTCAAGGCCGAGGTCGACGGCCTCGACGCGGACGACACGGAACTGGCCGAGCAGCACGCGGCGGCCAAGCAGCAGCTGGCCGAGGCGGAGGCCGCCCTGACCGCCGCCCGGGAGGCGGCCACAGCGGTGGAGCGCAAACGAGCCGCGACCCAGGCCCGCCACGAGGCGCTGGCGATGGGGTTGCGCAGGAAGGACGGGACGGGGGCGCTGCTGGGGGCGAAGGATCGTCTCTCCGGTCTGCTCGGCCCAGCTGCCGAACTGCTGACGATCACGCCCGGGTACGAGGTCCCCTTGGCGGCCGCCTTCGGCGCGGCGGCGGACGCCCTCGCGGTGACGTCCCCGTCGGCCGCGGCGGACGCGATCCGCTTGCTGCGCAAGCAGGACGGCGGCCGGGCGTCACTGCTGTTGGCGGGTGCGCCGGAAGCGCCCCAAACGGGTGCGGGGCTGTATCAAGATGCGGCTCCGCCGCAGGGCGCGACCAGCCACAGCGAACCCGCAGACACCCAACAACCTCACGCGGCAGATTTCGTCCGTGCGCCTTCCGACCTCATGCCCGCCATCCGCCGTCTCCTCGCAGGCGTCGTCGTCGTCGCCACCCTCGAAGACGCAGAGGAGCTCGTCTACAGACGACCGGACCTCACCGCCGTCACCGCCGAAGGCGACCTCCTCGGCGCGCACTTCGCGCACGGCGGTTCCGCCGGCGCCCCCAGCCTGCTGGAGGTACAGGCCTCCGTCGACGAGGCGGCCGCCGAGCTGGAAGAGCTCGCCGTCCGCTGCGAGGAACTCACCGCGGCACAGCACGCGGCCACCGAGCGCCGCAGGGAATGCGCGGCGCTCGTGGAGGAGCTGGGGGAGAAGCGCAGGGCCGCCGACCGGGAGAAGTCGGCCGTGGCGCAGCAGCTGGGCCGGCTCGCCGGGCAGGCACGTGGCGCGGCGGGCGAAGCGGAGCGCACCGTCGCCGCCGCCGCGCGGGCGCAGGAAGCGCTGGACAAGGCCCTCGAAGAGGTCGAGGTCCTCGCCGAACGCCTCGCGGTCGCCGAGGAGATGCCCGTCGAGGAGGAGCCGGACACCTCGGTACGGGACCGTCTCGCCGCCGACGGCGCCAACGCCCGCCAGACCGAGATGGAGGCCCGGCTCCAGGTCCGTACGCACGAAGAGCGCGTCAAAGGACTCGCCGGCCGCGCCGACTCCCTCGACCGCGCCGCCCGAGCGGAGCGCGAGGCACGCGCGCGTGCCGAGCAGCGCCGGGCGCGCCTCAAGTACGAGGCGTCCGTGGCGGAAGCCGTCGCCTCCGGCGCACGCCAGCTGCTTGCGCACGTAGAGGTCTCCCTCGCCCGCGCCGAGGAGGAACGCACTGCGGCCGACGCCGCCAAGGCCCGGCGGGAGCAGGAACTGGCCGCCGCCCGAAGCGCGGGCCGCGACCTCAAGGGCGAGCTCGACAAGCTGACCGACTCCGTCCACCGCGGTGAGGTGCTCGGTGCCGAGAAGCGCATGCGGATCGAGCAGCTGGAGACCAAGGCGCTGGAGGAGCTGGGCGTGGAGCCGGCCGGGCTCGTGTCCGAGTACGGCCCGCACCAGCTCGTACCGCCCTCCCCGCCCGCCGAGGGCGAGGAGCTGCCCGAGGATCCCGAGCACCCGCGCAACCAGCCCAGGCCCTTCCACCGCGCCGAGCAGGAGAAGCGGCTCAAGGCCGCCGAGCGGGCCTACCAG
Organism: Streptomyces sp. NPDC001604; assembly: GCF_042893475.1. NCBI lineage: Bacteria > Bacillati > Actinomycetota > Actinomycetes > Kitasatosporales > Streptomycetaceae > Streptomyces > Streptomyces sp. NPDC001604. Next base: position 191,485 of record NZ_JBIAUY010000008.1, on the reverse strand, counting down.
CAGCTCGGCAAGGTCAATCCGCTTGCCCTGGAGGAGTTCGCCGCACTGGAGGAACGCCACAAGTTCCTCAGCGAGCAGCTCGAAGACCTCAAGAAGACCCGCGCCGACCTCCTCCAGGTGGTCAAGGAGGTCGACGAACGCGTCGAGCAGGTCTTCACCGAGGCCTACCGGGACACGGCCCGTGAGTTCGAGGGCGTGTTCAGCCGGCTGTTCCCGGGCGGTGAGGGACGGCTGATCCTGACCGACCCCGACAACATGCTCACCACGGGCGTCGACGTCGAGGCCCGTCCACCGGGCAAGAAGGTCAAGCGGCTGTCGCTGCTCTCGGGCGGTGAGCGCTCGCTCACGGCCGTCGCGCTGCTGGTGTCCATCTTCAAGGCCCGGCCGAGCCCGTTCTACGTCATGGACGAGGTCGAGGCCGCGCTCGACGACACCAACCTGCAGCGGCTCATCCGCATCATGCAGGAGCTGCAGGAGGCCTCGCAGCTGATCGTGATCACCCACCAGAAGCGGACCATGGAGGTCGCCGACGCGCTGTACGGCGTCTCCATGCAGGGCGACGGTGTGTCAAAGGTCATCAGCCAGCGGCTGCGTTGACCTCAGCCGGCGGCTGGGTTGGGCAATCTCTTCAAGACTTGAACACATTCCCGTCACAAGCATGCTGAAAAGTCACAGGCATGACCCCTTGACTTCGAAACTTGAAGGCATAGTCTCGGCAACGTTGCTTTTACCTTCAGGTGTTACCCACCGGGAAGGGTCCCCCACCCGGCAGCGCTGCCGGTGGCCCGAGGAGTTGAACGTGACCAGCACAGTGCAGGCACAGAAGTCAGGAGCCAGAACGGCTCGTCCCGAGCACCTCGGGCGCGTCACCTTCATCGCGGCGGCGGCCGCGATGGGCGGTTTCCTGTTCGGCTACGACAGCTCCGTGATCAACGGCGCAGTCGAGGCCATCCGGGACCGCTACGGGATCGGCTCCGCGGCCCTGGCCCAGGTCATCGCCATCGCCCTGATCGGCTGCGCCATCGGTGCCGCGACCGCCGGCCGCATCGCCGACCGGATCGGCCGCATCCGGGTCATGCAGATCGCCGCCGTGCTGTTCACCGTCAGCGCCGTCGGCTCGGCGCTGCCCTTCGCACTGTGGGACTTCGCCCTCTGGCGCGTGGTCGGCGGCTTCGCCATCGGCATGGCCTCGGTCATCGGCCCGGCCTACATCGCCGAGGTCGCCCCGCCCGCGTACCGCGGCCGTCTCGGCTCCTTCCAGCAGGCCGCGATCGTCATCGGCATCGCCATCTCGCAGCTGGTCAACTGGGGTCTGCTGAACGCCGCCGACGGCGACCAGCGCGGCACGCTGATGGGCCTGGAGGCCTGGCAGGTCATGCTCGGCGTCATGGTGATCCCGGCCGTCCTCTACGGCCTGCTCTCCTTCGCCATCCCCGAGTCGCCCCGTTTCCTCATCTCCGTCGGCAGGCACGAGCGCGCCCGTGAGATCCTCGCCGAGGTCGAGGGCGAGCACGGCGACCTGGACGCCCGCGTGAACGAGATCGAGCACGCGATGAAGAGCGAGCACAAGTCCGCCTTCAAGGACCTGCTCGGCGGCGGCTTCTTCTTCAAGCCGGTCGTGTGGATCGGCATCGGCCTCTCGGTCTTCCAGCAGTTCGTCGGCATCAACGTCGCGTTCTACTACTCCTCGACCCTGTGGCAGTCGGTGGGCGTCGACCCGACGGACTCGTTCTTCTACTCCTTCACGACGTCGATCATCAACATCGTCGGCACCGTGATCGCCATGGTCTTCGTGGACCGGATCGGCCGTAAGCCGCTGGCCCTGATCGGCTCGATCGGCATGGTCGTCGGTCTCGCGCTGGAGGCCTGGGCCTTCTCGTACCACCTGGTCGACGGCAAGCTGCCGGCCGCGCAGGGCTGGACCGCCCTGATCGCCGCGCACGTCTTCGTGCTCTTCTTCGCCCTGTCCTGGGGTGTGGTCGTCTGGGTCATGCTCGGCGAGATGTTCCCGAACAAGATCCGCGCCGCCGCCCTGGGCGTGGCCGCCTCCGCGCAGTGGATCGCCAACTGGGCCATCACCGCGAGCTTCCCGTCACTGTCCGACTGGAACCTCTCCGCGACCTATGTGATCTACACGGTCTTCGCGGCGCTCTCCGTCCCGTTCGTCCTGAAGTTCGTGAAGGAGACGAAGGGCAAGGCGCTGGAGGAGATGGGCTGAGCAGCCCCGCACACTCGGGGAGAAGGGCCAAGTCCCCGCTGCCCCTCTCCTCGTACCGTCCGCCGCCCCCGCCCGGCACCGCCCGGGCGGGGGCGGCGGCCTCCTGTCCCACCGGATGAGGACGCCACCGCCGATCTCCAGGGCCTTGCGGATGCTCTCCTCGATGATTCGGTCGTCCGGCACGTCGAGCATCCGTATCTCGCCGTCCGGTTCCCGGACGAGCACTTCTCCACCAGCAGACTCATGGCCGCAGTGGACCACCGCCGGGCCCCGCCCGACCACCGGTCATCGCCCCGGCTCAGCCCCCAGCGCCGGAAGCACCCGCTCGGCGAACAGACGCAGACTCCGCCACCCCTCCTCCACAGGCATCCCACCGGCCAGCGGATGCAGTACGAGGCTGTCGAGCCCCTGCGCCACGCACTCGTCGGGGGTGAGGATCCGGTACACGCCCTCGGCGCGCAGCTCGGCCACGCTCGTGGCCGCCGACTTCACCGCCGAGCGGATGTCACCGGACTGCCAGGAGGCGTATGTCCGCGCCTCGTGCAGGAAGTGCTCGCCGTACTCGGCCCACGCCCGGTCGGGATCCTCGGCGAGGTGCAGCAGCGGGGTCTCGGCCGCGGGCATCATGGTCCAGCCCTCGGTGCCGTACTCGACGAGCCGCTCCTTGTAGTACGCCTCCAGCTCCGGCAGATGTGCGCTGGGGAAGAAGGGGAGACCGAAACGGGCCGCACGCCGGGCTGCGGCCTTCGAGGAGCCGCCGACCAGGAGCAGGGGGTGCGGCTCGGTGAAGGGGCGCGGGGTGACCCGTACCGTACGGCCCCGGTACTCGAACTCCTCCCCGGTCCAGGCCTTCAGCACCGTCTCCAGCAGCTCGTCCTGGAGCCTGCCGCGCCGCTTCCAGTCCACGTCGAACTGGGCGTACTCCTCCGGCCGGTATCCGATCCCGGCGACGGTCACCAGCCGCCCGCCGCTCAGCAGATCCAGTACGGCGATGTCCTCGGCCAGCCGCAGCGGGTCGTGCAGCGGGCCGATCACCGCCGAGACGGTGACCGCGATGCGCCGGGTGGCGCCGAAGACCGCCCCCGCGAAGGCGAACGGTGACGGCAGCCAGTTGTTGTCGGCGCCGTGGTGCTCCTCCGTCTGCACGGTGGTGATCCCGTGCTCGTCGGCGTACGCGGCCATCTCCAGGGCGGCCCGGTAGCGGGCGGCGAGCGAGGCGGGGGTGGCGCCGGGTTCGACGAGGTTGAAACGTACGACGGAGACGGGCATGGGGGTCCCCCTTCACCGGGCGGGTGGTGCGGGGGACGTTAGCTGACGGTGTGTCAGACATCCAGAGGGGTGTCGCAGGACTCCATGACTGATACTGGACCCGTTATGGAAACCGTCATCCTTGCTGTAGTCATCGCCGTGGTCGTGCTCGGCGCGCTCGGCGGGCTCATCGTCGGCAGCCGACGGAAGAAGTCGCTGCCCCCGCCGCCCCCCGCCGCGCCCGACATCACCGCCCCTCCGGCCGAGCCGCATGTCGGCGACGAGGCCGAGACACCCCGCGACGAACCGCGCCGGACGATAGAGGAGGTGGATCTTCCGGACGGTTCGGCGCCGGTCGCCGTCGAGGAGCCGCCCGTCCTCGAAATCCCCGAGATCGAGGTCCCCGAGCCGACCGCCGGACGCCTGGTCCGGCTGCGCGCCCGCCTCTCCCGCTCCCAGAACGCGCTCGGCAAGGGGCTGCTCGCGCTCCTGTCGCGCGAGCACCTCGACGACGAGACCTGGGAGGAGATCGAGGACATCCTGCTCACCGCCGACGTCGGCGTGGCCCCCACCCAGGAGCTGGTCGAGGGCCTGCGCGAGCGTGTGAAGGTGCTCGGCACCCGCACCCCTGCCGAGCTGCGCGGCCTGCTGCGGGAGGAACTCCTCAAGCTGGTCGGCACCGACCTCGACCGCACGGTGAAGACCGAGCCCGAGACCAGCAAGCCCGGCATCGTGATGGTCGTCGGCGTCAACGGCACCGGCAAGACCACCACCACCGGCAAGCTCGCCCGCGTCCTGGTCGCCGACGGCCGCAGCGTCGTCCTCGGCGCCGCCGACACCTTCCGTGCGGCCGCCGCGGACCAGCTGCAGACCTGGGGCGAGCGGGTCGGCGCCCACACCGTGCGCGGGCCGGAGGGCGGCGACCCCGCCTCCGTCGCCTTCGACGCGGTGAAGGAGGGCAAGGAGATGGGCTCCGACGTCGTCCTCATCGACACCGCCGGGCGCCTGCACACCAAGACCGGACTGATGGACGAGCTCGGCAAGGTCAAGCGCGTCGTCGAGAAGCACGCCCCGCTGGACGAGATCCTGCTCGTCCTCGACGCGACGACCGGGCAGAACGGCCTGGTGCAGGCCCGCGTGTTCGCCGAGGTCGTCGACATCACCGGCATCGTGCTCACCAAGCTCGACGGTACGGCGAAGGGCGGCATCGTGATCGCGGTCCAGCGCGAGCTGGGCGTACCGGTCAAGCTGGTGGGTCTCGGCGAGGGCGCCGACGACCTGGCGCCGTTCGAGCCGGAGGCGTTCGTTGACGCCCTTATCGGAGAGTGACCCCCCACCTACCAGAGTCGGTATGTGGTCTGTGGCCGAAGAAGCGCCCGTTTCCCAAGGTGCAGTTGGGGAGCGGGCGCTTCGCTGTGTACGGCTGGGGGGCGGCCCTGGGCCTACGCCCGCGACCGATGCGCCGCATAGGCCAGCGTCCCCAGCAGCAGCCGTGCCGCCGGCGGTTTCGTGGCCGAGTCCAGGGCGGGCGGCCGCAGCCAGCGCACCGGGCCCAGGCCGCCCCGGTCGGAGGGCGGAGCCGTGATGTACGTGCCGGGGCCCAGGCCGTGCAGGTCGAGGGAGGTCGGGTCGTCCCAGCCCATGCGGTAGAGCAGCTCGGGGAGTTCGGCGGCGGCTCCGGGGGCGACGAAGAACTGGGCGCGGCCCTCGGGGGTCGCGGTGACCGGGCCGACCGGGAGGCCCATCCGCTCCAGGCGGACCAGGGCGCGGCGGCCTGCGGGCTCGGCCACCTCGATGACGTCGAACGCCCGGCCGACGGCGAGCATGACCGACGCCCCGGGGAACTCGCTCCACGCCTTGGTCACTTCGTCGAGCGTGGCGCCGGCCTGGACCTGGGGCGCGAACTCCAGGGGATGCGCCCCCGGTGCGCTGCAGTCCGTCCGGCCGCAGGAGCAGTCGCCCGCCGCGGCCCGGGCGCCCGGGACCGCGTCCCAGCCCCACAACCCCGTGAACTCGGCGACGGCGGTGCACTCCGAGGAGCGGCCGCGCCGACGCGAGCCGGAGCGGATCTCCCGGATGCCGCCGATCGTGAAGCCCATGCCCCCTCCAACGGGTCCGACGCGTCGGTGGTTACGACGCGGATGCGGAACGTGACCCTGTGTTCCGGACGCATCGGCCCCGCGTGGTCCGGGCGGCGCTCGAAGTGCCCCGGGTGGTGAACTCGACGGCGCACGCCCCTGAGTGCATCGCTCCGCCTACTCCGGGTTGGTCTATGTCAAGTGAATCGCGCCGAGGCGACACTGAGTTCATTCGAAGGGGTGGCGAATGGTGGCGTTTCCGGGATCGCCATGGCTGGACGGGTGATCGTAGGATTACTGTGAGTGCACGAGTCCTGGGGGCACATGCACTCGTGGGTATGCCGGAGGCAAGTAGGTATCCCGTTCGAAGGGTGAGAACCGGCGGACGGGCGGCAGTATTTACCGGCATTCTGATAGGGCTTGGCGCACTCAGCGACAAGTGGTCTCAGGGATGGGGGCGTTCCAGTGAGCGGCAACGACGGAAGCGGGACGACCGCGACCAGCACGGACAAGCGCCCCAATGAGCTGCTCACGTCCTGGTTCGTGCGCAGCGGCTGGTCGAAGGGCGAACTCGCCCGTCAAGTCAACCGCAGGGCACGCCAGTTGGGTGCCAACCACATCTCCACGGACACCTCCCGGGTGCGCCGCTGGCTGGACGGCGAGAACCCTCGCGAGCCGATCCCCAGGATCCTGTCCGAGCTGTTCTCCGAGCGCTTCGGCTGTGTGGTCTCCGTCGAGGACCTCGGCCTGCGCGCCGCCCGTCAGTCACCCTCCGTGTCCGGCGTCGACCTGCCCTGGACGGGCCCGCAGACGGTGGCCCTGCTCAGCGAGTTCTCGCGCAGCGACCTGATGCTGGCGCGGCGCGGCTTCCTCGGGACCTCGCTGGCCCTGTCCGCGGGCCCGTCCCTCATCGAGCCCATGCAGCGCTGGCTGGTGCCCTCTCCCCAGGCCCAGTCCGAGCCGGAGCCGGAGCCGCCGGCATCGTCCCGCCGGCCCGGCAGGCTCTCCAAGCCCGAGCTGGACCTCCTGGAGTCCACGACGGTGATGTTCCGGCAGTGGGACGCCCAGTGCGGCGGCGGCCTGCGCCGCAAGGCGGTGGTGGGCCAGCTGCACGAGGTGACGGACCTGCTCCAGGAGCCCCAGCCCGAGGCCACCACCAGGAAGCTGTTCAAGGTCGCCGGGGAGCTGGCGGAGCTGGCCGGCTGGATGTCGTACGACGTCGGGCTCCAGCCGACCGCCCAGAAGTACTTCGTCCTCGCCCTGCACGCCGCCAAGGAGGCGGGCGACAAGCCGCTCGGCTCGTACATCCTCTCCAGCATGAGCCGCCAGATGATCCACCTCGGCCGGCCCGACGACGCGCTGGAACTGATCCACCTCGCTCAGTACGGCAGCCGGGACTGCGCGAGCCCCCGCACCCAGTCGATGCTGTATGCGATGGAGGCCCGCGCCTACGCCAACATGGGGCAGCCCGGCAAGTGCAAGCGGGCGGTCCGGATGGCCGAGGACACCTTCGCGGACGCGGACGAGTGGGACGAGCCGGACCCCGACTGGATCCGCTTCTTCTCCGAGGCCGAACTGCACGGCGAGAACTCCCACTCCTACCGCGACCTCGCCTATGTCGCGGGCCGCAGCCCCACGTACGCGTCCCTGGCCGAGCCCGTGATGCAGCAGGCCGTCGACCTGTTCTCCCGGGACCCCGAGCACCAGCGCTCGTATGCACTGAACCTGATCGGCATGGCGACGGTGCATCTGCTGCAGCGTGAGCCCGAGCGTGGCGCGGTGCTGGCCGAGCAGGCCATGCACATCGCCAAGAAGGTCCGCTCCGAGCGCGTGAACACTCGTATCCGAAAGACGGTCGACACGGCCGTACGCGATTTCGGGGATCTCGCCGAGGTCGTGGACCTCACCGAGAAGCTCGCCGTCGAACTACCGGAGACCGCCGAGGCGGTCTGAAAACCCTTGGCCCCGGCCGCGGCCGGCCCTCCCGAACTGCCCGACTCGGCTCCCCCCATGCCAGGTCATCGGAAGGCCGCCCGTGGCCGGTTCTTTCCCTCGGTGAAGGTTGCGCCACGATAACGATGGACGCGTCCGACATCCGGCAGTTCATCGAGGCGTAACACACAGGGCGCCTTCGTCACGGCGGCGAAACAACGAGGGGCTTCCAACGAAACCGCGCTGCGCCAATCTCATGGCGCATAACCGGCCCACCCCTCATGACCGCTTCAGGCTTCGCCCGCACGGGGCCGTACCAACGACGAGGAGACGCCGATGGCACCAGCCATCACGCTTGCCGCGGAGGCACCCAAGCTGTCCTCCGCGAACACAGGCTTCATGCTCATTGCATCCGCCCTGGTACTGATCATGACGCCGGGCCTCGCCTTCTTCTACGGAGGCATGGTCCGCGTCAAGAGCACCCTCAACATGCTGATGATGAGCTTCATCAGCATCGGAATCGTCACGATTCTGTGGGTGCTCTACGGCTTCTCCCTCGCCTTCGGTACGAACAACAGCCTCATCGGCTGGGACTCCGACTGGTTCGGCCTCCGCAAGGTCGGTCTGACGGAGCTGTGGCCCGGCTACACCATCCCGATCTTCGTCTTCATGGTCTTCCAGATGATGTTCGCCATCATCACTCCGGCCCTGATAAGCGGCGCCCTCGCGGACCGCGTCAAGTTCTCGGCCTGGGCGCTGTTCGTCGCCCTGTGGCTGACGATCGTCTACGTCCCGGTCGCCCACTGGGTCTGGGGCTCTGACGGCTGGGCCTTCAAGCTGGGCGTGATCGACTTCGCCGGTGGTACCGCGGTCCACATCAACGCCGGTGCGGGCGCCCTCGGCGTCATCCTCGTCATCGGCAAGCGCGTCGGCTTCAAGAAGGACCCGATGCGCCCGCACAGCCTCCCGCTGGTGATGCTCGGTGCCGGTCTGCTGTGGTTCGGCTGGTTCGGCTTCAACGCCGGTTCGTGGCTCGGCAACGACGACGGCGTCGGCGCGCTGATGTTCGTCAACACGCAGGTCGCCACCGCCGCCGCCATGCTGGCCTGGCTCGCCTACGAGAAGATCCGCCACGGCGCGTTCACCACGCTGGGCGCCGCCTCCGGCGCGGTCGCCGGCCTGGTCGCGATCACCCCGTCCGGTGGTGCGGTCTCCCCGCTCGGCGCGATCGCCGTCGGCGCCATCGCCGGTGTCGCCTGCGCCGCGGCCGTGGGCCTGAAGTACAAGTTCGGCTACGACGACTCCCTCGACGTCGTCGGCGTCCACATGGTCGGCGGCATCATCGGCTCCCTGCTCATCGGCTTCTTCGCCACCGGCAAGGGCCAGTCGACCGCGACCGGTGTCTTCTACGGCGACCACTCCTTCACCCAGCTGTGGAAGCAGTTCGCCGGTGTCGGCGCGGTCCTCGCCTACTCCCTGATCGCCTCCGCGGTCCTCGCCTTCCTCCTCGACAAGACCATCGGGATGCGGGTCACCGAGGACGAGGAGATCTCCGGTATCGACCAGGCGGAGCACGCCGAGACCGCATACGACTTCAGCGGCGCGGGTGGCGGCATCGCCGGATCCGCCGCTTCGGTCCTGGCCGCCACGGAGAGCAAGAAGGTGGACGCATGAAGCTCATCACCGCCGTCGTGAAGCCCCACCGGCTCGACGAGATCAAGGAGGCCCTGCAGGCCTTCGGAGTCCATGGCCTGACGGTCACCGAGGCGAGCGGTTACGGTCGTCAGCGGGGCCACACCGAGGTCTACCGCGGTGCCGAGTACACCGTCGACCTGGTTCCCAAGATCCGTATCGAGGTACTGGCCGAGGACGACGACGCCGAGCAGCTGATCGACGTCATCGTCAAGGCGGCCCGAACCGGCAAGATCGGTGACGGCAAGGTCTGGTCCCTCCCGGTCGAGACGGCCGTACGGGTCCGGACCGGCGAGCGCGGCCCGGACGCGCTCTAAGTGAAGAAGTAAGGACAGGAGCTGCTGGGTGTCGAGCACGGACGTGCACAAGGAAGCGGAAGACTCGGGACCCAGCGGCTACGCGGCGGCCCGGCTGCACCTCCTCACCGAGGGGGCGCGGTCCGGGCCGCCGCGCCGTACAGCCCTGTCCGAGCTGACGGACGACTGGCTGACGGGACTGTTCGCGGCGGGCGCCGAGGGACTGCGCGGGGTCTCCCTGGTCGCCGTCGGCGGCTACGGCCGCGGTGAGCTCTCCCCACGCAGCGACCTGGACCTGCTCCTCCTCCACGACGGCAGCGACCCCAAGGCGGTCGCCGCCCTGGCCGACCGCATCTGGTACCCCGTCTGGGACCTCGGCCTCGCCCTCGACCACTCGGTGCGCACCCCCGCCGAGGCCCGCAAGACCGCAGGGGAGGACCTGAAGGTCCAGCTCGGCCTGCTGGACGCCCGCCACATCGCCGGCGACCTGGGCCTGACGGCCGGTCTGCGGACGGCCGTCCTCGCCGACTGGCGCAACCAGGCGCCGAAACGTCTCCCCGAACTCCAGGAACTCTGCGCCGAGCGCGCCGAACGCCAGGGCGAGCTGCAGTACCTGCTGGAGCCGGACCTGAAGGAGGCCCGCGGCGGTCTGCGTGACGCCACCACTCTGCGGGCCGTCGCCGCCTCCTGGCTGGCCGACGCCCCGCGCGAGGGCCTCGACGACGCCCGCCGCCGACTGCTCGACGTACGCGACGCCCTGCACCTGACGACCGGACGGGCGACCGACCGGCTTGCGCTCCAGGAGCAGGACCAGGTCGCCGCCGAACTCGGACTGCTCGACGCCGACACCCTCCTGCGGCAGGTGTACGAGGCGGCGCGGGTCATCTCGTACGCCAGTGACGTCACCTGGCGCGAAGTGGCGCGCGTGCTGCGGTCGCGCGCCGTACGGCCGCGGCTGCGCGCCATGCTCGGCGGCGGAAAGCCCGTCCCCGAGCGTTCCCCGCTGGCCGAGGGCGTGGTCGAGCAGGACGGCGAGGTGGTGCTCGCCCGGGCCGCGCGGCCCGAGCGCGACCCCGTCCTGCCGCTGCGCGCCGCGGCCGCCGCCGCCCAGGCCGGCCTCCCGCTCTCCCTGCACGCCGTACGGCGCCTGGCGGCGACCGTGCGCCCGCTGCCCACGCCCTGGCCCGCCGAGGCCCGCGAACAGCTGGTCACCCTGCTCGGCTCCGGGCACCCCACCATCGACGTCTGGGAGGCGCTGGAGGCGGAAGGCCTGATCACCCGGCTGCTTCCGGACTGGGAGCGGGTGCGCTGCCGCCCGCAGCGCAACGCCGTGCACATCTGGACCGTCGACCGGCACCTGATCGAGACGGCCGTGCGCGCCTCCGAGTTCACCCGCCGCGTGCACCGCCCCGACCTGCTCCTGGTCGCCGCGCTGCTGCACGACATCGGCAAGGGCTGGCCCGGCGACCACTCGGTGGCCGGCGAGATCATCGCCAAGGACGTGGCCGCCCGGATCGGCTTCGACCGCGACGACGTGGCCGTGCTCTCCACCCTCGTACGCCACCATCTGCTGCTGGTCGAGACGGCCACCCGCCGCGACCTGGAGGACCCGGCCACGGTCCGCTCGGTCGCGGAGGCGGTCGGCTCGCAGTCCACCCTGGAGCTGCTGCACGCACTGACCGAGGCGGACGCCCTGGCCACCGGACCGGCCGCCTGGTCGTCCTGGCGCGGCTCGCTCGTCGCCGACCTGGTCAAGCGGGTCGCCGCCGTCCTCGCCGGGGACGTCCCCGACGAGCCCGAGGCCGCCGCGCCCACCGCCGAGCAGGAGCGGCTCGCCATCGAGGCGGTCGCCACCGGCAGCCCCGTGCTGTCCCTGCGCGCGCAGACCGAGCCGCCGACGGAGGAACAGCCCTCCGGCGACCCGGAGCCGCTCGGCGTCGAACTGCTCATCGCCGTACCGGACCAGGAGGGCGTGCTGCCCGCCGTGGCCGGTGTCCTCGCCATGCACCGCCTGACCGTGCGCACCGCCGAGCTGCGCACCCTGGACCTGCCGGACGGCGTCGAGGGCTCGGTCCTGCTGCTGAACTGGCGGGTCGCCGCCGAGTACGGCTCGCTGCCCCAGGCGGCCCGGCTGCGGGCCGATCTCGTACGGGCCCTGGACGGTTCCCTGGACATCGCCGGGCGCCTCGCCGAGCGCGACGCCGCGTATCCGCGGCGCCGGGGTGTCGTGGCGCCGCCGGCGCGGGTGACGGTCGCCTCGGCCGCGTCCCGGCTGGCCACGGTGATCGAGGTACGGGCCCAGGACGCTCCCGGCCTGCTGTTCCGCATCGGGCGGGCCCTGGAGGACGCGAGCGTACGGGTGCGCAGCGCGCACGTCTCCACGCTGGGCGCGAACGCCGTGGACGCCTTCTACGTGACCGGGCCGGAGGGCGCGCCCCTGCCGGGCGACGAGGCCTCGGCCGTGGCGCGGAAGCTGGAGGAGACCTTGCGGGGGTGACCGCGCTGTAGGAGCGGGCGGGGACGATTGTCTTGCGCGGCCCGATATCCTGGAAGACGCTCACACTGCCCCCGACTCCGAGGACCGACGCCGCCGTGTTCGACACTCTCTCCGATCGCCTCTCAGCGACCTTCAAGAATCTGCGCGGCAAGGGGCGTCTGAGCGAGGCGGACATCGACGCCACCGCGCGCGAGATCCGTATCGCGCTGCTCGAAGCGGACGTGGCTCTGCCCGTCGTCCGCGCGTTCATCAAGAACGTCAAGGAGCGCGCCCTCGGCCCCGAGCTCTCCGGCACGCAGTACCCCGCCCAGCGGGTGCTCGACATCGTCAACGAAGAGCTGGTCACCATCCTTGGCGGCCAGACCCGCCGCCTGCGGTTCGCCAAGCAGCCGCCGACCGTGATCATGCTCGCGGGTCTGCAGGGTGCCGGTAAGACCACCCTCGCGGGCAAGCTCGCCAAGCACCTCAAGGAAGAGGGCCACTCGCCGCTCCTGGTCGCCGCCGACCTCCAGCGCCCGAACGCGGTCACCCAGCTGAGCGTCGTCGCCGAGCGGGCCGGCGTGGCCGTCTTCGCCCCGGAACCGGGCAACGGCGTGGGCGACCCGGTCCAGGTCGCCAAGGACTCGATCCAGCACGCGAAGACCAAGGTCCACGACATCGTCATCGTCGACACCGCCGGCCGCCTCGGCATCGACCAGGAGATGATGCAGCAGGCCGCGGACATCCGGGACGCGGTCTCCCCGGACGAGATCCTCTTCGTCGTCGACGCGATGATCGGTCAGGACGCCGTCAACACGGCGGAGGCCTTCCGCGACGGCGTCGGCTTCGACGGCGTGGTCCTCTCCAAGCTCGACGGTGACGCCCGCGGTGGTGCGGCCCTGTCGATCGCCTCGGTCACCGGCAAGCCGATCATGTTCGCCTCGAACGGCGAGAAGCTGGACGACTTCGACGTCTTCCACCCCGACCGGATGGCCGGCCGCATCCTCGACATGGGTGACCTCGCCACCCTGTTCGAGAAGGCGCAGAAGGAGTTCAGCGAGGAAGAGGCCGCCAAGATGGCCTCCAAGCTCGCCTCCAAGAAGGGCCAGGACTTCACCCTGGACGACTTCCTGGCCCAGATGGAGCAGGTCAGGAAGATGGGCAGCATCTCCAAGCTGCTCGGCATGATGCCCGGCATGGGCCAGATCAAGGAACAGATCAACAACATCGACGAGCGGGACGTCGACCGCACGGCCGCCATCATCAAGTCGATGACCCCGGCCGAGCGCCAGGAGCCGACGATCATCAACGGCTCGCGCCGCGCCCGTATCGCCAAGGGGTCCGGTGTCGAGGTCAGCGCGGTCAAGAACCTCGTCGAGCGGTTCTTCGAGGCCCGCAAGATGATGTCCCGCATGGCCCAGGGCGGCGGTATGCCGGGGATGCCCGGGATGCCGGGCATGGGCGGCGGCGCCGGCCGCGCCAGGAAGCAGCCGAAGAAGGCCAAGGGCAAGCAGCGTTCCGGCAACCCGATGAAGCGCAAGCAGCAGGAGCAGGAGGAGGCAGCCCGCCGGGCCGCCGCCGCTCAGGGGGGCAACGCCTTCGGCGTGCCGGGGCAGCAGCCGCCGCAGGACTTCGAGCTCCCGGACGAGTTCAAGAAGTTCATGGGCTGAGTTCACCCGGTGCGCGTGCCAGGGGCGGGGTGTTGTCGTAACGTCCGCTTATGACCAACCCCGCCCCGCCGCGCAAGTCGCCCGACCAGCCCTGGCGTACCGAGGGCACTCCCGAGGAGCCGTCCAGGCCGCCGGGCGGGCGGAGGATGCGGGGCGGCTGGTGGAGCCTGATCCTGACCGCGCTGGTCGTGTATCTGATCGCGAATCTGATCCTGTCCTTCTTCAACGAGGGCAACGAGCCGACGATTTCGTACACCGAGTTCAGCAAGCAGGTCGGCGCGGGCAACGTCAGCAAGATCTACGCCAAGGGCAATGCGATCCAGGGCCAGCTCAGGAAGGCGCAGAAGAGCCCGCACGGCGGCGGCAAGTACACCAAGTTCAGCACCGAGCGGCCGACGTTCGCGAGCGACCAGATCTGGGACGACCTGACCAAGCACAACGTCACCGTCACGGCGGAACCGGTCGTCCAGCACCGCAGCTTTCTGGCCAATCTGCTGATCTCGCTGGCCCCGATGCTGCTGCTGATCGCGGTGTGGGTGTTCGTCGCGCGGCGGATGAGCGCGGGGCTGGGCGGCGCGGGCGGGATGCTCGGCCGCAAGGCGCCGCCCAAGCCGGTCGAGCTGCAGCCGGGCGCCAGGCGCACGACCTTCGAGGACGTGGCGGGCATCGACGAGGTCGAGGGCGAGCTCAACGATGTCGTCGACTTCCTGAAGAACCCGGACGCCTACCGCAGGATGGGCGCGAAGATGCCCCGGGGCGTGCTGCTCGCGGGCCCGCCCGGCACCGGCAAGACCCTGCTCGCGCGTGCCGTCGCCGGTGAGGCCGGTGTGCCGTTCTTCTCGGCGTCCGCCTCCGAGTTCATCGAGATGATCGTCGGCGTCGGCGCCTCACGCGTGCGTGAACTGTTCGCGGAGGCCCGCAAGGTGGCGCCGTCGATCATCTTCATCGACGAGATCGACACCATCGGGCGGGCCCGCGGCGGCGGCTCCGGCATGGGCGGCCACGACGAACGCGAACAGACGCTGAACCAGATCCTCACCGAGATGGACGGCTTCTCCGGCTCCGAGGGCGTCATCGTCATCGCCGCCACCAACCGCGCCGACGTCCTGGACCCGGCCCTCACCCGCCCCGGCCGCTTCGACCGGGTGGTCATGGTCTCGCCCCCGGACCGCGGCGGCCGCGAGGCCATCCTGCGGATCCACACCCGCGAGATCCCCCTCGCGAAGGACGTCGACCTCGGCCAGGTCGCCCGTACGACCCCGGGCATGACCGGCGCCGAACTGGCCAACCTCGCCAACGAGGCCGCACTGCTCGCCGTCAAGCGCAGACAGGAGCGGGTCACGCAGACCGACCTCTCCGAGGCCCTGGAAAAGGTCCAACTGGGCGCCGAACGGCCCCTGGTGATGCCCGAGGAGGAGCGCCGCCGCACCGCCTACCACGAGAGCGGCCACGCCCTGCTCGGCATGCTCCAGCCCGGCGCCGACCCCGTCCGCAAGATCACCATCGTCCCGCGTGGCCGGGCCCTCGGGGTCACGCTCTCCACTCCGGAGTCCGACAAGTACGCGTACACCGAGGAGTACCTGCGCGGCCGGATCATCGGCGCGCTCGGCGGCATGGCGGCGGAACAGGTCGTCTACGGGGTCGTCACCACCGGCGCGGAGAACGACCTGGAACAGGTCACGGGCATCGCCCGGGGCATGGTCGCCCGCTGGGGCATGAGCGAGCGCGTCGGCCGCCTGTCCGCCCTGCCGAACGACGCCCAGCAGGCTTACGGCCTCGCCGCCGCCCCGCAGACCCTCGACGTCATCGACGGCGAGATGCGCCGGATCGTCGACGAGTGCTACGAGGAGGCCTGCCGCAAACTCACCGACCACCGCGGCCGACTGGACGCCCTCGCCCGGGCCCTGCTGGAGCGGGAGACCCTGGAGGAGGCGGACGCCTACCGGATCGCGGGGATCACACGGCTGGAAAAGGCGGAGGCGCCTGACGCGCCCGGGGCCTAAGGGGTACGGGCGATCAGGTAGCGGAACACGTTCGGCATCCACACCGTGCCGTCCCGGCGCCGATACGGGTGCAGGGCCTCCGCCAGTTCCTTGTCCACCTGCGCCTGGTCCGTCGCGGAGATCGCCGCGTCGAACAGACCCGTCGACAGCAGGCCCCTCACCGCGCTGTCCACGCCCGCGTACCCGAACGGGCAGGCGACCCGCCCGGAGCCGTCGGGCTTCAGACCCGCCCGCTGCGCGACCTCCTCCAGGTCGTCGCGAAGGGCGGGGCGCCAACTGCCCGTGCTGCGCAGCGGGTCCGCCAGCCTGGTGGCGACCCGCAGCACGGACGAAGTGGTGCAACGTTCCGGCGGACCCCAGCCGGCGAGCACCACGGGCGCCCCGTGCCCGACGAGCGGTGTCGCTGCCTGCAGCAGCCCGCCGAGCCCCTCCGAGTCGCCCGCCAGACACCCGATCGGCTCGAAAGCCGTCACCAGGGTGAACGCGGGCGTCTCCGCGTCGCCCGCGGTCACGACGTCTTCGGGCGAGCCGTCGACGATACGGGTGCCTGCACGCGCGCGCGTGCCCCACCCGTCCGGGAGCAGCCGCTCCCGCGCGAGAGCCAGCCGTTCGGGGGAGGAGTGGTCGACACCGGTGACCGCCGCGCCTCTGGAGGCCGCCAGCAAAAGCGCCAGCCCGCTGCCGCAGCCGAGGCCCAACAACCGTGTGCCGGGGCCCACTTCCAGTCGCTCGTAGACGGCCTCGTAGAGCGGGACCAGCATCCGCTCCTGGATCTCGGACCAGTCACGCGCGCGTGCACACAGGTCCACACGGGGCGCCTGGCCCGTAGGGGACGGGTGCTGCCGCACGAGCGTAGGTGTCATGTAAAGCGCCCCAATCCGCCGAGAGTTGCCCCTGTACCCGATTCCATGGCCCCCGTGACGTGCGCTCGCACTCCCCCCGTATGCCAGATAACTCCGCACTCGACCGCGCGTCCAGGGGTAGTGGGGTCCGGCTTGTGGGTTGCATATGCGGGCGAAAAGAATTCACGTCCCGGCAACGTGGGCCCCTACCATCGCGCCCATGGCAAAGGCTCCCGTTCTCACCCCGCGCGCGGACGACTTCCCGCGCTGGTACCAGGATCTGATCTCCAAGGCCGAACTGGCCGACAACGGGCCGGTGCGCGGCACCATGGTGATCCGACCGTACGGGTACGGGCTGTGGGAGCGGATGCAGGCCGAGATGGACGCCCGGATCAAGGAGACGGGCACCCAGAACGCGTACTTCCCGCTGCTGATCCCGCAGTCGTACTTCGCCAGGGAGGCCGACCACGTCGAGGGCTTCGCGCCCGAACTGGCCGTGGTCACCCATGGCGGCGGCAAGGAACTGGAGGAGCCCGCGGTCGTCCGCCCCACCTCCGAGATGATCGTCAACGACTACTTCTCGAAGTGGGTGCAGAGCTACCGTGACCTGCCCCTGAAGATCAACCAGTGGGCCAACGTGGTCCGTTGGGAACTGCGGCCCCGTCTCTTCCTGCGTACCACCGAGTTCCTGTGGCAGGAGGGCCACACCGCGCACGCCACGTACGAGGAGGCGCGCGACTTCGCTGCGCACATCCAGCAGCACGTCTACGGCGACTTCCTGACCGAGGTCCTCGCGACGGACTTCGTCTCCGGCCGCAAGACGGCCAAGGAGCGCTTCGCCGGGGCCGTCAACACCCTCACGCTCGAAAGCATGATGGGCGACGGCAAGGCCCTCCAGATGGTCACCAGCCATGAACTGGGCCAGAACTTCGCCAAGGCCTTCAACACCCGGTACCTGTCCAGGGAGGGCAGGCAGGAACTCGTCTGGCAGACCTCCTGGGGCTCCACCACCCGCATGATCGGCGCCCTGGTGATGACTCACGGAGATGACAACGGCCTGAGGGTTCCGCCGCGGCTGGCGCAGATCCAGGTCGTCGTCCTCGCGATCAAGGGCGAGGAGGCGGTTTCGGCCAAGGTCCGTGAGCTCGGTGACCGGTTGCGGGCGGCGGGCCTGCGGGTCCACGTCGACGACCGCACCGACATCCCCTTCGGGCGCCGGGCCGTCGACTGGGAGCTGAAGGGCGTGCCCGTACGCATCGAGATCGGGCCCCGTGACCTGGAGAACGGCACGGCGATGCTGGCCCGCCGCATCCCCGGCGGCAAGGAGCCGATGCCGGTCGACTCCCTCGTGCGGCTCCTGCCCGCGATCCTCGAGGAGGACCAGGCGCTCCTGCTCGCCCAGTCCCGCGAGCGCCGTGAGTCCCGTACGGCCGACGTGTCGACGGTCGAGGAAGCCGTCGAGGCGGTCGGCGCCGGCGGCTGGGCGCGCATCCCCTGGGCGGATCTCGGCGAAGAAGGCGAGGCCAGGCTGGCCGAGCACGCGGTGACCGTACGGTGTCTGGTCGCTGCCGACGGGTCGGTGCCGGAGGCCGAGGACGCGCCCGGTAACGTCGCGGTCGTCGCGCGCGCTTACTGATACAGGGCCGTTCCGCCGCGGACGCGACCGAAACGCCCCTTGCGCACCTGTGGATCACACCCGCACCGGCGCGTGGACACCGTCTACGCGCCGGTGCGTAGGGCGGGCTACGTACCGGCTTGGGACGAGCTGTGAGGTTTCTCCGCAGATCAGCGCACCCGCCCTCGTCGGCACGCATCAGCGGAAACTGACGGGTACGTGCAAATTATTTGGGATGGCCCGGAATAGGAACACATTCGAGGCCCCGCTCGTTGTCATTACGTGAGCACGACACAGACACCACCTGTTCTCGCCGCAGAGCTGGCAGAGGCGTGGGCCGACATTCAGCGGTACCACCCCGAGCTGCCGGACCTTGCCGCGCCAGAGTCCCTGATCGGAGAGTCGTCGTCCGCGTGCGGTCACGAGCTCTCCTTCGAGCGACTGCTCCATGAGGCAGTCCATGGCATCGCCGCCGCGCGCGGCGTACGCGACACGTCCCGCGCCGGCCGGTACCACAACCGCAGATTCCTCGCGATCGCCGAGGAACTGGGCCTGGACCACCCCGAGGAACCGCACCCCAGCAGCGGCTTCTCACTGGTCACGCTCAACCCCGAGGCCAAGCGCCGCTACCGCCCGACCATCGAGCGGCTGCAGCGCGCCCTCAAGGCCCACACGGCCGCCACCTCCGCCGACACCCCGAAGAGCTTCCGCGGCCCGGCGGCCCGGCACGGCTCGTCCGGGGGCGGGGTGCGAGTGAAGGCGGTGTGCGACTGCGGCCGTAACGTACGGGTCGTCCCGTCGGTGCTGGCCCAGGCGCCGATCGTCTGCGGCGGCTGCGGCAAGCCGTTCCGGATCCCGGAGGTCGTGGGAGCTGCATAAGCGCGGATCCTGGAGCACCGGCATCTCGTGGCTGCCGGAATCCGGGCGCCGCGCGCGGGGAGGCGACCGCCTGCGGGCAGTCGTGCCGCTGGGGCGGCACGGGTGAGCGCGGGCGGCACCCCGTAGCGCCGGTCCGCGCGACCACCCCAAGGGCACCTGCAGCGCCGGGTGCCCCTCAGCCATGCCCGGGCGCGGCTCGCACCCCTCGGCCGAAGCGACCCGCAGGGTATGGCACAATGGCTAGCTGTACTCGACAGCCGCACAGGAACCCTCTCGCCTCCGGCTGACGCGTCCATCGGGCACTCGGGTACCGCAACCCCACGCGGCAATCTCGCCGTGCCCAACCACGTCAAATCCAGGAGAACCCACTCCCGTGGCAGTCAAGATCAAGCTGAAGCGTCTGGGCAAGATCCGTTCGCCTCACTACCGCATTGTCGTCGCCGACTCCCGCACCCGTCGTGACGGCCGTGCGATCGAGGAGATCGGTCTGTACCACCCGGTGCAGAACCCCTCGCGCATCGAGGTCAACGCCGAGCGCGTGGCGTACTGGCTCGGTGTCGGCGCCCAGCCGACCGAGCCCGTGCTCGCCATCCTGAAGAAGACCGGCGACTGGCAGAAGTTCAAGGGCGAGCCCGCCCCGGCGCCGCTGCTGCAGCCGGCCGAGAAGGCCACGCGCCCGTCGTTCGAGGCCCTTGGCGGCGACGACGAGGGCAAGGGTGAGGCCATCACCCAGAAGAAGAAGGCTGAGAAGAAGGACGAGGCTCCCGCCGAGTCCGCGTCGACCGAGGCCTGAGCATGCTCGAGGAGGCTCTCGAGCACCTCGTGAAGGGCATCGTCGACAACCCTGACGATGTGCAGGTCGCCTCGCGCAACCTGCGCCGCGGCCGTGTGCTCGAGGTCCGGGTCCACCCCGACGACCTCGGCAAGGTGATCGGCCGCAACGGCCGCACCGCGCGCGCTCTGCGTACCGTCGTGGGCGCCATCGGCGGCCGCGGTGTCCGCGTCGACCTCGTCGACGTGGACCACGTCCGCTGACGCCAAACGCAACACCGGCTCGGGCCGGGGAGGGCCACTGCGCCGTCCCCGGCCCGTAGTCGTTACCAGCCGTTACGACAGGAGATCCTGGGAAGTGCAGCTCGTAGTCGCACGGATCGGCCGTGCCCACGGCATCAAGGGCGAGGTCACCGTCGAGGTCCGTACCGACGAGCCCGAACTGCGGCTCGCACCCGGCGCCGTACTGGCCACCGATCCCGCCTCGGCGGGCCCGCTCACCATCGAGACGGGCCGCGTCCACAGCGGCCGCCTGCTCCTGCGCTTCGAGGGCGTACGCGACCGCAACGCGGCCGAGGCGCTGCGCAACACCCTCCTGATCGCCGAGGTGGACCCGGAGGTGCTCCCCGAGGAGGAGGACGAGTACTACGACCACCAGCTGATGGACCTGGACGTGGTCACCAAGGACGGCGTCGAGGTCGGCCGGATCACCGAGATCTCGCACCTGCCCTCCCAGGACCTGTTCATCGTGGAGCGCCCGGACGGCAGCGAGGTCCTGATCCCGTTCGTCGAGGAGATCGTCACGGAGATCGACCTCGAGGAGCAGAAGGCGGTCATCGACCCGCCGCCCGGCCTGATCGACGACCAGGCTGAGGTCGTGTCCTCGCGGGAAGAGTCGTAAGAGATGCGCCTCGACGTCGTCACGATCTTCCCGGAGTACCTGGAGCCCCTGAACGTCTCCCTCGTCGGCAAGGCGCGCGCGCGTGGGCAGCTGAACGTCCATGTGCACGATCTGCGCGACTGGACCTACGACCGCCACAACACCGTCGACGACACCCCCTACGGCGGCGGCCCCGGCATGGTCATGAAGACCGACCCCTGGGGCGACGCCCTGGACTCCGCCCTCGCCGACGGCTACGAGACCGGCTCGCACGCGCCCGCGCTGATCGTCCCCACCCCGAGCGGCCGCCCCTTCACCCAGGAACTCGCCGTCGAGCTCTCCGAGCGCCCCTGGCTGATCTTCACGCCCGCGCGCTACGAGGGCATCGACCGCCGGGTGATCGATGAGTACGCCACCCGGATGCCGGTCTACGAGGTGTCCATCGGCGACTACGTCCTCGCCGGCGGGGAAGCGGCCGTGCTGGTGATCACGGAGGCCGTGGCCCGGCTGCTGCCCGGCGTCCTCGGCAACGCCGAGTCCCACCGCGACGACTCCTTCGCCCCCGGCGCCATGGCCAACCTCCTGGAAGGCCCCGTCTACACCAAGCCGCCCGAGTGGCGCGCCCGCGGCATCCCCGACGTGCTGCTCAGCGGCCACCACGGCAGGATCGCCCGCTGGCGCCGCGACGAGGCCCTGCGCCGTACGACGGCCAACCGGCCCGACCTGATCGAGCGGTGCGACCCCAAGGCCTTCGACAAGAAGGACCGCGAGATGCTCTCCATCCTCGGCTGGGCCCCGGACCCGGAGGGGGAGCCGTACGGCCGATTTTGGCGCAGGACCGAGGGCGTGGAAGAATAGACCGCTGTTGTGCGTCGTCCGGCGTGCGCCCCTGCCACAGGGGGACACGACGCCCGCCCCGACACGGACAGCATCCTCCTGGAAGACCTAGTTCCCGCCTATGACCTGTGGCATGGGCGAAGAAAGCAGACGAAATGTCTCACCTGCTCGACTCCGTCGACAGTGCGTCGCTGCGCAGCGACGTCCCGGCCTTCCGCCCGGGTGACACCGTCAACGTCCACGTCCGCGTCATCGAGGGCAACCGCTCCCGTGTGCAGCAGTTCAAGGGCGTTGTGATCCGCCGCCAGGGCGCCGGTGTCCGCGAGACCTTCACGGTCCGCAAGGTCTCCTTCTCCGTCGGCGTCGAGCGCACCTTCCCGGTGCACACCCCGATCGTCGAGAAGATCGAGCTCGTCACCCGCGGTGACGTGCGTCGCGCCAAGCTGTACTACCTGCGCGAGCTGCGCGGTAAGGCCGCGAAGATCAAGGAGAAGCGCGACAGCTGAGCTCGCGCAGGCGTTCATACCGGGGCCGGATACCATCTGGCCCCGATGGACACCGAAGCACAGCACACGGAGCGCGACCGCTCCTCCCGCCCTTCCGATTCCGAGGACGTCTCCCAGGAGATCTCGGACACAGAGGGACCGGAGGGACGGTCGCGTTTCGCGTGGGTGTCGCGGGTCGCCGACTGGCTGCCCGGTGGGCGGATCAGTCTGACGCTCCTCATCTGCCTGGTGTTTTTGCTGCTCCTCAACACTTTCGTGGTCCAACCATTCCAGATTCCCAGCGGATCCATGGAAAACGGATTGAGGATCGGCGACCGCGTTCTCGTAAATAAGTTGGCGTACCGTTTCGGTGCCGAGCCGCGGCGCGGCGATGTCGTCGTGTTCGACGGCACCGGGTACTTCGGAAACGCCGACTACATCAAACGCGTCGTGGGCGTAGGGGGAGACCATGTGGTCTGCTGCGACAAGGAGGGGAGGATCGAGGTGAACGGCCGGTCGGTCGACGAGTCGACGTTCCTCCACCCCGGTGACAGCCCCTCCACGGTGCCCTTCACCGTCGTCGTGCCCGACGGCACCCTCTTCGTCCTCGGCGACCACCGCAGCGACTCCAGCGACTCCCGCGACCACCTGGGCTCACCCGGCGGCGGCATGATCCCCGTCTCGGACGTCATCGGACGCGCCGACTGGATCGTCTGGCCCAGCGCCCACTGGACCCGCCTGCAGCGTCCCGGCGCCTACGCGCGCGTGCCCGCAGCGGACGGTGCGCATGGGTAACCGTGGCAAACCGCGCGGTGCCGCGAGCGGCCCGGCCGACGGACTGCTGCCCACCGGCTCCCGCCGCGCCTCCGGTCCGGTGCTGGCGGGGGGCGGCGGCCGCACCCGCGCCGAGCGGCGCAAGCTGCAGCGCAAGGTCAAACGGAAGCGCAGGCGCAGCGCGGTCAAGGAGATACCCCTCCTCGTCGGCGTCGCGGTCCTCATAGCCCTGGTCCTGAAGACGTTCCTCGTCCAGGCGTTCGTGATCCCGTCCGGCTCCATGGAGCAGACGATCCGGATCGGCGACCGCGTCCTCGTCGACAAGTTCACCCCGTGGTTCGGCTCGAAGCCCAAGCGCGGGGACGTCGTCGTGTTCAAGGACCCGGGCGGCTGGCTCGCGGGCGAGCAGACCACGACCAAGAAGAGCGACCCCGTCGTCGTCAAGCAGGTCAAGGAGGGACTCACCTTCATCGGCCTGCTGCCGTCCGACAACGAGAAGGACCTCATCAAGCGGGTCATCGGCGTCGGCGGCGACCACGTCAAGTGCTGTGACCAGCAGGGACGGGTGACCGTCAACGGCGTTCCCCTGACCGAGGGCGACTATCTGTATCCCGGAAACGCCCCCTCCACACAGCCGTTCGACATCACCGTCCCCCAGGGGCGGTTGTGGGTGATGGGCGACCACCGGGGCAACTCCGCGGACTCCCGCGCGCACCAGAACACGCCCTACGGCGGCACGGTCTCCGAGGACTCAGTGGTGGGACGGGCGATGGTCATCGCCTGGCCCTTCGGCCACTGGACCTCCTTGAAAGAACCTAAAACTTTCTCCTCCGTCTCCAACTCCGTGTCGGGGACGACCGCGGCCCCGCAGCTGTCGCATAGGGTTGCTCCTGACTATTTCAACGGAACGGTCCAGCTCCCGAGCCCTGCGGAACTCCCGCTCGTTATGGGAGTGGTGGGCCTGCACCGCGTCTGGGGCAGGCAGCGGCACAGAGTAAGGAGTTGGCGTGGGGGATGTGGCGGTTGGCGCACGATCCGGACACGACGGCGAGGAGCATCGCGGACAGCCCGGCCAAGGGGTTTCCGCAGCCGTCCCGGCCGCGGACAGCGCCGTGACCTCCGGGAGTGACTCCGGGGCGACCGACGACGGCACCGCGCCGGGCGAGCGGAGCCGGACCGAGGAAAAGGGGTCGGACGGTTCACCCCCCAAGTCCAAGAAGCAACGCTCCTTCTTGAAGGAGCTGCCCATCCTGATCGGCATCGCGCTCGTGCTGGCGCTGCTGATCAAGACGTTCCTGGTGCAGGCGTTCTCGATCCCTTCGGACTCGATGCAGAACACCCTTCAGCAGGGCGACCGGGTCCTGGTCGACAAACTCACCCCCTGGTTCGGCTCGAAGCCGGAGCGCGGCGAGGTCGTCGTCTTCCACGACCCGGACAACTGGCTGGCGGGCGAGCCCACGGCCAATCCGAACCCGCTGCAGAAGGCCCTCAGCTGGATCGGCCTGATGCCGTCCGCCGAGGAGAAGGACCTCATCAAGCGCGTCATCGGCGTCGGCGGCGACACCGTCTCCTGCAAGGGCTCCGGCCCGCTCAGGGTCAACGGCCATGCCCTCAACGACACGTCGTTCGTGTACGCGGGCAACACCCCCTGCAGCGTCGACGACCAGGGCGGCCAGTTCACGGTGAAGGTCCCCAAGGGCTACATCTGGGTCATGGGCGACCACCGTCAGAACTCGCGGGACTCGCGCTACAACCAGAGCGACAAGCACAACGGCATGGTTCCGGTCAGCAAGGTCGTCGGACGCGCCATCGTCATCGCCTGGCCCATCACCCGCTGGGACACCCTCCCGATCCCGGACACCTTCGACCAGCCGGGACTGAACGACCAGTCATCGGCGTCCGCCGCCCTGACGGCCGCCCCGAACGCGCTCGCCCTGACCGGGTTGGTGCCGGTGGCCCTGTGGCGTCGTAGGAGGATCGCGGCGGCCGAGCCCTGCAAAGCGGGCCCGGAGCACTCCGCCTGACCGTGCCTTGGTGAAGCCCTGGTGCAGCTGTGACCTCGGTCGGCCATGAGGGGCTGACCGGGTCAGGTACTGCCGGGTAGGGTGCGGACCCATGGGTGGCGAGAGCACTACGCGTACGGCACCGCGCAGCGGTGGCAAGAGCACGGGCCCGGTGGGCAGCAAGGCCGGACAGCGACTGTCCGGACTGGCGGTCGCGCTGGGCATAGTGCTGTTCCTCGGCGGATTCGGCTGGGGAGCGCTGGTCTACCGGCCGTACACCGTGCCGACCACCTCGATGACGCCGACGATCGACGCCGGCGACCGGGTCCTGGCCCAGCGTGTCGACGGCAGTGAGATCCGCCGGGGAGACGTCGTCGTCTTCAACGACAAGTCCTGGGTGACCAACGCCTCCGTCGTCAAGCGCGTGGTCGCGGTCGGCGGTGACACGGTCTCCTGCTGCACGAACGGCAAGCTGACCGTCAACGGCAAGCAGATCGCCGAGGGCTATCTCAAGGGCAGCGTCGTCGAGGACAAGAACATCCCGACCGTGAAGGTCCCCCAGGGCCGCCTGTTCCTGCTCGGCGACGAGCGCCAGGGGTCGCTGGACTCCTCCGCCCACCTCAGTGACGCCGCCCAGGGCACCGTCGCGCGCTCGGCCGTGACGGCTCGCGTGGATGCCGTCGTCTGGCCCATGAAGGGCATGCTGGAACGCCCCACCGGCTTCGAGGCCCTCGGCGTGCTCTCCCAGCCGGGCCCGTTGCGGATCATCGTCACGCTGATCGTGGCCGGCGCCGTCCTCGTCCTCGGCGGCGGCGCGTACGGCCCGATCGCCAAGCGGATGGGCGGGCGCCGCACCCGGGCGCGGACGGAGCCCGTGGGTGCCCGCTGAGGCCGCGGGCGGGTACGAGGACTCGTACCGGGGCGGGCTGCGCAAGGTGGCCCGGGTGGTTCTGCTCGACCCCGAGGACCGCATCCTGCTCCTGCACGGCCATGAGCCGGACGATCCGGCCGACGACTGGTGGTTCACACCCGGCGGCGGACTGGAGGGCGACGAGAGTCGTGAGGAGGCCGCTCTCAGGGAACTCGCCGAGGAGACCGGCATCACCGATGTCGAACTCGGCCCGGTGCTTTGGCGGCGGATGTGCTCCTTCCCGTTCGCGGGCCGCCGCTGGGACCAGGACGAGTGGTACTACCTGGCCCGTACGACGGACACGTCCAGGGTGGTGCCCGGGGCCACGGGCCTCACGGAACTGGAGCGGCGCAGCGTCGCCGGAGCACGCTGGTGGACGTGTCGGGAACTTGCCCGGGCGCATGAGACCGTGTACCCGACCAGACTCGCCGAGCTGCTGTGCAGGCTGCTCGACGAAGGTCCCCCGGCCAGGCCCGTGACCCTTGACCCCGAAATCGTCTAGGGGCTCACGGGACTGGCGCACAATGGTGGGATCGCACGCCTGAAGGGGAAGCTGCCATGAGCGCCGAGGACCTCGAGAAGTACGAGACCGAGATGGAGCTGAAGCTCTACCGGGAGTACCGCGATGTCGTCGGTCTGTTCAAATACGTGATCGAGACCGAGCGGCGCTTCTACCTGACGAACGACTACGAGATGCAGGTGCACTCGGTCCAGGGCGAGGTGTTCTTCGAAGTGTCGATGGCGGACGCCTGGGTCTGGGACATGTACCGGCCGGCTCGGTTCGTGAAGCAGGTCCGGGTACTCACGTTCAAGGACGTGAACATCGAGGAGCTGAACAAGAGCGATCTCGAGCTGCCGGGCGGCTGACGCCCACGGTAGGTCGCTCGTGCGGGTGACGAGTTTGTCCACAACCGCCGAGTGGTCCACCAAGATCCACTCGGTGGGAGCGGATGCGTGACGGTTGGCGCCGGAGGTGGTGCCGACATGAGGACACGCAACGCACAACGCAGTGCCATGGGCAGGTACGGCGAGGATCTGGCCGCGCGGCGGCTGGCGGACGCCGGTATGACGGTCCTGGAGCGCAACTGGCGCTCGGGCAGGACGGGTGAGATCGACATCGTGGCCCGGGACGGGGACGTCCTGGTGGTCTGCGAGGTGAAGACCCGCAGGGCGGGCATCTTCCAGCACCCCATGGCCGCGGTCACGCCGACGAAGGCGCAGCGCCTGCGCGGCCTGGCGGAACGCTGGGCGCAGGAACACGGCGGGGCCCCACCGGGCGGCGTCCGTATCGACCTGGTCGGCGTCGTGCTCCCCGACCGCGGCGCACCCGTGGTCGAACACGCGCGGGGGGTGGCCTGATGGGGTTCGCGCGTACGTGCTCGGTGGCCCTCGTCGGTGTCGAGGGTGTGGTGGTCGAGGTCCAGGCCGATCTGGAGCCGGGGGTGGCGGCGTTCACGCTGGTGGGGCTGCCGGACAAGAGCCTGAGCGAGAGCCGGGACCGGGTGCGGGCGGCCGTCGTCAACTCGGGCGGCGAATGGCCGCAGAAGAAGCTGACGGTGGGGCTGAGCCCGGCCTCGGTGCCGAAGGCCGGCAGTGGCTTCGACCTGGCCGTCGCCTGCGCGGTCCTCGGCGCCTGCGAGCGCATCGACCCGCGGGTGCTGGCCGACATCGTCATGATCGGGGAGCTGGGTCTGGACGGCCGCGTCAGGCCCGTGCGGGGCATCCTGCCGGCGGTGCTGGCCGCCGCGGACGCGGGCTACGAGCAGGTGGTCGTGCCCGAGTGTGCGGCCGCCGAGGCCTCGCTGGTGCCCGGCGTCTCCGTCCTGGGGGTGCGCAGCCTGCGCCAGCTGATCGCCGTCCTGGCGGACGAGCCCGTACCCGAGGAGGAACCGGACGAGCAGGGCCGCCCCGATCCACTGCTGGCCGGTCTGCGAGTGCCCGGCACGGGCGCGGCCACAGGGATGCACAGCCTGGGCGCCGCCCAGTGCGACCAAGGTCATGACCTCGCCGACGTGGTGGGCCAGATCTCGGCGCGGACGGCGGTGGAGGTCGCCGCGGCGGGCGGCCACCACCTGTTCCTGGAGGGCCCGCCCGGTGCGGGGAAGACCATGCTCGCCGAGCGGCTCCCCGCGATCCTCCCGCTGCTCAGCCGACAGGAGTCCCTTGAGGTCACGGCGGTGCACTCGGTCGCAGGCCTGCTCCCACCGGGCAAACCCCTGATCGACGTCGCTCCGTACTGCGCCCCGCACCATTCGGCCACCATGCAAGCGCTCGTGGGCGGCGGCCCGGGCGTCGCGCGGCCCGGCGCGGTCTCGCTCTCCCATCGGGGCGTGCTCTTCCTGGACGAGACGCCCGAGTTCAGCAGCCACGCGCTCGACGCGCTGCGGCAGCCACTGGAGGCGGGGCACGTGGTGATCGCGCGCAGCGCGGGTGTCGTGCGGTTCCCGGCGAAATTCCTGATGGTGCTCGCGGCGAACCCCTGCCCCTGCGGCCGCTTCTCCCGGGCGGACGACTTCTGCGAATGCCCGCCCTCGGCGATCCGCCGCTACCAGGCGCGGCTGTCCGGCCCGCTGCTCGACCGGGTCGACCTGCGCGTCGAGGTCGACCGGGTGACCCGCGCCCAGCTGACCCAGCGGGGCGCCGGCGGCGAGTCCACCACGACCGTCGCCGACCGCGTGAGGGCGGCCAGGGAGCGTGCGGCGGCCCGGCTCGTGCGCACGCCGTGGCGGACCAACAGCGAAGTCCCCGGGCGGGAGCTGCGCAGCCGCTGGCACGCCGCGGCCGGTGCGATGGACGAGGCGGAACGGAATCTGGAGCGGGGCGTGCTGACCGCCCGTGGTCTCGACCGCGTGCTGCGTGTCGCCTGGACCGTCGCGGACCTCGTGGGCCATGACCGGCCTGACGCGACCGACGTCGCCCTGGCGCTGCAACTGCGCACCGGCGTGCCCCGCGGGGTGCCCATGGCCATCGGGGCGCTGACATGAGCCCCGGTGACGATCCGGCCGGCGAGCTGCTCGCCCGTGTCCTTCTCAGCCGTGTGCTCGAACCGGGGGACGAGGTCGGCGGACGGTGGCTGCGGGAGCTCGGCGCGGTGGAAGTGGCGCGACGGCTGCGCGAGGGCGGGCCGCAGCTCGTCGGGGTCACCGACAAGCGGTGGGCCGGGCTGCTGGACCGGGCCGCGCAGGCCGAGCCCGAGCGGGATCTCGCCGCCGCAAGGGAGGCCGACATGCGGTTCGTGGCGCCCGGGGACGGCGAGTGGCCCGGGCAGCTCGACGACCTGGGGGACGCGCGGCCGGTGGGGCTGTGGGTGCGGGGGCGGCCCAGTCTGCGGATGTGGGCGCTCAGATCCGTCGCCGTCGTCGGGGCACGGGCCTGCACCGAGTACGGGGCGCACATGGCGGCCACCCTCGGCGCCGGGCTTGCCGAGCACGGGTGGGTGGTGGTGTCCGGCGGTGCCTACGGGGTCGACGGCGCCGCCCACAGGGGCGCGCTCGGCGCCGGCGGTGCCACCGTCGCCGTGCTGGCCTGCGGGGTCGACCGGGCCTATCCGCGCGGCCATGCCGAGTTGCTCGGGAGGATCGCGGAACAGGGACTGGTGATCGGGGAGTTGCCGCCCGGCGATCACCCGACACCGAGCAGATTCATCGTCCGCAACCGGGTGATCGCCGCCCTGACCAGGGGCACCGTGGTCGTCGAGGCTGCGCACCGCAGCGGCTCGCTGGTCACGGCACGGGCCGCGCAGCGGCTGGGGCGCCACACGATGGGCGTGCCCGGGCCGGCCACCAGCGGCCTGTCCGCCGGAGTGCACGAGCTTCTGCGAGGCGACGCCGTGCTCGTCACCGACGCCGCGGAAGTCGTCGAGCTGGTCGGCGACATGGGCGAGCTGGCCCCGGACCGGCGGGGACCCGTGCTGCCCCGCGATCTGCTGGAGCCCGCCGCCCGCCGCGTCCTGGCCGCACTGCCCGGCCGCGGAGCGGCGCCGCCCGGTGACATCGCGCGGGGTGCGCAGACCACGCAGGACGACGCGATCGCGAGACTGTACGAACTCCGATCACTCGGTTACGTCGAACGACACGGCGACGGCTGGAAGTTGACACGCCAGGCGATGATCTCCGTCCGTGGGGGTCGCAGTCCGTGTTGACCGAGCGTGTTCGGCCGTCCGGGGGAAGCCTGACACCTGTGCAAATGCGCGTAGTTGGCGTCCCCCGGCGGTCACGCACAGCGATCGCCATGACTCTGTGGGGCGTCCTGCGGAACGTATCTGCGCACCCGATCCGCGCCGGTCTTCGCGCACCGCGACACTTCAGTCACGCTACGCTCACGAGGATTCCGGCACAGACCGGCATGCTCGACACCAGACCGACAGCTCCCCCAGGCACCCCCACTTCACAGCAGAACGGCACAAGGCGACGAATGCCCCAGCACACCTCCGGGTCCGACCGGGCGGCGATCCCCCCAGCCGCCCGTGACGGTGGCAGCGTGCGGCCGCCCGCTCCCTCGACGCTCGACGAGCTGTGGCGGTCGTACAAGGACACGGGCGACGAGCGGCTGCGGGAGCAGCTGATCCTGCACTACTCGCCGCTGGTGAAGTACGTGGCCGGACGGGTGAGCGTCGGTCTGCCGCCGAACGTGGAGCAGGCCGACTTCGTCTCCTCCGGCGTCTTCGGGCTCATCGACGCGATCGAGAAGTTCGACATCGACCGGGAGATCAAGTTCGAGACGTACGCGATCACCCGCATCCGGGGCGCGATGATCGACGAGCTCAGGGCGCTGGACTGGATCCCGCGATCGGTGCGGCAGAAGGCGCGGAACGTGGAGCGGGCGTACGCGACCCTGGAGGCGCGTCTGAGACGGACGCCGTCGGAGGGCGAGGTGGCCGTCGAGATGGGCATTCCCGTCGATGAACTCCACGCCGTGTTCAGCCAGTTGTCGCTGGCCAACGTGGTGGCTCTGGAAGAGCTGCTGCACGTGGGGGGCGAGGGCGGGGACGGGCTCAGCGTGATGGACACGCTGGAGGACACCGCCGCCGACAACCCCGTGGAGGTGGCCGAGGACCGCGAGCTCAGACGGTTCCTGGCCCGGGCGATCAACACCCTGCCCGAGCGGGAGAAGACCGTCGTCACGCTGTACTACTACGAGGGCCTCACGCTCGCCGAGATCGGGAACGTGCTCGGTGTGACCGAGAGCCGGGTGAGTCAGATCCACACCAAGTCGGTGCTGCAGCTGCGGGCGAAGCTGGCGAGCTTCGGACGCTGAGCGTCCCGACTCACTCCCGTCGGGGGTGGTCCGTCCGTAAAGTGGTTGACGTGCCAAGGATTCGAGCGGCCTCCGTGGCCGAACACCGGTCGATGCAGCGAGCCGCCCTGCTGGACGCGGCCCGGTCTCTGCTGTCCGAGGGTGGGACGGAGGCGCTGACGTTCCCGGCCCTCGCCGAGCGGACGGGGCTCGCACGGTCGTCCGTGTACGAGTACTTCCGCTCCCGGGCGGCCGTCGTCGAGGAACTGTGCGCGGTCGACTTCCCGGTGTGGGCCGCGGAGGTCTCGGCGGCGATGGAGCGGGCGGGGTCGGCCGAGGGCAAGGTCGAGGCGTATGTGCGGCAGCAGCTGGTGCTGGTCGGGGACCGGCGGCACCGGGCTGTCGTGGCGATCTCGGCGAGCGAGCTGGATGCAGGAGCCCGGGAGAAGATCCGGGCCGCGCACGGGGGGCTGGTCGCGATGATCGTCGAGGCGCTCGGGGAGATGGGGCATTCTTCGCCGCGGCTGGCTGCGATGTTGGTGCAGGGGGTTGTGGACGCGGCGGTGCGGCGGATCGAGCTGGGGGCGGCGGAGGAGCCCTCGGAGATCACTGAGGCTGCGGTGGCCATGGCTTTGCGGGGGGTTCGCGGCTGAGGGCGGTGGCTGCCGGGCGGAATGCGCCCGGCCCGCGGCTGCGGGGTGCCGCCCGCGCCCACCCGTGCCGCCCCAAGCGGCACGACTGCCCGCAGGCGGTGGAGGCTGTGCGACTGACGCCGGGCTGGCGGCTGGTGCGATTCCGAGGCTCTGGCAGCTGTTCGACTGCCCCCCCAGCTGCGGCGGCTGTGCGGCTGCCCGCAGGCTACGGCAGCGGGACGCCCAGTACCGGCAGCAGCCTCGACGGGCCCCCGTGCAGGAGCCACGGTGGGAGCAGGGACAGAGGGTTCAAGTAGGTGTCGCCCCTCAGGAGGCCCCAGTGCACGCACGTGACCGTGCAGTGGCCGGATCCCGGTTCGACCGTCCCCACCACCTCACCCGGCGTCACCTCGTCGCCTTTCTGCACCGACGCCGTCACCGGTTCGTATGTCGTTCGCAGGTTCGTGGCCGTCAGCTGTACGGAGATCACGCCGCGGCCTGCCACGCGGCCCGCGAAGGAGACGCGGCCGGCCGCCACCGCTCTTACCGGGCTTCCGGCCGGGGCTGCCAGGTCCACGCCCCGGTGGCCGCGGCCGTAGACCGTCGCCGGGGGCTCCCAGCCTCGTAGGACAGTGGGGCGGGTGCCCACCGGCCAGGCGCGGCCGACGGCAGGGACCGGTGGGCCCGGGGCCGGCGGCGGGTCGTCCGCCCAGGCCCAGGTGGACAGGACGGTCAACGCCAGTCCCAGCAGTGCCGCCCACGTCATCTGCACGTATCGCCTCGCTCGCATGCGAGAAGCCTCCCGCGCCGCCCCCGATCACGGCCGGGAGCTGTGGACTACTCCGCGGTTGTGGACAGCGGCGTCACCCGGTGCCTCGCGGGTCCCGTACACTTCTTC
This sequence comes from Streptomyces sp. NPDC001604, assembly GCF_042893475.1. NCBI lineage: Bacteria > Bacillati > Actinomycetota > Actinomycetes > Kitasatosporales > Streptomycetaceae > Streptomyces > Streptomyces sp. NPDC001604. The sequence continues at coordinate 159,111 of NZ_JBIAUY010000008.1, read as the reverse complement.
TGGCGATCCGGGTCACCGGGTCGACTTCGCACGCCCCGACATCGGGCCGCCACGCGGTCGGTGTCAGCGCCTCTCGGTCCCTCGTGGCAAGGCGCATCGCGGGCGTCAGGCGCGGGAGCCGTCCGGTCCCCGCGGCACAACCGAGAAACTCAAGGAGATACGGCCATGGCCGTCGTCACGATGCGGGAGCTGCTGGAGAGCGGCGTCCACTTCGGTCACCAGACCCGTCGCTGGAACCCGAAGATGAAGCGCTTCATCTTCACCGAGCGCAACGGCATCTACATCATCGACCTGCTCCAGTCGCTGTCGTACATCGACCGCGCCTACGAGTTCGTCAAGGAGACCGTCGCCCACGGCGGCACGGTCATGTTCGTCGGTACGAAGAAGCAGGCGCAGGAGGCCATCGCCGAGCAGGCCACCCGCGTCGGCATGCCCTACGTCAACCAGCGCTGGCTGGGCGGCATGCTCACCAACTTCTCCACCGTCTACAAGCGTCTGCAGCGCCTCAAGGAGCTCGAGCAGATCGACTTCGAGGACGTCGCCGCTTCGGGTCTGACCAAGAAGGAGCTTCTCGTGCTCTCGCGCGAGAAGGCCAAGCTGGAGAAGACCCTCGGTGGTATCCGCGAGATGCAGAAGGTGCCCAGCGCCGTCTGGATCGTGGACACCAAGAAGGAGCACATCGCGGTCGGTGAGGCCCGGAAGCTCAACATCCCGGTCGTCGCGATCCTCGACACCAACTGCGACCCGGACGAGGTCGACTACAAGATCCCGGGCAACGACGACGCGATCCGCTCCGTCACCCTGCTCACCCGTGTGATCGCCGACGCGGTCGCCGAGGGCCTCATCGCCCGTTCCGGTGTTGCCACCGAGGGCAAGGAGAAGGCCGCGGGCGAGCCGCTCGCCGAGTGGGAGCGCGACCTGCTCGAGGGCGAGAAGAAGGCCGACTCCGAGGAAGCCGCCGAGAAGCCGGCCGAGGCCGCTGCCGAGGCCCCCGCGGCTGAGGCTCCGGCCGCCGAGGCTCCCGCCGCGGACGCCGAGCAGGCCTGACCCGTCAGCGTCAGAGGTTGACGGCGGGGGCGGCGTGAAGTCCGCCCCCGCCGTTCACCCGTAGGTCAGCGGCGAGTCAGCGGCCCCCGGCTACATGGGGGCCGTAGACCCCGTAGATCTTCGATCTTCCAGACTTCGAGAAAGATTCACAGACTCATGGCGAACTACACCGCCGCCGACGTCAAGAAGCTTCGTGAGCTCACCGGCGCCGGCATGATGGACTGCAAGAAGGCGCTGGACGAGGCCGAGGGCAACGTCGACAAGGCCGTCGAGGCGCTCCGCATCAAGGGCCAGAAGGGCGTCGCCAAGCGCGAGGGCCGCTCCGCCGAGAACGGCGCCGTGGTCTCCCTCATCGCCGACGACAACACCTCCGGTGTCCTGGTCGAGCTGAAGTGCGAGACGGACTTCGTCGCCAAGGGCGAGAAGTTCCAGGCCGTCGCGAACGCGATCGCCGAGCACGTCGCCAAGACCTCCCCGGCCGACCTCGAGGCCCTGCTCGCCTCCGAGATCGAGGCCGGCAAGACCGTCCAGGCGTTCGTGGACGAGGCCAACGCCAACCTCGGCGAGAAGATCGTCCTGGACCGCTTCGCGCAGTTCGCCGACGGTTTCGTCTTCTCCTACATGCACCGCACCATGCCCGACCTGCCCCCGCAGATCGGTGTCCTGGTCGAGCTGGACAAGGCCGACGCCGAGCTGGCCAAGGGCGTCGCCCAGCACATCGCCGCCTTCGCGCCGAAGTACCTCTCCAAGGAGGACGTGCCGGCCGAGGTCGTCGAGTCCGAGCGCCGCGTCGCCGAGGAGACCACCCGCGCCGAGGGCAAGCCCGAGGCCGCCCTGCCGAAGATCGTCGAGGGTCGCCTCAACGGCTTCTTCAAGGACGCCACGCTGCTGGGCCAGCCGTACGCGCTCGACAACAAGAAGTCCGTCCAGAAGGTCCTGGACGAGGCCGGTGTCACCCTGAAGCGCTTCACGCGTATCAAGGTCGGCATCTGAGTCCGTGCCGCGATCGGCGTCTCGGCCCGATAGGGTCGAGTGCAGCCGTCCGGCCGTCCGGCCGTCCGGTACGCACGCGCGTGACGGACGACAGCAGATCTGACGAGGAGGCCATTGCCGAGCATGGGATGCCAACACCCCAGCGGCAATGGCCTTCTTCGTATGTGCAACACGTGAAAGAGGCGGGATCTCCATGACCACCACCAAGCCCCAGAAGAGCGACGACGGCAAAGTACGCGGCCGGTTTCTGCTGAAGCTGTCCGGTGAGGCCTTCTCCGGCGGCGGGGGCCTGGGAGTGGACCCGGACGTGGTGCACAAGATCGCCCGCGAGATCGCGGCCGTCGTGCGGGACGGGGCGCAGGTCGCGGTCGTCATCGGCGGCGGCAACTTCTTCCGCGGCGCCGAGCTGCAGCAGCGCGGCATGGACCGGGCCCGCTCCGACTACATGGGCATGCTCGGCACCGTGATGAACTGCCTCGCCCTCCAGGACTTCCTGGAGAAGGAGGGCATCGACAGCCGGGTGCAGACCGCCATCACCATGGGCCAGGTCGCCGAGCCGTACATTCCGCTGCGCGCCGTGCGGCACCTGGAGAAGGGCCGGGTCGTCATCTTCGGCGCCGGTATGGGCATGCCGTACTTCTCCACCGACACCACCGCCGCCCAGCGCGCCCTGGAGATCGACGCCGAGGCGCTGCTGATGGGCAAGAACGGCGTGGACGGGGTCTACGACTCCGACCCCAAGCGCAACCCGGACGCCGTCAAGTTCGACTCCCTCGGCTACGGCGAGGTGATCACCCGCGACCTGAAGGTCGCCGACGCCACCGCGATCACGCTGTGCCGCGACAACAAGCTCCCGATCCTCGTCTTCGAGCTCCTCGCGGAGGGCAATATCGCCCGCGCCGTCAAGGGTGAGAAGATCGGCACGCTTGTGGGTGACCACGGCAGCCGGGACTGACCAGCAACACCCACGGACCCTGACCGGGGGATGGACAATGTCCCGCAGGTCGGGAACCGTGCAGGAAGAAGACGCGACGCAGCCGGCCGCCGCCCCCACGCTTATGGAACAGCAGCCGGGCCTACTCAAGACACGCAGGAGCAAGTGGTGATCGAAGAGACCCTCCTCGAGGCCGAGGAGAAGATGGAGAAGGCCGTCGTGGTCGCCAAGGAGGACTTCGCCGCGATCCGCACCGGTCGTGCGCACCCGGCGATGTTCAACAAGATCGTGGCCGACTACTACGGCGCGCCGACGCCGATCAACCAGCTGGCTTCGTTCTCCGTGCCGGAGCCGCGCATGGCGGTCGTGACCCCGTTCGACAAGACGGCGCTGCGCAACATCGAGCAGGCGATCCGCGACTCCGATCTGGGCGTCAACCCGAGCAACGACGGCAACATCATCCGGGTGGTGTTCCCGGAGCTGACCGAGGAGCGCCGTCGCGACTACATCAAGGTCGCCAAGGGCAAGGCCGAGGACGCACGCGTGTCCATCCGCTCCGTGCGCCGCAAGGCCAAGGACGCCATCGACAAGCTGATCAAGGACGGCGAGGTCGGCGAGGACGAGGGCCGCCGTGCGGAGAAGGAACTCGACGACTCCACCCACAAGTACGTGGCTCAGGTGGACGAGCTCCTGAAGCACAAGGAAGCGGAGCTGCTCGAGGTCTGATGAACGACTCTTCCTGGGGAACGCCGCCCCACACCGGGTCGCAGGCGGGGTACTGGGGGCCGTCCGACCAGGGACCTGTCCAGGGGGCTGCCCCGGCGGGTCCCGCGTACGATGCGCCCAAGGCGCAGCAGACTCGCCCCATGCCCATCGTGCCCGAGGTACCCGCATACGGCGGTGACCAGGATGACGACCGGGGGGCCGCTCGGCTGAGCGGTCCCTTGTTCCGCGACGAACCCCCTCACCCGCCGCCCTACCCGGCGGCGCAGCAGAATCCGGAGCCCATGCCCGACGCCCCGCAGCCGGCGCCCCGCCCGCAGAAGAAGAGCGCGGGCCGCGACCTGGGCGCGGCCATAGGGGTCGGTGTCGCGCTCGGTGTGGTGATCATCGCTTCGTTGTTCATCGTCAAGGCCGTCTTCGTCGGTGTCGTCGCGGTCGCCGTCGTGGTCGGCCTGTGGGAGCTGACCAGCCGCCTCCAGGAGCGCAAGGGCATCAAGGCGCCCCTGGTTCCGCTGGCACTCGGCGGGGCGGCGATGGTCGTCGCGGGATATGTGCGGGGCGCCGAGGGCGCCTGGGTCGCCATGGCACTCACGGCGCTCGCCGTCCTCGTATGGCGCATGACGGACCCACCGGAGGGCTACCTCAAGGACGTCACGGCGGGCGTCTTCGCGGCCTTCTACGTGCCCTTCCTCGCGACGTTCGTGGCATTGATGCTGGCGGCCGGGGACGGGCCGTGGCGGGTGCTGACCTTCCTGCTCCTCACCGTGGTGAGCGACACCGGCGCGTACGCCGTCGGCTGGCGCTTCGGGAGCCACAAGCTGGCCCCGCGCATCAGCCCCGGCAAGACCCGCGAGGGCCTGCTCGGTGCGGTCACGTTCGCGATGGTGGCGGGCGCGCTGTGCATGCAGTTCCTGATCGACGACGGCGCCTGGTGGCAGGGCCTGATCCTCGGCCTCGCGGTCGCGGCCAGCGCCACTCTGGGAGACCTCGGCGAGTCGATGATCAAGCGGGACCTGGGCATCAAGGACATGGGCACGCTGCTGCCGGGGCACGGCGGCATCATGGACCGGCTGGACTCGCTGCTGCCCACGGCGCCGGTGGTGTGGCTGTTGATGGTGCTGTTCGTGGGGTCCGGCTGACCTGCGGTGACATGTGGAGCCCCCGCCCCTACGAGGGCGGGGGCTCCAGGCTTTTCGGACGATGGCGCGCCGGTCGGCCGAGTGGGACGATTCCGATGTAAGCCCTCAAAGGGGATCTCCCGAACCCGAAGAGGAGGCGCCATGTCCACCATCCATGAGGAGTTCGACGTGGACTGCCGTCCCGAGGACGCCTGGGCGTACATCATCGACCCCTCCCACATGCCGGAGTGGCAGCTGAGTGCGGTCGCCACCGAACAGCTCGACGACCGCCCCTTCGGACTCGGATCCCGGGTCCGCGTCACCCGCCATGTGGGCCGCCGCGACATCCCGATGACCATGGAGTGCACCCAGTTCGAGCCGCAGCGCTCCTGGACCGTGCGCGGGATCGACGGCCCGGTCAGGGGCAACTTCCACGGCGAGATCACGCCCATCGACGACGGCCGCCGTACCCACGTCACCATGGACCTCGACTTCGAGGGACACGGCATCGGCAAGATCCTGCTCCCGCTGGTCGTCCGCCCGCAGGTCCGCAAGGAGATGCCGCGCAACGAGCAACTGCTCAAGGACAAGCTGGAGCACACCACCGCCTAGGCAGGCCTTTTATCCGTCCCCGGCTTCCTGGAGGGCTCCCTGAGCCCGGAGAACTGGCAGTGATCCGGCATCAAAAGGCCCCCGACCTGCACCAGCGGCGTGGATCGAGGGCCTGTGCCGCTTGCGGATGGCGGATGGCGGATTCCAACGGGGAACTCGCTTGCGGTTCCTCCCGGACCTGCGGTGATACTCAGCCATGAGCAGAATCGCCGAGGTCATCGTGCTGGCCGGCAATGCAGAAGAGGTCATGGAACCGCTGACCCGGCCCGACCCCAACCGTAAGTGGTCTGGACAATTCGCCGCTGCCGGGCATGGCTGGGTCGCCGAGTTCGTGCGACGGAGTAGCTGGGTCGGACTGCTGGATGACCTGGAGTCGCAGCCGTGGCCCTCCCCGCACTCCGTACAGGTACTGATCCACGACGAGGAAGATGACTGCTTCGGCCTGTGGATGATGCACGACGGCCGACTGGTGGAGGTGCCGCTGCCGCGCACCAGTCGCTACTTCTGGCCAAACCACTACACGGGCGAAGTCGATTCGGACTGCCCCGGCATTCTCATGCGCACGGACAGGCCCGACGGCTCACCCGAAGGAGACTGAGCGCCGGCCATCACACTGCCCTGTCCAGGCAGGCCGCCCCGGGCTGCGGTACAGCATGCTCTGACCTGCGGGAGCCTGATGTTCACCATGGTCACGACCACCAACGACAGGTGCCCCGGCCCGCAGCCCCAGGTCACCCAATTGGATCTGCGACACTGGTACAGCCATGCCTAAGCCCGGAGAACTCACTTTCGTCGCCCCCCGCGGAGCCAAGAAGCCGCCGCGGCATCTTGCCGATCTCACGCCCGCCGAGCGCAAGGAAGCGGTGGCCGAGATCGGCGAGAAGCCGTTTCGTGCCAAGCAGCTGTCGCAGCACTACTTCGCGCGGTATGCGCACGACCCGGCGGAGTGGACCGACATCCCGGCCGGTTCGCGCGGCAAGCTGCAGAAGGCGCTGCTTCCCGAGCTGATGACGGTCGTACGGCATCTGTCGACCGACCAGGGGACGACGCGCAAGACCTTGTGGCGGCTGTTCGACGGGACGCTCGTCGAGTCGGTGCTGATGCGCTACCCGGACCGGGTGACCATGTGCATCAGCTCGCAGGCCGGCTGCGGGATGAACTGCCCGTTCTGTGCGACCGGGCAGGCCGGGCTCGACCGGAATCTGTCCACCGCCGAGATCGTGCACCAGATCGTGGACGGGATGCGGGCGCTCAGGGACGGAGAGGTGCCCGGAGGGCCTGCGCGGCTCTCGAACATCGTCTTCATGGGGATGGGTGAGCCGCTCGCCAACTACAAGCGGGTGGTCGGGGCCGTCCGGGCGCTCACCGATCCCGCCCCCGACGGGCTCGGGCTGTCGCAGCGCGGCATCACCGTCTCGACCGTCGGCCTTGTGCCAGCGATCCACCGGTTCGCCGACGAGGGCTTCAAGTGCCGGCTCGCCATCTCGCTGCACGCGCCGGACGACGAGCTGCGCGACACCCTCGTCCCCGTCAACACACGGTGGAAGGTGCGCGAGGTCCTCGACGCCGGGTTCGAGTACGTCGAGAAGAGCGGGCGGCGGCTCAGCATCGAGTACGCGCTCATTCGCGACATCAACGACCAGGCGTGGCGCGGTGACCGGCTCGGGCGGCTGCTGCGCGGCAAGCCCGTGCACGTCAACCTCATCCCGCTGAACCCGACACCCGGCTCGAAGTGGACCGCCTCCCGGCCCGAGGACGAGAAGGCCTTCGTCGAAGCCATCGCCGCGCACGGTGTGCCGGTGACGATCCGGGACACCCGGGGGCAGGAGATCGACGGGGCCTGCGGCCAGCTCGCGGCCACCGAGCGGTAACCTGAGCCCGTACGTACATCTTCATATTCCGACAGGGGAGCGCCACAGCGCTGAGAGTGCGGCAACCGGGCCGCAGACCCTCTGAACCTTGCCCAGGTCATTCTGGGTAGGAAGTTCGGTCTTCACTCGAGCTGTTGCGCCCTGCCCGGGAGCCGGCGGACTTCTCCGGCGGTCCCGGGCAGGGCCGCGTCTCTTCCTGGTCAGCCAGGAGGAATTCAGTGCACACCAAGACGTTCGTGGCCGCCGCGGTCGGCCTCGGTCTCGTCACGTTGTCCGCGTGCGGTTCGTCGTCGTCCGGCAGCGCGGGCTCCGGCGGCTCCAAGACCGTCACCCTCGTCAGCCACGACTCGTGGGCCGTCTCGAAGAGCGTCCTCGCGGACTTCGAGAAGCAGTCCGGATACAAGGTCAGGGTCCTCAAGAGCGGCGACGCCGGGCAGGCCGTCAACAAGGCCATCCTCACCAAGGACAACCCGCAGGGCGACGTCTTCTTCGGCGTCGACAACACCCTGCTCTCGCGGGCGCTCGACAACGGGCTGTTCCAGTCGTACGAGGCGAAGGGCGCGGACCGGATCCAGGCGCAGTACCGGGTCGACCAGGCCAAGCACCGGGTCACCCCGATCGACTCCGGTGACATCTGCGTCAACTACGACAAGGCGTACTTCAGCAAGCACAAGCTGGCACCGCCCCAGTCGTTCGACGATCTCGTCAAGCCCGCGTACAAGAACCTCCTCGTCACCGAGAACGCCTCCACCTCCTCGCCCGGCCTGGGGTTCCTGCTCGGCACCGCCGCCAAGTACGGCGACGACGGCTGGCAGGGCTACTGGAAGAAGCTCAAGGCGAACGGCGTGAAGGTCGTCGACGGCTGGGAGCAGGCCTACAACGAGGAGTTCTCGGGGTCCGCGGGCGGCAAGAAGGCCAAGGCGGACCGACCGCTCGTCGTCTCCTACGCCTCCTCACCGCCCGCCGAGGTCATCTACGGCAACCCCAAGCCGAAGACCGCGCCCATCGGAACGTCGTACGGCACCTGCTTCCGGCAGATCGAGTACGCCGGGCTGCTCAGCAACGCCGGGAACACCAAGGGCGGGAAGGCGTTCATCGACTTCCTGGTCGGCAAGGAGTTCCAGGAGGACATGCCGCTCAACATGTTCGTCTACCCGGTGATCGAGGGCGCCAAGGTGCCGCCGGAGTTCGTGAAGTACGGACAGCCGGCCAAGGACCCCGAGACCATGACCCCGAGCAGGATCGCCGCCAACCGTGACCAGTGGGTCAAGTCGTGGACGTCACTCGTACTGAAGTAGCCGTCCGCCATAGGCGCACGGGGAGCGCGGTGCGGCTCGGCCTGATGGCCGTGCCGGTCGCGTTCTTCGCCGCCTTCTTCGCCTGGCCCGTCGCCGCCATCGTGGCGCGCGGGCTCAAGGTCGACGGGAAGTGGCAGTTCGGGCGGATCGCGGACGTCGTCACACAGTCGGACATCCGGCACGTCCTGTGGTTCACCACCTGGCAGGCGCTCGCCTCCACGGCACTCACGCTGCTGGTCGCGCTCCCCGGCGCGTATGTCTTCGCGCGCCTCGACTTCCCCGGCAAGCAGGTGCTGCGGGCCGTCGTCACCGTCCCCTTCGTGCTGCCGACGGTCGTGGTCGGTACGGCGTTCCTGGCGCTGGTCGGGCGCGGGGGACTGCTCGACGAGCTGTGGGGCGTACGGCTGGACACCACCGTGTGGGCCATCCTGCTGGCGCATGTCTTCTTCAACTACGCCGTGGTCGTACGGACCGTCGGCGGCCTGTGGGCGCAACTCGACCCACGGCAGGAGGAGGCGGCGCGGATGCTGGGCGCGTCGCCGCTGCGGGCCTGGCGGAAGGTGACCCTGCCGGCGCTCGGGCCCGCCGTCGCCGCCGCCGCGCTGATGGTCTTCCTGTTCACCTTCACCTCCTTCGGCGTGGTGCAGATCCTCGGCGGCCCGGCCTTCTCCACCCTCGAGGTCGAGATCTACCGGCAGACCTCGGAGATCTTCGACCTGTCCACCGCCGCCGTGCTCACGATCGTCCAGTTCGTCGCCGTCGGCGCGATCCTCGCCGTGCACGCCTGGACCGTACGGCGGCGGGAGAGCGCCCTGCGGCTGGTGGACGCGAACGTCACGGCGCGGCGGCCGCGCGGGGCCGGGCAGTGGGCGCTGCTGGCCGGGGTCCTCGCCACGGTCCTCGTGCTGCTCGTGCTGCCGCTGGCCGTGCTGGTGCAGCGGTCCCTCGGCGCCTCCGGCTTCGGCTACTACCGGGCGCTGACCCACGACGACGGCGGGACCTTCCTCGTACCGCCGATCCAGGCCGTCGGCAACTCGCTCCAGTACGCCCTCGCCGCGACCGCGATCGCCGTGGTGATCGGTGGTCTGGCCGCCGCGGCGCTCGCGCGCCGGGACGCGGGCCGGCTGGTCCGTGGCTTCGACGCGCTGCTGATGCTGCCGCTGGGCGTCTCCGCCGTGACCGTCGGCTTCGGGTTCCTGATCGCGCTGGACAAGCCGCCGCTGGATCTGCGCAGTTCATGGATCCTGGTGCCGCTCGCGCAGGCGCTGGTGGGCGCCCCCTTCGTCGTACGGACCATGCTGCCGGTGCTGCGGGCCGTGGACGTGCGCCTCAGGGAGGCGGCGGCCGTGCTCGGGGCGTCGCCGTGGCGGGTGTGGCGGGAGGTCGACCTGCCGATGGTGCGGCGGGCGCTGCTGATCGCGGCCGGGTTCGCGTTCGCGGTGTCCCTGGGGGAGTTCGGGGCGACCGTGTTCATCGCGCGGCCGGACAACCCGACGCTGCCGGTCGCCGTGGCGCGGCTGCTGGGCCGGCCGGGCGATCTCAACTACGGCCAGGCGATGGCCCTTTCGACGATTCTGATGGTGGTGTGCGCGGTGGCGCTGCTGGTCCTCGAGCGGCTGCGCACCGACCGGAGCGGGGAGTTCTAGATGCTGCTGAGCCTTGAGGACGCGACCGTACGGTTCGGCGGGCGGGCCGTGCTCGACGCCGTCGGCCTCGATGTCGCCGAACACGAGATCGTGTGCGTGCTCGGGCCCAGCGGCAGCGGCAAGTCGACGCTCCTGAGGGCGGTTGCCGGGCTCCAGCCCCTGTCCTCGGGGCGGGTGCTGCTCGACGGACGCGACCAGTCGGGCGTGCCCGCGCACAAGCGGGAGGTGGGCCTGATGTTCCAGGACCACCAGCTGTTCCCGCAGCGGGACGTGGGCGGCAACGTCGCCTTCGGGCTGCGCATGCACGGCGCCGGGCGCCCTCAACAGGACGAGCGGGTACGGGAGTTGCTGGACCTCGTCGGGCTGCCGGGTGCCGTACGCCGGGCCGTCGCCTCGCTCTCCGGCGGTGAGCAGCAGCGCGTCGCACTGGCCCGTGCGCTGGCGCCGCGCCCACGGCTGCTGATGCTGGACGAGCCGCTCGGCCAGCTCGACCGCTCGCTGCGGGAGCGCCTCGTCGTCGAACTCCGGGAACTCTTCGGGCGGTTGGGGACCACCGTCCTCGCCGTGACGCACGACCAGGGCGAGGCCTTCGCGCTCGCCGACCGGGTCGTGGTGATGCGGGACGGGCGGATCGCCCAGTCCGGTACGCCACTGGAGGTGTGGCAGCGTCCCGCGGACGAGTTCGTGGCCCGGTTCCTCGGCTTCGACAACGTGGTCGAGGGCATGGTGAGCGGCGAGGCCGCGGACACCCCCTGGGGCAAGCTGCCGGTGCCCCAGGACGCCCCGCAGGGCACGCGCACACTGCTCGTGCGGCCCGCCGGAGTCCGGCTCGTCCCCGCCGACGAGGGCCTGCGCTGCACCGTGGCCGCACGCACCTTCAAGGGCACCCATGTCGCCGTACAGGTGCAGCCGGAGGAGGCACCGCGGCTCGAGGCGGCGGTGGCGCTGCGGGAGGCGCCGGAGGTAGGCGACGCGGTCGGGGTGGAGTTCGACGCGGCGGAAATCGTGGTGCTCGGTGGAGGACATCCCGCATAGGGTGCGCGGGATGACACTTCTTGAGCATGATCGCTACTGCGACGAGATCGCCCACCAGGTGGAGCAGTTGAGGGCGGTGGTGACGAGCGGCGCCGATCTGACCGCGACCGTGCCGACCTGCCCGGACTGGACCCTGGAGATGCTCGTCCTGCACATGGGCGGAGCCCTGCGCTGGTCGGGGACGCTGGTGCGCACCCGGGCGCAGGAGAACATCCCCGACGAAGACGTGCCGCGCGGCGACGGCCCCGAGGCCACGGGTGACGCCGCCGCCCTCGACGCCTGGCTTGCCGAGGCCGGCGAGCTGGCGGTGGCCGCGCTGCGCGAGGCCGGGCCCGACGCGAAGGTGTGGGGCTGGGCGGAACCCCAGACCGCCGGCTTCTGGGCCCGTCGCATGGCCCACGAGATCACCGTGCACCGCGCCGACGCCACGCTCGCCGCGGGCCTGCCGTACGAAGTGGCCCCCGACATCGCCGCGGACGCGATCGACGAGTGGCTGGAGATCGTGGAGTACATCCAGCGCACGAACCCGCACGAGGCCGCCAAGGAGCTGCGGGGATCCGCCCGCAGTATCCATCTGCATGCCACCGACACCGGGCCCGGGCTGAACGCCGAGTGGATCGTGGAGATCGGGGAGGACGGCGTCGGCTGGCGCCGCGGCCATGAGAAGGCGACCGTAGCCCTGCGCGGACCGCTCACCTCCGTATTGCTGGCCTTCTACCGCCGACTGCCCCTGGACAGCCCGGAGCTGGAGATCCTCGGCGACCGGGAGCTGCTGGAGTTCTGGCTGGAGCGGGCGAGCTTCGGCTGAACGACCGCGGCCCGTCCCCCGGGATACGGGGACGGGCCGCGGTGTTGTTCTGCGGGAGGCGTCAGCGGCTGCTGTTCGCCCCACGACGGCGCATGCCGAAGAAGACGGCGCCGCCGCCGACCACGACCAGCGCGCCCGCGATACCGGCGATCAGGCCGGTGTTGGAGTTCGCACCGGTCTCGGCGAGGTTGGAGTCACCGGCGGCCGGGGACGGGGCGTTGGACGAGGTGTCCGCCGGGGGAGTGCTGTCCGAGGCGGACGGGGTCGGGGACTCCGAGGCCGGGGTGGAGGCGGACGGGGTCGGCGTCGGCGAAGCCGGCGGCGTGGTCTCGTCCTTCGAGCAGCCCTCGGACGGAGTCGTCAGGCTTGGCGTGATGTCCTTGTCGACGATCAGGTGTTCCTTGTCGCGCCCGGCCTGCACGCGGATGCGGTACTCGGCGTTCGGCGACCAGTTCTCGTCGAAGGTGATGGTGACACCCTCGCGGGAACCGGTGACGTCCTTCGAGCCGACCGTCTTCACGTCGGCACCGTTGTTCTCCAGGTACACGGTGACCGTGGCGGGGGTACCGGAGGCATCCTGGTCGGTGACCGTGATGACGCCCTTGCTGCCGACGCACTTGGCTTCGGCGGAGAACTCATTGATGTTGCAGGCGAGCGCGGAGCCCGCGGCGCTCAGGGCGAGCGCGGAGGACGCGGCGGCGACGCCCAGGATCTGCACGGAACGACGTGCGGTACGGCGAGATATGGACACGTTTGCCCTTCACGGGAGGTGCAACTGCGGGGGGCTGACGAGGAACGTGACGCGACTGTGGAGGTGAAGCCTCACACTCCCCAGGAGACTCAAAGGTTTATAAGCGTTCGATAAGGAGTGTCAATGCGCAGGCGTACCAGGGTCATTGACTTTACACTCTTATTAACCGCCGAGACGTTTCAGCGCCGCCGGAGCCTCCTCGATACGGTCAACGAGGGCTATACGGGACTCCATCGAGCGTTCCCGGGCGAGTGACTGCAAGAGGGGCCAGGTCGGCAGGTGCTCCGTCCAGTGCGTGCGGTCGACGAGCACCATGGGTGTCGGTTCGCCGCGCGACTCGTAGTAGTTGGGCGTCGCGTTGTCGAAGATCTCCTGTACGGTCCCGGCGGCGCCCGGCAGGAAGACCACACCCGCGTTCGAGCGGGCCAGCAGACCGTCCTCGCGGGTGGCGTTGGCGAAGTACTTGGCGATGTGCGAGGCGAAGGGGTTCGGCGGCTCATGGCCGTAGAACCAGGTGGGGATGCCGATCGAGTGGTTGCCCTTCGGCCAGCGGGTGCGCACCTCGAAGGCGGCGCGGGCCCACTCGGTGATCGAGGGCATGAACGACGGTGATTTCGCGAGGAGTTGGCAGGCCTCCTCCAGCATGCCGTCCTCGTACGGTGCCGCGTAGGCGCCCAGGTTCGCCGCTTCCATGGCGCCCGGACCGCCGCCGGTCGCGACCACGAACCCGGCGCGGCTCAGCTCGCGGCCGAGACGCGCCGCCCCTGCGTACGCGTCCGTCCCGCGCGCCATCGCATGGCCGCCCATCACGCCCACCACCCGTGCCCCGCGCAGCAGTTCGTCGAGGGCGTCGGAGATCGAGTCGTCGTGCACGGCACGCAGCATCGAGGCGAATATGTCGCCGTCGGCCTTGGTGCGCTGGAACCAGGCGTAGGCGAGGGCGTCCGGTGTCTGCTCGTACCCCTTCTCCAGGGAGGCGAACAGCTCGCCCGGTGTGTACAGGTGCCCGCGGTAGGGGTCGAAGGGCAGATGCGGGACGGGCGGAAAAACCAGCGCCCCGTCGGCGCGGACCTTCGCCGCCGCCTCCTCCCGCATCCGGCAGCCGAGGAAGACCGCTTCGGCGGTGTCGGTGGTGAGCAACTCCCTTGTACGGTCCGTCAGATCGACGGCCTGTACCCGGTAACCGGCGAGGGTGCCGCGGGCCGACACCGTCGCGTCGAAGTCCTCCAGCGTCTCGATCTCACGCTCGTCGTGGTGGGCCGCATGGGCCGGGCTCGTCTGCACGGGCCCATGCTAGGCACGCCGTTCCTCGAAGGTTTCCGTCGGCGGCCCTCTGCCTGTCCGGCGGTGTGGAGGAAAACCAGAGGCCGGCCGCGGCCACCGGTGGCCAGGTGGATCTTGGTGGTCAGTCCGCGGCGGGACCGTCCAAAGGCATGGTCGTCGGGTTCGCCGACCAAGGGCCCCTTTCTGCGGGCCTCGGTCGCCGTGGCGCCGCGCAGGACACAGGGTTTGCCCAGGACAGCGCAGTGTCGCTGCGCGACGTCCCGGCACTCCGGGAACCTCACGTCATCGGATCTTCGGGCGGCTCAGAGGGCGACCACTGTGACGGCAACGCCTCCGGGTCCGCATCAGCGTCGACCCTCACCCACGGCAGTTCCTCGAACTGCGCGATGATCCGGCTCCAGCCACCGCTTCGCGCTTCGCCGGTGGGAGCCGTATCGTCCAGCCAGATCTCCGTGCCCGGCGGAAGGTCCTCCGGCCCGCGCTCGGTGCCGATGACGAGGACGAACTCGGGGTCATCAGGACTGCTCCGGCAGTAGTACGTGTCCCCGTCGCGCCAAGCTTCCAGGGCGAAGTCTGCAAGGATCGCGCGCCCGTGGCGGCCCTCGGGAAAAAGCAGAAGGAGAGTGTCGCCCCGCACGGGCACGTCCGTGTCAGACACACGGCCGGCCAACGCCTTGATGGAGACGGCGGGCTCGACCTGGAGACCGAAGCCAGTGCGGTGCGATCCCGTCACGGTCACGATGTGGTAGGGCACGCCGTATCTTCCCACCCTGTCGTCGGTACCTCGTTCTGAGGTATTTGGCTCGCTCGGCGCGGCTGGAGATGTCTGTCTCCCAGCCGCGCCGGGCGGTCAAAGGCACCGGAGGAGCTCCAGGAGGTGGCACCGGTGGCGGTGGCGGCAAGGGCGCAATTGGCGTACAGCGATGGGGGAGCGGGTCCCGCGGCGGCGTCAGCCCTGGACCGCCGCCGGGTCCATCCACACGACCTCCCAGCTGTGGCCGTCGAGGTCGTCGAAGGAGCGGCCGTACATGTAGCCGTGGTCCTGGACGTCGTCGTTGGCGGTGCCGCCGGCCGCGACCGCCTTGCCCACCAGTTCGTCGACGTTCTCGCGGCTCTCGGCGCTCAGACAGATCAGCACCTCGCTGGTCTTCGTCGAGTCCGCGATCTCCTTCTTCGTGAAGTCCGCGTACCGCTGCTTGCTGAGCAGCATCGTGATGATGGTGTCGCTGATCACGACACAGGCGCAGTCGTCGCCGCTGAACTGCGGGTTGATCGTGTAGCCGAGCTCCGTGAAGAACTTCTTCGACGCCTCGACGTCGTCGGTGGCCAGGTTCACGAAGATCATCTGCTGGTACATGTGAGGTCTCTCCCATCGGATGCGTGGCGTTCGCAGGGGTAGACGGGAGGCCCGCACGGAACTCATCGGTTCCCGGGAAATTTCTTCGTACGAGTTCTCAGCGGGCCAGCGGCAGGGCCGCCAGCTCCGCCACGATCAGGGTCAGCGGGACGAACAGGGCGAGCAGTGCGCCCACCCGGAGGGCGGCGGCGCTGCGCAGCATCGCGGCGGGGGCGCCGAGGCGCAGCAGGGCTGCCGTGGTGTCGGCCCGGGCGTGCTTGGCCTCCACGGCCGCGGTGAGCAGCGTGGCGACGGTGCAGCCGGACACCAGGAGCGTGCCGAAGGTGGTGAGCGGCCCGAAAACGGGGGTGCTCGTTTCGTACAGGGCGGCCATGGCGTAGGTGCCGGAGCCGACCGCGCAGACGATGCCGAGGGGGCGGCCGATGCGGGTGGCCTCCTCCATGAGGACGCGACCGGACAGCAGCCGGAGGGCGCCGGGGCGTCCCGCCTGGAGGAGGCGGCCGCACAGATACACGAGGCCGGGGCCAGCGACGGCGAGGCCGAGGGTGGTGAGCACCCAGCCGAGGAGGACCGCGGGGGCGCCGGTGGCAAGGCCGCCGGGGAGGCGGGGTGCTGGGGTGGCCGAGGCACGGGTGGCGTAGGCCTGCACGGCCAGGCCCGCGGTGAGGACGGCGACGCCCCAGGGGAGGCCTGCGGGGACGGTGCTGGGTGCGGGGGAGTGGTCAGGAGAGGGGTTCGGCTGAGCAGCGGCCGAGTCGTCGCCGAGGGGCGGTGTTGTGGGGGTGGGTTCGCTTGCCCGCGCGTGCGGGGTGCCGCCTGCGCCCACCTGTGCCGCCCAAGCGGCACGACTGCCCGCAGGCTGGGGTGGCGGAGTGCCGCCCGTCTTCGGCTCGGGAGCCGCGCCGCCGGTACGGCTGTCCGTGGGCCGGGTACGGGAGCGTGCGCCGAAGCGGCCGTACGTCCCGAAGGTCTCCCGTGCCACCGTCCGGCCGTATGCCCCGAAGCGGCCGTAGTGCCGTGCCACCGCCCGTGCCGCGGCCGGCCTCGCGTCGCGTGGGAGGAGGACGAGCGCCACCGTCACCGACGCGGTCGCCGGGATCAGCGCCAGCAGGGTGAGGGCCGCGGGGACGGGCAGTGGCTGGTCGGCGGCCAGGAACACCGAGGCCGCGCCGTCGAAGGGGGTGCCTGTGAGGTCGCCGCGGAGGTCGACGAAGACGAGGAGGGCCAGCAGCGAGCCCAGCGTGCAGGACAGAGCCGTCGTCGTGGCCGACACCGCCATCAGACGGAACGGGCCCAGCCCGATGGCCGAGAGGCCTCCGCGGGGTTTCGTGCCGGGGTCGGTGCGGGCCACCGCCACCGCGAAGTGAACGGTGGCGGCCAGCGGGGTCAGGCACAAGGCGAGACGGAGGGCCGAGCCGCTGGGGTTGCCCGGATGGCTCATCGCGTAACCGAGGGCGCACAGCAGGAGGAAGCCCGTGCCGGCCGCGGCCACCGCCACCAGGAGGCGGCGCAGCTGTACGGCCGGGTGGGCGCCGCGGGTCAGACGGAGAGCGAGCACGGGGCCCGGCCTTCCGTCTCGGCCACCGGCGGCAGGTGGACCGTGTTCACACAGCGGCCGTCGAGGAGCGACAGCGTACGGTCGGCGATGGCCGCGGTCTCCTGGTCGTGGGTGGCCACGACGACCGTGATGCCGTGCGAACGGGCCGCCGTGGTGAGCGTACGCAGGACGTGGGCGCGGTCGGCACGGTGCAGGGGGGCGGTGGGCTCGTCGGCGAAGAGGACGGTGGGGCCCAGGGCCAGGGCCCGGGCGATCGTCACGCGCTGCCGCTCGGACTGCTTCATCTCGTGCGGGCGCCGGCGGGACAGGTCGCCGACGTCGAGGCGTTCGAGCCACTCCAGGGCGGCCGTCCGAGCGCGCTCGCGGCTGGTGCCGCGCAGCATCAGCGGGAGGGCGGCGTTCTCCCAGGCGTTCAGTTCGGGTACGAGCACGGGGGCCGGGTCGATCCAGCCGAAGCGGTCGCGGCGCAGCCGCTCCCGGGCCGGCTGGGCCATGGTGTGGACCGGCACGCTGTTGAACCAGACCTCGCCCCGCTGGGGCGTCACCAGGCCCGACAGACAGCGCAGCAGGGTCGTCTTCCCGCTGCCCCGGGGGCCGCTGACGGCGAGGATCTCGCCCTCCCGGACGCCGAACGAGACGCCGCTGAGCGCGGGCGAGCCGTCACTGTGCTGGAAATGCAGTGAGCGTGCCCAGAGCACGTCGTTGTCCGGCGGGGCCTCCATGGGCGTACACCTCGGTTCGGATCTGTGGTTCCCGTGATCTTTGTTCCCCCGTGCGGGGGAACGAGGACAGGGCCGATCGGTTACCAGGCACGCTAAGGAGCGGGGGCGCCGACGCCGGACAGCACGCGGCCCGGGGTGCACCCTTCTCACTCGAACGGGTGCACCCCGGGCCGTATAAACGGCTGAACCGCCGGGAGGTCAGAGCTTCGTCCAGGCCTCCGTCAGCGTGGCGCGCAGGATCTGCTCGATCTCGTCGAAGGTCTGCTGGTCGGAGATCAGCGGCGGGGCGAGCTGGATGACCGGGTCGCCGCGGTCGTCGGCACGGCAGTACAGGCCGTTGTCGAACAGGGCCTTGGAGAGGAAGCCGTACAGGACGCGCTCGGTCTCCTCGTCGTTGAAGGACTCCTTGGTGGCCTTGTCCTTCACCAGCTCGATGCCGTAGAAGAAGCCGTTGCCGCGGACGTCGCCGACGATCGGCAGGTCGTGCAGCTTCTGCAGGGTGGAGAGGAAGGCACCCTCGTTGTCGAGCACGTGCTGGTTGAGGCCCTCGCGCTCGAACAGGTCGAGGTTGGCGAGGCCGACCGCGGCGGAGACCGGGTGGCCGCCGAAGGTGTAGCCGTGCAGGAAGGTGTTGTCGCCCTTGTAGAACGGCTCGGCCAGGCGGTCGGAGACGATGCACGCGCCGATCGGGGAGTAGCCCGAGGTCATGCCCTTGGCGCAGGTGATCATGTCCGGGACGTAGCCGAACTTGTCGCACGCGAACGTGGTGCCGAGGCGGCCGAAGGCGCAGATGACCTCGTCCGAGACCAGCAGCACGTCGTACTGGTCGCAGATCTCGCGCACGCGCTGGAAGTAGCCGGGCGGCGGCGGGAAGCAGCCGCCGGCGTTCTGCACCGGCTCCAGGAAGACCGCGGCGACCGTGTCCGGGCCCTCGAAGAGGATCTGCTGCTCGATCTGGTCGGCGGCCCAGCGGCCGAACGCCTCCGGGTCGTCGCCGTAGATCGGCGCGCGGTAGATGTTGGTGTTCGGGACCTTGTGCGCGCCCGGGACCAGCGGCTCGAAGGGGGCCTTCAGGCCCGGCAGGCCGGTGATCGACAGGGCGCCCTGCGGGGTGCCGTGGTAGGCGACCGCACGGGAGATGACCTTGTACTTGGTGGGCTTGCCGACCAGCTTGAAGTACTGCTTGGCGAGCTTCCAGGCGGTCTCGACCGCCTCGCCGCCACCGGTGGTGAAGAAGACCTTGTTCAGGTCGCCCGGGGCCTCGTCGGCGAGGCGCTCGGCCAGCTCCACGGCCTTCGGGTGGGCGTAGGACCACACCGGGAAGAACGCCAGCTCCTGCGCCTGCTTGAAGGCGGTCTCGGCGAGCTCCGTGCGGCCGTGACCGGCCTGGACCACGAACAGGCCCGCGAGACCGTCGAGGTAGCGCTTGCCCTTGTCGTCGTAGATGTAGGTGCCCTCGCCGCGCACGATCGTCGGCACGGGGGAGTTCTCGTACGAGGACATGCGGGTGAAGTGCATCCACAGGTGGTCGTACGCGGTCTTGCTGAGGTCCTTGGAGCTCACGGTTATCGGGTCCTCACGGTTATCGGGTTCCCCACATGTATGTCTGCTTCTTCAGCTTCAGATAGACGAAGCTTTCGGTGGAGCGCACGCCGGGCAGCGCCCGGATGCGTTTGTTGATGACGTCCAGCAGGTGGTCGTCGTCCTCGCAGACGATCTCGGCGAGGATGTCGAACGAGCCCGCGGTCATCACCACGTACTCGACTTCCGACATGTCAGTCAGCGCTTCGGCGATCTTCTCCACGTCGCCCTCGACGTTGACGCCGACCATCGCCTGCCGGCGGAAGCCCACGGTGAGCGGGTCCGTGACGGCGACGATCTGCATCACGCCCTGGTCGAGCAGCTTCTGGACGCGCTGGCGCACGGCCGCCTCGGACAGGCCCACGGCCTTGCCGATCGCGGCGTACGGCCGGCGGCCGTCCTCCTGGAGCTGTTCGATGATGGCGAGGGAGACGGCATCCAGATGGGGACTGCCGTTCCTGGACTCGCGGGACGAGTCCCTTTGCTCTGCGCTTCGACTGGCCACGACCTCACTGTGCACGACGTCTCGACGGTTCCGCAAGGGCAGACCGATGAAATTCGTTGTTTACATGAGCGAGACCTGCGGATTTCGCAGCCTTGGTGCGACTGGGGGTGTTGAAAACGTGGGCGATCGGATTAGTGTGGGTGTCTCATTCAATGGACACGTTGGATCACTCGAACCTGGAGGGTCGGCAGTGGGCACCGAGCTGGGACGGCTGCGCAAGCTACAGAACTACATCGCCGGTGAGTTCCGGGACGCCGCCGACGGACGGACCACCGAGGTGGTCAACCCCGCGACGGGCGAGGCGTACGCGACCGCGCCGCTGTCGGGTCAGGCGGACGTGGATGCCGCCATGGCCGCGGCCGCCGCTGCCTTCCCGGGCTGGCGCGACACGACCCCGGCCGAGCGGCAGAAGGCCCTGCTGAAGATCGCGGACGCCTTCGAGGAGCGGGCCGAGGAGCTCATCGCGGCCGAGGTGGAGAACACCGGCAAGCCGATCGGGCTCACGCGGTCCGAGGAGATCCCGCCGATGGTCGACCAGATCCGCTTCTTCGCGGGCGCGGCCCGGATGCTGGAGGGCCGCTCGGCCGGTGAGTACATGGACGGGATGACGTCCATCATCCGCCGCGAGCCGGTCGGCGTCTGCGCGCAGGTCGCGCCGTGGAACTACCCGATGATGATGGCCGTGTGGAAGTTCGCCCCGGCGATCGCGGCGGGCAACACGGTCGTGCTCAAGCCGTCGGACACCACTCCCGCGTCGACCGTCCTGATCGCCGACATCATCGGGTCGATCCTGCCCAAGGGCGTCTTCAACGTCATCACCGGCGACCGCGACACCGGCCGGCTGATGGTCGAGCACCCGACCCCGGCGATGGCCTCCATCACCGGCTCCGTGCGGGCGGGCATGTCGGTCGCCGAGTCGGCGTCCAAGGACCTCAAGCGGGTCCACCTGGAGCTGGGCGGCAAGGCGCCGGTCGTCGTCTTCGAGGACACCGACATCGCCAAGGCCGTGGAGGACATCTCCGTCGCGGGCTTCTTCAACGCCGGCCAGGACTGTACGGCGGCCACCCGCGTCCTCGTCCAGGAGGGCATCCACGACGAGTTCGTGGCGGCGCTCGCGAAGGCCGCGGCCGAGACGAAGACCGGGCAGCCGGACGACGAGGACGTGCTGTTCGGCCCGCTCAACAACCCCAACCAGCTCAAGCAGGTGGCCGGCTTCATCGAGCGGCTGCCCGCGCACGCCAAGGTCGAGGCCGGCGGTCACCAGGTCGGCGACAAGGGCTACTTCTACGCGCCGACCGTGGTCTCGGGCCTGAAGCAGGACGACGAGATCATCCAGAAGGAGGTCTTCGGTCCCGTCATCACCGTCCAGTCCTTCACGGACGAGGACCAGGCCGTGGAGTGGGCCAACGGCGTCGAGTACGCGCTCGCCTCGTCGGTGTGGACCAAGGACCACGGCCGTGCGATGCGGATGTCCAAGAAGCTGGACTTCGGCTGCGTGTGGATCAACACGCACATCCCGCTGGTCGCGGAGATGCCGCACGGCGGGTTCAAGAAGTCCGGCTACGGCAAGGACCTGTCGGGGTACGGGTTCGAGGACTACACGCGGATCAAGCACGTGATGACCTCGCTGGACGCCTAGTTCCTAGGGCGTGACGCGGCCCCGGACGGATCAACCACCGTCCGGGGCCGCGCCGTTCGACAGGGTGTCCGGCCCGTGCGGGCGCACTCGACGCTGCGTCGATTGTCGGCGTACAGGCAGGGACGGCATGCTGCGCCCATGCCCCTCACGCCGAAGACCTCCGCCCCCTCCCGTCGGTCCCTGCTGCGCGCGCTGGGCGGTGGTGCGGTGTTCGGCGGTCTGGCCGGCTGCGGGGTGCCCGCCGCGTATGTGCGGCCCGGTGACCGTGCCGTCGCTGATCTGTCCGCCCGCGACAAGCGGCTGAGCTGGGCGAACTGGCCGCTGTACATCGACACCGACGACGACAACCCGAACCGGCGGCCCACGCTGGAGGCCTTCGAGAAGCGCACGGGGATCTCCGTCGAGTACACCGAGGAGATCAACGACAACGACGAGTTCTTCGGCAAGATCAGCCCCGCTCTGATGAACCATCAGCGCACCGGCCGCGATCTGATCGTCATGAGCGACTGGATGTGCGCGCGGTTCGTGCGGCTCGGATGGGTCCAGGAGATGGACCGGGCCGGGCAGCCGAACGTGGCCGAGCACCTTGACCCACAGCTGCGTTCGCCCGCCTTCGACCCGGGCCGCAGGTACTCGGTGCCGTGGCAGTCGGGCATCACCGGCATCGCGTACGACCGCAGCCGGCTCGGCCGCGAGATCCGCCATGTCTCGGACCTGTGGGCGAGCGACCTCAAGGGGCGGGTGACCCTGCTGTCCGGCCTGGACGAGGCGTTCGCGCTGCTGATGCAGGGCAACGGCGTCGACATCACCAGGTGGAGGGCGGCCGACTTCCACAAGGTCTGCGACCAGGTCGAGAAGTACGTCGCGCAGGGCCACATCCGCCGCTTCACCGGCAACGACTACACCAAGGACCTGGTCAGCGGCGACGTCCTGGCCTGCCAGGCGTACTCCGGCGATGTCATCCAGCTGCAGGCCGACAACCCGCACATCCGCTTCGTCGTGCCCGAGGAGGGCGCGGAGCTGTGGGCCGACTCCCTGATGATCCCGGACCGCGCGGCGCACAAGAGGAACGCCGAGCGGCTCGTCGACTACTACTACGCGCCCGAGGTCGCCGCCGAACTCGCCGCCTGGGTGAACTACGTCTGCCCCGTCCCCGCCGCGCAGGACGTCCTCGCGGCCGCCAAGGACAAGGACACCGCGGCCCTCGCCGAGAACACGCTGATCTTCCCGGACGCCGAGATGCGCAAACGGCTCGTGATCGCCCGGGACATCACGTCGACGGAGCGGGTGGAGTTCGCGAAGAGGTGGAACAGGATCGTGGGGTTGTGAGGCGCGGGGGCGGGCAGCGGCACCGCCCCGGTCAGGCGGGCAGGGTGCGGATGGCGGCGATGTCGAACTGGAGGCGTACCTTCTCGCTCACCATGGCGCCGCCCTCCGCCAGCTTCTGGCTGTACGTCAGGCCCCATTCGGAGCGGTTGATGGTGGTCGTGCCGTCGAAGCCCACCCGCTCGTCCCCGAACGCGTCGACGACGTGCCCGATGTAGGTGAGCTCCAGGTCGACGGGGCGGGTGGTGTTCTTGATGGTGAGCTCGCCGTTCATGCGGTAGACGTCGGGCTCCACGAGCTGGACCGTCGTACTGACGAAGCGCATCCGCGGATGGTTCGCCGCATCCAGGAAGTCACGGCCGATCAGATGCGCGTCGCGCTGTTCCACGCCGGTGTCGACGGACGCCGTGGACAGGACGATCTCGGCGCGTGAACGGGAGGGATCGCGGCCGTCGAAGTAGAGCCGGCTCTGGTACTCGGTGAATGCCCCGCGCACGGTGGTCACCATGGCGTGGCGGACGGAGAAACCGATACGGCTGTGCGCCGGGTCGATCACCCACTCTCCGGTCAGCGCCGCGAGAGCGGGGTCCGGGCGGTTCGCTGTGGGGGCGAACGCCGGGGGACCGAGGGGGCGTTGCGGGGCGGTGGCGGTGGGGGGAACCGGGCGGCGCAGGGACGCAGCACGGGTGAAAAGGTTCATGATTCACGTACCTACGTCATGACAAGAACGGCCGCAAGCCACCTTCAAGACCCGCGCACACGGTCGTCACCAATTCCCCGATGAATGGCCGGATCCCGCCCCCTCGAGCGGCTTTGCCAGCTCTTTACAACCTCCCTCCGTGCTGCCTCGTCTCTCCGCTCGATCAGTCACACAGTCCGCCGGTCGACCACCGGGCGGACCGACGAAAGAGAGCGATTCATGCGCCGAACCGGCCTCAGTGCCATGGCACTTGCGTGCACCGCCGTGCTGGCGGGCGCGGTGCCCGCGTTCGCCGACGGGGTGAAGACGAGCCCGAGCCCCGTCCCCAGCGCCAGCCAGGCACCCACCTCCGCCCCCAGTGCCCGTCCCAGCGCCACCACCGCCCCGAGTGCCCGGCCGAGCGCGGCCCCGAGCCGGGTGCCGTCCTCGGGCCAGGTCTCCGTCGTGCCGAGCGGTGCGCCGAACACCGGTGTGGCGCCGACGACTTCGGGCTCCTCCCACACGGGTGCGCTGGTCGGCGGGGGCGCCGCCGCGGCCGTCGTCCTCGGCGGCGGCGCCGTCTTCCTCGTACGCCGCCGGCAGGCGAACGGGGCATGAGTCCGCGCTCCGGGCGTGCCCTCGCCGCCATGGCGCTGGCCGCACTGCTGGTCGCCTGCGGCGGCCCCGGTGCCACCACCGGGAGCCCCACGAGCACGCCGTCCGCCTCCGCGCCGCCCCCGGCCAGGTCCGCCAAGTCGGTGTCCGCGGTGGGGCGATCCATCCCGGTCGGGCTCCGGATACCGGCCATCGGGGTCGACACCCCGGTGATGAAGCTGGGCCTTGCGGCGGACGGCAGCGTGCAGGTGCCGCCGATCGCGGCGCACGACCGGGCGGGCTGGTACGAACACTCCCCGACGCCGGGCCAGACCGGACCGTCGGTGATCCTCGGTCATGTCACGGTCGGCGCCTACGGGGACGGCGTCTTCCGGCGCCTGGGGGAGCTGCACCGCGGCGAGAAGATCGTGACACGCCTGGAGAACGGCACGGCTGCGGTGTTCGCCGTGACCGACGTCCGCACGGTGGCCAAGGCCCACTTCCCGTCGGAGGAGGTGTACGGGAACGTGAACCGGCCGGAGCTGCGGCTCATCACCTGCGGCGGCAAGCGGACCGGTGACGGCTATCTCGACAACGTGATCGTCTTCGCGACGCTGAGCTCCGCCGGCCCCTGACCCGGCCACCCGGAACCCGGGCCGGCGGAACGTACGCCGTCGGCCCGGGGTCTTCCTCCACAAGCGCCCCTACGACCCTGGAGAACGTTGAAACGGTCCCGTGAGAAGGCCGCGTCCGAGCTGTTCGCCGCCCTCTATCCGCGTCTCGCCGGCTGGTGCCGCCGGCTGGTCGACGACGACGAGACGGCCCACGAGATCGCCTCGGAGGCGTTCACCCGGCTCTGGGCCCGCTGGACGTCCGTGGCGGAGCCGCGGGGCTTCCTCTACGTCACCGCGGCCAACCTCGTCCGGGACCACTGGCGCAAGCTGGAGCGCGAACGCAGAGCCGTGCGCCGGGCGACCACGGAGGTCGCGGTGGCCCCGCATCCCGAACAGACGGACCCCTCGGTGCGGCTGCTCGTGCAGTCCCTCCCGGAACGACTGCGCGTCCCGATCCTGCTGCACTACTACGCTGACATGCCGATCCGGGAGGTGTCCGTGCTGACCGGACGCAAGGAAGGAACCGTCAAGGCCGACCTCCACACGGCCCGCGAACTGCTCCGCGCCCACCTGAGGAGAAGCCTTGATCACACACTCTGACGAGGGCCCGGACTTCGACCCCGAGGACCCGCTCACCGTCCTCCTGCGGCCCCCCGCCGAGTACCTCGGCGCACCCCCCGGCCGCTACGAGGAGATCCGCCGCGGCGCATCCCGCCGCCGCCTCCTGCGCGCGGCCGCCGGAGCGGCCCTGACCTGCGGTGTCGCCGCTCTCGTAGCGCTGCCCCTGCATCTGACCGCCTCCGACGGCCCGGCCTCCCCGGTGGTCCCTCTGGCCCCGCCGCCGGCGAGCAGTCCCTCGACGCTGCCTCCGTCGAAGACGGCACGCACCCCGGACACTCCCGCTCCCAGCGTCAGCCCCTCCACGGTCCCCAGCCGTCCGCCGGCCCGCCGAACCGTCCAGCCGTCCGCAAGCTCCGTGCCGACGGTCGCACAGTCGGCCCGTATCGGAGGTGCCGTCCCCTCCAGCAGGTGACCGACAGCGGTTTTGAACACGTTCAACAATGGGCGTACGCTGCTGCAATGAGCGACAGAGCCGCCCTGTTGAAGGGCATCCGCGCCTGGCTGGTCTTCTTCGTCGTCTGCCTGGTGCTCAGCGGTGCCACGGCCTTCCCTCTGGTCCACGAACTGCACTGGACCGAGGACCTGCTGAGGTCGCTGTCCGTACCGGACCACGTGCCCGCCCTCATGGACTGGATCGAGCGCGTCCGGCACGGACTCGACACCGCCGACGCCGACTACCCCTTCCTGCTCTACGGCACGGACTGGCTCGCCTTCGCCCACCTCGTCATCGCGGTCGCCTTCTACGGCCCCTACCGGGACCCGGTCCGCAACATCTGGGTCGTCGAGTTCGCGATGATCGCCTGCGCCGGGATCATCCCGCTCGCCCTGATCTGCGGACCGCTCCGGGGGATCCCCTTCTGGTGGTCGGTGATCGACATGTCGTTCGGGGTCTTCGGGGTGCTCCCGCTGTACGTCGTACGGAAGAAGATCAAGCGGCTGGAGGGGCTGGGTGTGGGGGCTTCTCAGCGGTTGAAGGCGGGGTAGGCGAAACGCTCGGCGGTCGCCTGGCCGTCGCCCTTGGCGTCGGTCGAGGTGACCGAGTAGACCAGGGTGCGGGAGAGATCGGGGGTGGCGGCGATCACCGTGGCGTAGCCGGGCCGCGAGCCGGTCTTGCCCCAGATCACCCTGCCGTTCAGTTCGAACCGCTCCAGTGCCGCCGCGTACCGTGCACCGGGCGCGTCGGGAAGCGTGAACATCTCCCTGAGCTGCGGCTCGGGCACGACCCTGGCGCGGAACAGCCCCACCAGCAGTCGCTGCAGATCGGCGGTCGTGGAGATCAGGTCCCCGGCGGCGAACCGGTCGGACATGTTCCAGTCGGTCACGTCCACCAGCCTGCCGTCGATCCAGTCGTACCCGCGGTTGTGGGGACCGTGGATGCGGGGGTCGGCGCCGACGGGGAACGAGCTGTCCCGCATGCCGAGCGGCCGGAAGATCCGAACCTCGGCCTGGTGCGCGTACGAGTCGCCGGTCACCTTCTCGATGAGCATGCCGAGGACCGTGTAGTGGATGTTGTCGTAGTCCTGCCGTGTGCCGGGTGCGTACGCCGGGCCCTTGGCGACGGAGGCCGCCACGACCTGCCGCGGGGTCAGCGTCTCGAAACGGTGCGGGTACCCGTCCTCGACCGTGTCCCCGAGGGAGGCGCCCGACTGCAGACCGCTGGTGTAGTTGAGCAACTCCCGTACCGTTATGGGCTCGAACTCCTGGGTGAGGAGGCCGGGCAGATACTGCTGCACGGTGCCGTCCAGGTGGATACGGCCCTCCGCGGCCAGTTGCAGCACGATCGCCGCGGTGACCACCTTCGTCACGGAACCGGCCCGGAAACGCCCGTTCTCCAGCGCCGGCGCCCCGGTCCGGGCGTCCCGCACGCCGGCCGTGCCGTGCCACGTCCCGTTGCCGCCGACGCGGATGGTCGCGGAGGTCGCGTCCGTGTCGGGCAGCCCCGCGATGGCGGCACGCAGCGCGTCGGTGTCGGGGCCGGTGGCGGCGGGGGCGGACACGGAGGCGGGCGTGGTCGCGGCGAACGCGGGCGCGGCCAGCGGACCGGCGGTCAGGGCGAGGACGAGGGAGGCGGCGAGGATCGTCGAGGTGCGGGCGCGCATCGGCTGCTCCTGAGGCTCGGTGGCAGGGGGTCGTAGATCATCCTCGGGGTGGCGGAGGCGACACGGATCGTCGCTGAGGAGGGCATGAATCCCTGACCGGTCCCGGAGCAAGTCCCTTACGGAGTGCGGGCGTTGTGGGGGATCGCCCCTACGGGCACTGACGGTCACCGGCCGTCGGGCGCGGCTCACCGAAAAAGTGTTATCCCGTCCGACTCCATCGCGTCTCCTCTCGCGTCCCGCATTCCCCTCACACCCGGGAGCCCCCACATGCCCCGCCCGCACCCGGCGCCCACTGTGATCCCCGACATAGCCACCACCCCCGGTACGCCTGAGAAGGTGCGGTCCAGCGGCATATGACCCGGGAGAGGACGTACGTGGACGAGAGGGCCGGGCAGCAGTGGCGCTCCACCATCGCGGCAGCGCAGGCCGGTGACCGGCAGGCGCTGGACGATCTCGTCGCGGGCTGGCTGCCACTGGTCTACAACGTCGTCGGCCGTGCCCTGAACGGCCATGCCGACGTCGACGACGTCGTCCAGGAGACCATGCTGCGCGCCGTGGACAACCTCGGCTCGCTCCGTGACCCGGACAGCTTCCGGTCCTGGCTGATGGCGATCGCCATGCGGCAGATACGGGACCGGGCGCGCCGCAGGTCCCCCCGGCAACTGGACGAGGGCGCCGCCCGCGAAGCCACCGACTTCGCCGAACTCACCGTGCTGCGGCTGCAGTTGGAGGGGCAGCGGCGCGAGGTCGCGGAGGCGGTGCGCTGGCTGGACGACGAGGACCGGCAGTTGCTGTCGCTGTGGTGGCTGGAGGTCGCGGGCGAGCTGACCCGGCGGGAGCTGGCGGCGGCCGTCGGCATCAGCAGGCAGCACGCCGCCGTACGCGTCCAGCGGATGAAGGAGCGTCTGGAGATCTCGCGCGGGATCGTACGTGCGCTCGACGGAGCATGTCCGCAGCTGCGGGAGCTGACCGGCCGCTGGGACGGGCGTCCCGACTCGGTCTGGCGCAAGCGGCTGGCCCGGCACATCAGGGGCTGCGGCTACTGCGGCGACGCCCGCGAGTCGGTCGTACCGGCGGAGCGGCTCCTGGCCGGCATCGCGCTCGTGCCGGTGCCGGTCGGCTTCACGCTCTCCCTGGCCCTCGGCGGCAAGACGGCGGCGGCCGCCACTTCCGTCGGCTGGTCCGCCAAGGTGCTCGGCGTCCTGACCAAGCCCGCCGTCGCCGTCACGGCGAGCGCGACCATCGTCGCGGGCGGCGCCTACGTCGTCACACAGACCCCGAGCCTCCCGCCCCCGCGTGCATCGGACACCCCCACGGCGTCGAGCACCCACCGCCCGCCGCCCCCGTCCGCCTCGCCCACGCCCTCCCCGTCCCCCTCGGTGACGAGGACGAAGCAGAAGACCGAGCTCTACGGCAGCGTCGTCGACGCCGTGGACAAGGCGCCCGCCCCGGACAGACCGCCCGCCGCCCTCCCGCACCGGCCCGCGTCCGGCATCACCAGCACCGGCGGCGCGCACGCCCAGCTGAACCACCGCGGGGACAGCGTCACGCTCACCGGCCAGGGCTATGTCCAGGTCGTCTGGCAGGTCGCGCCGCAGTACCGGCCCGGTAGCCTGGTCCCGCCGAGCTGGACCGGCCTCAAGGGAAAGCTCTTCCATGTGGCCTCGGGCGGCGGCCGCCGCATGGACGACCGTGTCAGCAGCACCGACCCCACGGCCACCGGCATGGGCAGCAAGGCCACCGGCTTCGCCGTCCTGCCGCCCGGCACCCAGCAGATGTGGCAGAACGAGTACTTCTACGTCGACGGCAGCGTCACCCTCACCGTGAACGAACGCGGCGCCGACTACAACCTGTACGTCTCCCCGACCACCTGGGACGCCGTCGAGAAGGACGTCACCACCGGCCCTGCCCAGGGCGCGATCCGCTACGGCCTGGTCCGCGACACCGGCAAGGACGACACCCCGGTCCCGCAGTACGTCACCCGCGCGACCCCGGGCGATCCGGCGACGGTGCCCCAGCGCTCACGGGTGTAGCCGGTCAGCCGCCGTTCCGCAGGGCGCAGAGGACGTCGATGCGGTTGGTCGTGATCGAGTCGACGCCGAGGTCGATGAGGCGGCGCATGGAGCGGCGGGTGTCCGGGGTCCAGACCGACAGCAGATACCCGTCGTGGTGGACGCGGGCGGCCAGGTCGCGGTCCACCAGGGAGAAGCGGTAGTTGAGCCAGCGCGGCTTCACCGCCGCGAGCAGCGCGGGGCGCGGCGGCGCCACGCTGGTGCAGGTCAGGGCGATCTCGGCGGAGGTGTCGGCGGCGCGGACGGCGAGCATCGCGGTGGCGTCGGCGGTGTAGTAGACGCGGTCGGCCGCCCCCGCCTCCCGTACGGCGTCCACGATGCGGCGCGCCGCCCGCACGTCCCGCAGCCCCGGAAGGTCCAGCATCATCCGGGTGCCGTCGGTGGCGGCCAGCGCCTCCGCGAGCGTCGGCACCCCGCCGTCCGTGAGACCGCGCACCTCGGCCGCGGACAGCGAGCGGAGCGGGCGCTCGTGCTCCCACAGCCGTTTCAGCGTCTCGTCGTGCAGCAGCACGGGCACGCCGTCCTTGGTGAGCCGTACGTCGACCTCGACCGCGTCCGCGCCCTGTCGGAGCGCGGAACGCAGCGAGCCGATCGTGTTCTCGCGGACGCGGTAGGGGTCGCCGCGATGGGCCACGGCGGTCAGGTTCTGCATGGCCCCATTGTGGAGGTCGTCCTGCGGGAGGGCGTCAGGGGGCGAGCCAGGCCGAGGTGTAGGAGTCGATCTCGTCCCGGATCGCGGCCTTGCCGCTCTCGTCGAGGAAGGAGGCGTCGACGGCGCTCTTGGCGAGCGCGGCGATGCCCTCCGCGTCGAGGTTCAACAGCCGTGCGGCGACCGCGTACTCGTTGTTGAGGTCGGTGCCGAACATCGGCGGATCGTCGGAGTTGATGGTGACCACGATCCCGGCCTTCACGAACTCCTTGATCGGGTGCTCGTCGAGGCTGCGGACCGCGCGCGTGGCGATGTTGGAGGTCGGGCAGACCTCCAGCGGGATCCGGTGCTCGGCGAGGTGCGCGAGGAGCTTCGGGTCCTGGAAGGAGTTCGTGCCGTGCCCGATGCGCTCGGCCCGCAGATGGGTGAGCGCGTCCCACACCGTCTCCGGTCCTGTGGTCTCGCCGGCGTGCGGCACGGAGCGAAGCCCCGCCGCGATCGCCCGGTCGAAATACGGCTTGAACTGCGGCCTCTCCACCCCGATCTCGGGCCCGCCGAGCCCGAACGACACCAGCCCCTCAGGCCGCAGCCGGTCGTCGGTGGCGAGCCGCGTCGTCTCCTCGGCGGCCTCGAGACCTGCCTCGCCGGGGATGTCGAAGCACCAGCGCAGCACCGTCCCGAACTCGGCCTCCGCCGCCTTGCGGGCGTCCTCGATGGCGTCCATGAAGGCGCGCTCGTCGATGTTGCGGCGGGTCGAGGACCACGGGGTGACGGTCAGCTCGGCGTAGCGCACCTGCTGCCGGGCCAGATCCCGGGCCACCTCGTACGTCAGCAGCCGTACGTCCTCCGGGGTGCGGATCAGGTCCACGACGGACAGGTACACCTCGATGAAGTGGGCGAAGTCCGTGAAGGTGAAGTAGTCGACCAGGGCCTCGGGGTCGGTGGGCACCTTGGAGTCGGGGTGCCGGGCGGCCAGCTCCGAGACGATCCGGGGGGAGGCGGAGCCGACGTGGTGGACATGGAGTTCGGCCTTGGGCAGTCCGGCGATGAAGGCGTGCAGGTCGCGCGGCGCAGCGGCGAAAGCGCCCAGGTGCTGGGTCAAGGGTTCCTCCCCGGAACGGCGCCCCGGGGCGGCTGGCCCGGGCGGGACGCGGGTGATCGGCTGATCGGTGGGTCGGGATCATCGTAGGACGGGTCCCGACGCGGCGGTGCCGCCGTCGCGGGAAGCGCTGACCGACCGGGCGGCCCGACCGCTGGGACAGGGCTTATACGATGGCGTGACGATCGACCGAGGGGGACACGGAACGTGGCGGACCAGACAGAGCCGCGCGGGGGCGCAGGAGCAGACCACGACCCGTGGGCGCCGCCGGAGCGCAAGACCTCGCTGGAGAAGGGCGGCCCGCCGCCCGTGTCGCCGCCGCAGGTGCACGACCAGGCCACGGTGACGTCCCTGCCGGGCGACGGCTTCGCCCCGCCCGGGTTCGGCGCCCCCGGCTATGTGCCCCCCGCCCCCGACGGCTGGTCCGAGTCCGCCGTACCGCCCCCGCCGATAGCGCCGACCGGCCCCGGCGTCGGCCCGCAGGGCCCGGCGGCACCCGGCGGATACGGCTACCCCGCCTACCCGCAGGGCTACGGCTGGCCCGGTATGCAGCCGTACCCCCAGAACGGCATGGGTACCGCGGCGTTGGTGCTGGGCATCCTGTCCTGCTGCCTGTTCTGCATGTACGGCATCGTCTCCGTCGTCCTCGGAGTGCTCGCGGTCGTCTTCGGCGTCAAGGGGAAGCGGCGGGCGGACCGGGGCGAGGCCAACAACCGTGGCCAGGCCCAGGCGGGCTTCATCACGGGCATCGTCGGGATCGTCCTCGGCATCGCCACGCTGGCCCTGATGATCGTCGCGCTCGTCGCCACCGTGCACGACGAGCGGAACAACGTGGACGAGGGCCCCTCCTACAACTCCGCCCCCAGCCTGTCGGCCCCACTGACGACCAACGCCTGACACCGCCCACCCCGTCTGCCTCACCGGCCGGCCCGCTGCACCCGGCTCGGGTCGCCCCGCTGGCCTGTCTGGCGCGCCTGGCTCGGCTCGTATCGCCCAGCTGCCCGGCTGCCCGCCTGTCTCGCCTGGCGGGGCTCGTGTCGCCCGGTCGCCCGCCTGCCTCGCCCGCTTGTTCGGCCCGGCTCGCAGGAGACCGCAGTGGTGCGGCCGGTGCGCGAGGAGAAGCCGGACGCTGCGCGGACCGGCGGGTCCGAGTCCGAGGTGACGGCGGACCTGCCGCAGCCGCCGGCTCCCTCGGGAGCGACGGACGAGACTGGTGCGCTGCCGCCCGCCTGGTCCGGCGTGCCTGCCTCGCCTGGCTTGGCTCGCTCGCCTCGCTCGGCCCGGCTCCGTGTCGCCCGGCCATCCGCCCCGCCCGGCGCGGGCGGGGGCCCGGTCACTCCTCCCGCAACCGTTCCCGTGCCTCCATCAGCGCGAAGCCCAGCAGGTTCGGGCCCCGCCAGCGTTCCGGGTCGGTTGCCGCCTCGTCGTCCGCCGCGAGGCCTATGCCCCACACCCGGTCCACGGGGCTTGCCTCGACCAGGACCCGATCGCCGGTGTTCACCAGGAACTCCCGCAGATCCGCGTGCGCGGCGAACTTGTGGACGCTGCCCTCGAGCACGATTCCGAAGCGCTCGCGCTCCCATATCGCCTCGTCGAAGCCGCGCACCAGCCGCCCCGCCTTCTTGGCCTGGGACGGATGCTCCGCGGCCAGCACCCGCTGCTCCGCCTCCGTGTCGTCGAACAGCCGCGCCTTGGCCGCCATCATCCAGTGCTCGGCGGTCGCGTAGGCCACCCCGTCCACCGTGAACGGCGACCGCCACCACTGGCTCAGACAGCTCGGCCCCACCCGGCCATCGGCCCGCGCCCGGTGGCCCCAGAAGTGCAGGTACTTGACCCGGGCCCCCGCGCTGACCGCCTTGACCAGTGCCTCTCGGGAGTTGATCTTTTCCATGCATGCGAGTCTCGCAGCCACCACTGACACTCCGTCCCCCCTTTTCCGAGCTCACTCGACACCTGGTCGACAGATTCCGTCGCGTAACCGAAAGGCAACAACGGAATCCCTTGTAGGAGTGCCATAGCTCTGTCAGGATCGGCACTCAAATCGAGCTGGAGCTACGCCACCCGCCCCCTGAATCCACGGGGCGACGGCGGAGGAGAGCGACATGCAGAACCCGGGCACCGCCACCCCGGAACGATTCCCCGCCCAGGACCGCTTCGCGGACGGCGCGCAGTTCATCGCGGGCCGCCTGACGAAGGGCACCTCCGGCCGTACGCACGCGGTCGTCG
Source organism: Streptomyces sp. NPDC001604 (assembly GCF_042893475.1). Classification (NCBI taxonomy): domain Bacteria; kingdom Bacillati; phylum Actinomycetota; class Actinomycetes; order Kitasatosporales; family Streptomycetaceae; genus Streptomyces; species Streptomyces sp. NPDC001604. The sequence continues at coordinate 125,650 of NZ_JBIAUY010000008.1, read as the reverse complement.
ACCCGGCGACGGGCGAGGAGGTGTACACCTACGAACTGGCCGGCCCCGACGACGTCGACGCGGCCGTGGCCGCCGCGCGCGAGGCCTTTCCCGGCTGGGCCGCCACCACCCCCGGCGAACGCTCCGACGCGCTGCACCGCTTCGCCGCCGTACTCGCCGACCGCGCCGAGCAGTTCGCCCGCGCGGAGAGCCTGCAGTGCGGCAAGCCGCTGAAGCTGACCCGCGAGTTCGACGTCCCGGGCACCATCGACAACACCGCCTTCTTCGCGGGCGCCGCCCGTCATCTGCAGGGGCAGTCGGCCGGTGAGTACTCCGGGGATCACACGTCGTACGTGCGGCGGGAGCCCATCGGGGTCGTCGGGTCGATCGCGCCCTGGAACTACCCCCTCCAGATGGCGGCCTGGAAGATCCTCCCGGCGATCGCCGCGGGCAACACCATCGTGCTGAAGCCCGCCGAGCTGACCCCCCTCACCTCCTTGCTGTTCGCGCAGGCGGCCACCGACGCCGGAATCCCGGACGGTGTCATCAACATCGTCACCGGTACCGGCAAGGAGGCCGGTGAGCGTCTCGTCGGCCATCCCGACGTGGCCATGACCTCCTTCACCGGGTCCACCGCCGTCGGGAAGCGCGTGGCCGAGATCGCCACCGCCACCGTCAAGCGCCTCCACCTCGAGCTCGGCGGCAAGGCGCCCTTCGTCGTCTTCGACGACGCGGACCTGGAGGCCGCCGTCAACGGCGCGGTCGCGGGCGCCCTCATCAACACCGGACAGGACTGCACGGCCGCCACGCGTGCGTATGTGCAGCGCCCGCTCTACGAGGCGTTCGTCGAGCGGACCGCCGCGCTGATGGAGACCGTCCGGCTCGGCGATCCCTTCGCGGCCGGCACCGACCTCGGCCCGCTGATCTCGCACGTCCAGCGTGACCGCGTCGCCGGTTTCGTCGACCGGGCGCGCGCCTACGCGCGCGTGGTGACCGGCGGCGAGGCCCCCAAGGGCGAGCTCGAGAGCGGCGCCTACTACCGGCCCACCCTGGTGGCGGACGCCGCCCAGGACAGCGAGATCGTCCAGTCGGAGATCTTCGGACCGGTGCTGGTGGTCCTGCCCTTCGACAGCGAAGACGACGGCATCAGGCTCGCCAACGACACCCCGTACGGCCTCGCCGCCTCCGCGTGGAGCCGCGACGTCTACCGGGCGAACCGCGCCACCCGCGAGATCAAGGCGGGTTGTGTGTGGATCAACGACCACATCCCGATCATCAGCGAGATGCCGCACGGCGGGTACAAGGCGTCCGGCTTCGGCAAGGACATGTCCGCGTACTCGTTCGAGGAATACACGCAGATCAAGCACGTCATGTTCGACAACACGGCGGTGGCCAGGAAGGACTGGCACCGCACCGTCTTCGGGGACCGCTAGCCGAACCGGCCGCACGACCGGCGGCCACACTCCCGAAAGGGCACCACGCGCATGGAGCAGTACGAGCCCGACCGCCCGACACCGGCCGTGGCGGCCGCGATGCGGCGCAGCCTGAGCAACGGCCGGGCGGCGATGACCCGACGGTCCCTGATGCGCGCCTCCGCGGGCGGCGCGCTCACCGTCGGGGGTCTCGCGGCGCTGACCGGCTGCGGGATCCCCGCCGCGGGCAAGACACAGGGCGGTGTGTCCGCCGACGACCACTCGGCGAAGGAGAAGGTGATCAACTTCTCCAACTGGCCCGAGTACATCGACGTGGACGACAGCGGCAAGCACCGTCCGACGCTGGACGCGTTCCGCAAGCGGACCGGCATCACGGTCAAGTACACCGAGGACATCAACGACAACGACGAGTTCTTCGGCAAGATCCAGCCGCAGCTCGCCGCGGGCCAGGACACCGGCCGCGACCTCGTCGTGCTCACCGACTGGCTGGCCGCCCGCATGATCCGCCTCGGCTACGTCCAGAAACTGGACCCGTCCAACCTGCCGCACGCCTTCGCCAACCTCTCGGACCAGTTCCGCAGCCCCGACTGGGACCCCGGGCGCGCCTACTCGTACCCCTGGCAGGGCATCTCGACGGTCATCGCCTACAACAAGAAGGCGCTCGACGGCGTCGAGGTGAAGTCGGTCTCCGACCTGCTCGACAACCCCAAGCTGAAGGGCCGCGTCGGCTTCCTGACCGAGATGCGCGACAGCATCGGCATGACGATGCTGGACATGGGCAAGGACCCGGCGAAGTTCACCGACGACGACTACGACGCGGTGATCGCCCGGCTTCAGAAGGCCGTCGACAAGGGCCAGATCCGCCGCTTCACGGGCAACGACTACACGTCCGACCTCACCAAGGGCGACTTCGCGGCCTGTATCGCGTGGGCCGGTGACATCGTGCAGCTCCAGGCGGACAGCCCCAATGTCGGCTACATCATCCCGGACAGCGGCTACATGACGTCCACCGACAACATGCTGATCCCCAACAAGGCACGCCACAAGACGAACGCCGAACGGCTCATCGACTACTACTACGAGCCGGAGCCGGCCGCCGAACTCGCCGCGTACATCAACTACGTGAGCCCGGTCGCGGGCGTGAAGCCCTACCTTGCCAAGATCGACAAGTCGGCGGCGGAGAACCCGCTGATCCTTCCCGACCAGGCCATGCAGGCGAAGTCCCACGCCTTCCGCTCGCTGAGCTCGAAGGAAGAGACGGCCTACCAGCAGAAGTTCGCGAAGCTCACAGGGGCGTGACGAAGATGACGACAGACAACAGCGGCGACGTCCGCCTCTCGGGCATCAGCAAGACCTACGGCTCCTTCACCGCCGTGCACCCGCTCGACCTGACCGTGCCACAGGGCTCCTTCTTCGCCCTGCTCGGCGCCTCCGGCTGCGGCAAGACCACCACCCTGCGCATGATCGCCGGCCTGGAGGAGCCCAGCAGCGGCACCGTCCACCTCGGCGACCAGGAGGTCACGCATCTGCCGCCGTACAAGCGGCCGGTGAACACGGTCTTCCAGTCCTACGCCCTCTTCCCGCACCTCGACATCTTCGAGAACGTCGCCTTCGGTCTGCGCCGCCGCGGCATCAAGTCGGTGAAGAAGCAGGTCGAGGACATGCTGGAGCTGGTCCAGCTCGGCGAGCAGGCCCGCAAGAAGCCGCACCAGCTCTCCGGCGGCCAGCAGCAGCGCGTGGCCGTGGCCCGCGCCCTGATCAACCACCCGAAGGTGCTCCTCCTCGACGAGCCCCTCGGCGCCCTCGACCTCAAGCTGCGCCGCCAGATGCAGCTGGAGCTCAAGCGCATCCAGACCGAGGTCGGCATCACCTTCATCCATGTCACGCACGACCAGGAGGAGGCCATGACCATGGCCGACACCGTCGCCGTGATGAACGCGGGCCGCGTCGAACAGCTCGGCTCGCCCACCGACCTCTACGAGAACCCGAACACCACCTTCGTCGCCAACTTCCTCGGCACCTCCAACCTCATCGAGGCCGAGGTCGACACCAAGAACGGCGACGACATCGTCCTCAAGGCGGGCGGCGGCAAGCTGGTGCTGCCCGAGGCGCGATGTTCCGCACCGACGACGACCGGCGGCAAGGTCCTGGTCGGCGTCCGCCCGGAGAAGATCTCCCTCACCCACGCCGACGACGCGGGCGAGATCGCCGAGGGCCGCAACCGCATCACCGGCAGGATCGCCGACTCGAGCTTCATCGGCGTCTCCACGCAGTACGTCATCGACAGCCCCGTCTGCCCCGAGTTCGAGGTCTACGCCCAGAACATCGACCGCGACGCCCGGCTGGTGCCCGGCGCCGAGGTCGTCCTGCACTGGAACCCGGCGCACACCTTCGGCCTCGACGCGGCTCAGGACATCGACGCCGGTGTCGCCGAGGTCGAGGAGGACGCCGCCTGATGGCCGCCGTCACCGAGGCGCCACCCCTGGCGCCCGCCCCCGAGACCAAGCCCCCGCGCAAACGCGGCCGCCTGGTGCCGTACTGGCTTCTGCTCCCCGGCATCCTCTGGCTGATCGTCTTCTTCGCGCTGCCGATGATCTACCAGGCCTCCACGTCCGTACAGACGGGCTCCCTGGAGGAGGGCTACAAGGTCACCTGGCACTTCGCCACCTACTGGGACGCGCTGTCCGAGTACTGGCCGCAGTTCCTGCGCTCGGTCCTCTACGCGGCCGCCGCGACCGTCCTGTGTCTGCTGCTGGGCTACCCGCTGGCGTATCTGATCGCCTTCCGCGCGGGCCGCTGGCGGAACCTGATCATGGTGCTGGTGATCGCGCCGTTCTTCACCAGCTTCCTGATCCGCACCCTCGCCTGGAAGACGATCCTCGCGGACAGCGGCCCGGTGGTGAGCACCCTCCACACGCTGCACGTCCTCGACGTCACCAACTGGCTCGGCTGGACCTCCGGCGACCGCGTCCTGGCCACGCCACTCGCGGTCGTCTGCGGACTGACGTACAACTTCCTGCCGTTCATGATCCTGCCGCTCTACACCTCGCTGGAGCGCATCGACGGGCGGCTCCACGAGGCGGCCGGCGACCTGTACGCCAAACCCTGGACCACCTTCCGCAAGGTCACCTTCCCGCTGTCGATGCCCGGCGTGGTCTCCGGCACGCTGCTGACCTTCATCCCGGCGGCCGGCGACTACGTCAACGCCGAACTGCTCGGCTCGACCGACACGCGCATGATCGGAAACGTCATCCAGACGCAGTTCCTGCGGATCCTGGACTATCCGACGGCGGCGGCCCTCTCCTTCATCCTCATGGCCGCGATTCTCCTCATGGTCACCCTCTACATTCGCAAGTCCGGGACGGAGGATCTGGTTTAAATGTCCGTCCTCAACTGGCTCAAGCGCCATCTCGTCGTCATCGCGGGACTGCTGACGCTCGGATATCTCCTGCTTCCGAACGTCATTGTCACGGTGTTCTCCTTCAACAAACCGAAGGGGCGCTTCAACTACCAGTGGCAGCAGTTCTCCACGGACGCCTGGAAGGATCCCTGCGGTGTCGCCGACATGTGCGGCTCGCTGTCGATCAGCCTCCAGATCGCCCTCTGGGCGACGATCGGCGCCACCGTCCTCGGCACGATGATCGCCTTCGCGCTGGTCCGCTACCGGTTCCGCGCGCGGGGCACGGTGAACTCGCTGATCTTCCTGCCGATGGCGATGCCCGAGGTCGTCATGGCGGCCTCGCTGCTCACCCTGTTCCTCAACCTGGGTGCCCAGCTGGGCTTCTGGACGATCCTCATCGCCCACATCATGTTCTGCCTCAGCTTCGTCGTCGTCGCCGTCAAGGCGCGCGTGATGTCCATGGACCCGCGCCTGGAGCAGGCGGCGCAGGACCTCTACGCCGGCCCGGCGCAGACCTTCCTGCGCGTCACCCTGCCCATCGCGGCCCCCGGGATCGCCGCCGGCGCGCTGCTGTCCTTCGCGCTCTCCTTCGACGATTTCATCATCACCAATTTCAACGCGGGCTCGACCGTCACCTTCCCCATGTTCGTCTGGGGCTCGGCACAGCGCGGAACGCCCGTCCAGATCAATGTCATCGGTACGACGATGTTCCTCGTCGCCGTATTGTTGGTCCTTTCCTCGATGCTCATCGGGAATCGCCGCAACAAGCAAAAGGCGTAATCGCAGAAACCCTGTAGGGAGTTGAAATCATGGCCCCAAGCGCCATGAGCCGTGGCAACAACTGGACAAAGTCTCTCTCCGACGCACAGCCGGTCCCGTACTGGCTGGAAGACCCCGGCAAGCCCCACCCCGAGCCCGCGCTCACCGGCGCCGAGACCTGCGATCTGCTGGTCGTCGGCGGCGGCTACAGCGGACTGTGGACCGCGCTCATCGCCAAGGAGCGCGACCCTGCACGGGATGTCGTCCTGCTGGAGGGCCGCGAGGCGGGCTGGGCCGCCTCGGGCCGCAACGGCGGCTTCTGCGCCGCCTCCCTCACCCACGGCCTGCCCAACGGCCTGACCCGCTGGCCCGACGAGATCCACAAGCTCCAGGAACTGGGCGCCCGCAACCTCGACGAGATCGAGAAGGCGGTCGCCCGGCACTCCCTCGACTGCGACTTCGAGCGCACCGGCGAGGTCGACGTGGCGACCGAGACGTACCAGGCGTGGGAACTGCGTGACTGGTACGAGGAGATGGAACGCGCGGGCCTCGCCGAGGGCGTCGAGTTCCTGGACGCGGAAGCGGTACGGGAACAAGTCGCCTCACCGACGTTCCAGGCCGGCCTCTGGGACCGCCGAGGCGTCGCCATGCTCCACCCGGCGAAGCTCGCCTGGGGCCTCAAGCGCGCCTGCCTCGCCCTCGGCGTCCGCATCTACGAGCACACCCCCGCCCTCACTCTGAAGCCGTACGGCGCCGGCATGGCCGTACGCACCCCCTACGGCTCCGTCCGCGCCCGCAAGGTCGCGCTCGGCACCAACATCTTCCCGAACCTGATCAAGCGCGTACGCGCCTACACCGTCCCGGTCTACGACTACGCGCTGATGACCGAGCCGCTCAGCGAGGAGCAGCTGGCGTCGATCGGCTGGAAGAACCGCCAGGGCCTCGGGGACAGCGCCAACCAGTTCCACTACTTCCGGCTGTCCGCCGACAACCGCATCCTGTGGGGCGGTTACGACGCGGTCCACCACTACGGCGGCCGGGTGCGCCGCGAGTACGACGACCGTCCGGAGACCTACGCCAAGCTCGCCGGGCACTTCTTCACCTGCTTCCCGCAGCTGGAGGGCGTCCGCTTCACCCACGCGTGGGGCGGTGCGATCGACACCTGCTCGCGTTTCTCGGCGTTCTTCGGCACCGCGCACCAGGGCAACGTCGCCTACGCCGCGGGCTACACGGGCCTCGGCGTGGGCGCCACCCGCTTCGGCGCCGAGGTGATGCTGGACCTGCTGGCGGGGGAGAGCACGGAGCGGACCTCGCTGGAGATGGTCCGCAAGAAGCCGCTGCCGTTCCCGCCCGAGCCGTTCGCCTGGACCGGCATCGCGCTCACCAAATGGTCCCTGGCCCGCGCGGACGCACACGGCGGCCGCCGCAACCTCTGGCTGCGGACGATGGACCGGCTCGGGCTCGGTTTCGACAGCTGAGGCACCCGATGCGCGATGATTGTGACCCAGCTCACTTCATCGGGTCGGGAAAACCCGCGTAATGCCCGCCGGGGGGCCACCCTCTCTCCCGTGACGCGACCAGCGTCCAGGAGAGACAGGAGGTCTCCTCATGGCTGGGGCGAACACGGCGGTCGAGTGGCTGGCGTCCGTTGCTCCGGATCCCGAGGCCTGCCGTTGGGAGTGGGAGCGCAATCCCCTGGGGATCGCGCTGCTGCCCGCGGGCAAGGCCTGGGACGTGCTCATCCTTCCGGCCGAGCTCGGCTACGCCACGCTCGACGTCCTGACCCGTTTCCTCGACCGGCCGGGCCCGGTGCTCGTCGACTTCGGGGACGCCCGCATGGGCTTCTTCGTGCCGCCGGGCACCGCGGCCCGCTGGCTCGGCACCGGCATCCGTACGGCAGGGGCCGGCACCTGGATCGTGGTGCCGTACCCGGGACGCTCGACGGGCGGTGTCCGCTGGCTGGTCCCGCCGGACGGCTCGGGCACCCTCACGGACCCCTCGCTCCTCGAACTGGCCATGCACGAGGCGGCGGCGCGCCTGGCGCGTGAGGAGGACAGCTGACGGGCCATTGATGGCCAGAGGTCTACACAGGCGGCGGCTGCAAAGACGGTTCGCAAGACGGGCTACGCGCACTCACCGCACTCGCGTCGGCCCCCGCGCGGCCGACGCGGGCCAGGAACATCCACAGGGACGCGATCAGCACCGTGCACAGACACCAGCTGGCCACGACGTCCAGGGGCCAGTGATAGCCGCGCCGCACCAGCCCGAAACCGACGGCGAGATTGACGACGGCGCAGGCGGCGAGCAGCGCACGGCGGGCGTGCACCGCGCGGAGCCAGGGGAGCAGAAGCAGGGTCGCCGAGCCGTAGGCGACGGCGGCCGTCGCGGTGTGGCCGGACGGGTAGTAGCCGGTCGCCGGAGGCACGAGGGGGGTGCCCGGGCGGTCGATCAGTTCCTTGAGGGGGACGACCAGGGCCGGGACCAGCGCCATCAGCAGCGCGGCCGCGAGCGGCGGCAGCCACCAGCGGTGCGTCCCCACCGCACGGGCCCGCCAGGCCACGTACCCCAGGACGAGGGCGAGCACGGGCACCGCCACCCCGATGTTGCCCAGGTCGGCGAGGAGTTCCGAGAAGCGGTCGGGGTGGGCGAGGGCGCCGCTGACCCGCCGGTCCACGCCCAGCAGCAGGCCGTCCGAGACGACCTGCCAGGTGATCAGCGCGAAGAGGAGGGCGGGAAGCCCGAGAAGGAGAAGGAAGGAGGCCGGCCGCCCCGGAACAGGGGGGAGAGTTCCGAGGCGGCCGATCAGATCGGATCGACGCCCACCCCGGGGGGTTTGGGGCGGGCGACTGTCCGATCGGTGAGGAGATCCGGAGCCGGAAGCTCCGTGTGTGTGCGCGAGGGCACGACCAGGTCGTAGCTGGGGAGGCCACGGCCTGAAATCGCCCACAGTCCCCTGTGAGCGGGGTGTATCTCTCATCTGGGTAGAACCTACGGCAGGGGATGGGCGGAAGACAGACGGAATCGCGTCCCGACATCCACCTCGCACACGTTCTTCACACGGCCTGACGCCCACCGCCCCGGCCCCGGAATCGCGAGGGATGCCGGAGCTGGGGCGGGTGGTGCGCATGGGACGCGCATCCTGTGCGTGAGCTGGGGATTCCGCTTGGCTCAGATCCGCGCGAAGGCCTGCTCGATGATGTCGAGACCCTCGTTCAGGAGGTCCTCGCCGATGACCAGCGGGGGCAGGAAGCGGAGGACGTTGCCGTAGGTGCCACAGGTCAGGACCAGCAGGCCCTCCTGGTGGCAGGCCTTGGCCAGCGCGGCGGTCGCCTCGGGGTTCGGCTCCTTGGTCGTCCGGTCCTTGACGAGCTCGATGGCGATCATCGCGCCGCGGCCGCGCACGTCACCGATGATGTCGAACTTGTCGGCCATGGCGCCGAGGCGGGCCTTCATGGTCGCCTCGATGTTCTTCGCCTTCGCGTTGAGGTCGAGCTCCTTCATCGTCTCGATCGAGCCGAGCGCGCCCGCGCAGGCGACGGGGTTGCCGCCGTAGGTACCGCCCAGGCCGCCCGCGTGCGCGGCGTCCATGATCTCGGCGCGGCCGGTGACCGCGGCCAGCGGCAGACCGCCCGCGATGCCCTTCGCGGTGGTGATCAGGTCCGGGACGATGCCCTCGTCCTCACAGGCGAACCACTGGCCGGTGCGGCAGAAGCCGGACTGGATCTCGTCGGCCACGAAGACGATGCCGTTGTCGGCTGCGAACTTCCGGATCGCGGGCAGGAAGCCCTTGGCGGGCTCGATGAAGCCGCCCTCGCCGAGCACCGGCTCGATGATGATCGCAGCGACGTTGTCCGGGCCGACCTGCTTGCTGATCTGGTCGATGGCCTGCGCGGCGGCCTCCGGGCCGGCGTTCTCCGGGCCGGTCGGCCAGCGGTAGCCGTAGGCGACCGGGACGCGGTAGACCTCGGGCGCGAACGGCCCGAAGCCGTGCTTGTACGGCATGTTCTTCGCCGTCAGCGCCATCGTCAGGTTGGTACGGCCGTGGTAGCCGTGGTCGAAGACGACGACGGCCTGGCGCTTGGTGTACGCGCGGGCGATCTTGACGGCGTTCTCGACGGCCTCGGCGCCGCTGTTGAACAGCGCGGACTTCTTGGCGTGGTCACCCGGGGTGAGCTCGGCGAGGGCCTCGGCGACCTCCACGTAGCCCTCGTACGGGGTGACCATGAAACAGGTGTGGGTGAAGTCCGCGAGCTGCGCGGACGCCCGGCGTACGACGGCCTCGGCGGACGCGCCGACGGAGGTCACCGCGATGCCGGAACCGAAGTCGATGAGCCGGTTGCCGTCGACGTCCTCGATGATGCCGCCGCCCGCGCGCGCGGTGAACACGGGCAGCACGGAGCCCACGCCCTGCGCGACCGCGGCGGTACGGCGGGCCTGCAGTTCCTGCGACTTCGGGCCGGGGATGGCGGTGACGATCCGGCGCTCCTGCGGAAGTGCACTCATGAGGGGCTCCTGGGGGTGTGCGGCCTTGCGGACTCTTGGGTTCTTTTCTCGCAGGTTAGGACCGGGGGAGGGGGGTGGGCATGCTCCATGTGGGCGCTGTCGGGGGTTCGGGTTTGTCCGCGGTGGACATGGCGGCCGGTGCGGGGCCCGGCCGCGTAAGCGGTGAACTCCCCGTGCCGGGGCGTTAGATTGACCGCTGACGGTGGACGGAACGGCTGGTCAGGGAGCGAGGGCGATGGACAGCGACGGGACGCAGGACACACGGGGTACGCATGCGAATCCTGTGCCGCGTCCGGCAGGTCCGCCGGAGGTACCGCCGAGGCCCATGGCCGCACCCGGCGTGCCGCCGCGGCCGGACGGCTCGGCGTTCCTGACGTGGCTCCGGGCGCCGCGCCCGGAGACACCGCCCGGTGTGTGGCGGTTCGGGCATCGGCCGCGGGCTCAGGAGGAGCCCGAACTGATCCCCGCCCGCCAGCTGGTCAGCGGTGCGGTGATCGCGTTCCTCGTCGGCTGGCTGATCTGGTCGCTGCTGTGGAACGGCTACCTCGGCGGCTGGTGGCTGCTCCCGCTCTACGCCATGATCCCCGACTCCTGGGCCCAGCCGCACAGCATCGCCTCGGTCGTGGTCGTCTACGCCTACTACGTGCTGATCGCCCTGATCATCATGATCGGCGTCGGGAGGCTCGGCCGCTGGGGTGAGATCTGGCGCCGCTACGGCCCGCCCGCCTGGAACCGGGCGGCGCCCCGCGCCGAACGCCCGCCCGCCCCGGAACAGGACCCCGCCGAGTGGCCCCAGCTCCGCGCCGCCGGAGCCGCCGACGCCGCCGAACGCCTCGCCGCCGAGGCGCGGGCCGGGCTGATGCGGGACGTCGACCACGCCCGGATCGTGCGCGCCTGGCAGGGCGTGCGCACCGGTCGGCACAGCCTCGCCGCGTTCACCGGGGCGGTGCTCAAGGACGGCGCCGCCGCCTGTCTGCACCCTTCCGGGGAGCGCGACCTGCCGGCCCGGATCGCCCGGCACGACCTGCTGACCGGTCAGGTACGGCTCGGCACGACCGCCGACGACCCCCGCAACCCGTACGCCTACCGCGGCGCCGGTCTTGGTCTCGGCCCCGAGCTGCTCGGCACCTCCCTGCTAGCCGTCGGCCCGGCCGGCTCCGGCAAGACCGGCACCGTGGTGCGGCCGCTCGCCGAGTCGCTCTGTCTGCACGCCCTCGCCGGACGGGCCGCGGTCGTCGTGGTCGGCGCGGCGGGCGCGGGGCTCGGACCCGTCGACGCCTACGACGTCGTCGTACGGATCGGGAATCCGGAATCGGTGTACGACCTGGACCTGTACGGCGGGACGAGCGACCCGGACGAGGCCGCGGCCGTGCTGGCCGAGGCGCTGGTCGGGGACCTCGCCGATCCGCACCCGGGCAGTGACAGCCGCCGGTCCACGACCGTGCTCGCCCAGCTGCTCGGCCCCTTCCGGGCGGTCCACGGCCGCTTCCCCTCCGTACCGGAGCTGCGGCAGCTCCTGGACGGATCGCCCGGGCCGCTGGAGGAGCTGCGTACCGCGCTGCAGGGTTCCGGACAGGAGTCGCTGCTGCGGGAACTGGACGCCCGCCGGCGGCAGTCGGGGCACCCCGGGGATGTGGCGGCGGTGCTTGCGGACCGGGTGGCGCTGCTGGACCGGCCCGCCTTCGCGGGGTTCTTCGACACGTCGGGGCAGTCCAAGCCGTTCTCCCTCAAGGCGCTCGACCACCCGGTGCGGGTGCGCATCGACCTGCCCGAGCGCGGGCATGCGGACGCCTCGCGGATGCTGGCGCGGCTGGTGCTCGCACAGTTCACCGCGAGCGTGGCGGTACGCGAGGACCGGTCGCTGTTCGCCTGCCTGGTGCTCGACGACGCGACCGGGGTGGTGACCCCGGAGGCGGTGCGCGGGATCCAGCGGCTGCGGTCCGGGAACGCCGGAGTGGTACTGACCCTGCGGACCCTGGACGACGTGCCGAGGCCGCTGCGCGGGCCGCTGCTCGGCTCCACCGGATGCCGTATGGCGCTGTCCGGGCTCACCCCGTGGGACGGACAGGACTTCGCCGAGGTCTGGGGCAAGGAGTGGACCGAGGCACGGGACGTCACCGACCGGCAGATCATCGCCGAGACCCCGGCCGGCAAGGCCGTCCACATGCTCCGTCGCGTCATCACCGGCAAGGCGCCCACCGCACGGGCCGTGACCGTCCGCCAGGTCGAACGCGAGCGGTGGTCGGCGTCCGAGCTGGCGCACGGGGTGCCGCCCGGGCATGCGGTGCTGTCGCTGACGACCGTCAAGGGAGAACATGCGCCGCCACTGCTGGTGGATCTGAGGGGTCAGGACAGGCCCTGAGTCTGGACTTCACAGGACCGGGTGACCGTACGGTGAGGCAGAATCGGGACAGGCCGTTCATACCAGGCGGCCAAAAGATCAAAAGGTTCGCCCGATCCCCGCAAACCTGACCTGAAGGCCTCATGCCCCCGACACTCGCCTCGCTCGTCCACCACTCCGCGCTCAAACTCACCGTGCGCGCGGGTGAGGACCGCCTCGACGTGCCGGTCCGCTGGGCGCACGTCAGCGAGCTCGCCGACCCCGTGCCGTACATGGAGGGCGGGGAGCTGCTGCTGATCACCGCGCTGAAGCTGGACGCGGAGGATCCGGAGGCGATGCGGCGGTATGTGAAGCGGCTGGCGGGGGCGGGAGTCGTCGGACTCGGCTTCGCCGTCGGGGTCAACTACGAGGAGATCCCGAAGGCGCTGGTGGACGCGGCCGAGGGCGAGGGCCTGCCGCTGCTCGAGGTGCCACGGCGGACGCCCTTCCTCGCCATCAGCAAGGCGGTGTCCGCGGCGATCGCCGCCGACCAGTACCGGGCGGTGACGGCGGGCTTCGCCGCCCAGCGGGAACTGACCAAGCAGGCGCTGACGGGCGGCCCCGAGGGGGTGCTGTCCGCGCTCGCCTCGCAGGTCGACGGATGGGCCGCGCTGTACGACGCCTCGGGCGCCGTCGTCGCGACCGCACCGGAGTGGGCGGGGCGGCGGGCCGCTCGGCTCACGGCGGACGTGGAGCGGCTGCGGGAGCGGCCCGCGCCCGCGTCCTCGGTGGTCGGCCCCCCGGACAACGAGGACCGCGTCGAACTGCACTCCCTGGGGACGGGGCGGCGGCCCCGGGCCGCGCTCGCGGTGGGGACGGCGGCTGCGCTCGGTACCGCGGAGCGGTACGCGGTCCACTCGGCGATCGCGCTGCTGACGCTGACGACGGAACGGTCGAGGTCGCTGCACGCCGCGGAACAGCGGATCGGTGCGGCGGTGCTGCGCATGCTGCTGGCGGGAGAGCCGGACCATGCGCGGGCCGTCGCGGGCCATCTGTACGGGGGGCTGCTGGACGCCCCCTTCCGGTTGATCATCGCCGAGTCGGCCGCGCGGGCCGCCGCCGCCGACGCGGGCGGCGATCCGCTGGCCGGGCTCGCCGAGACCATGGAGTCGGCGGCCGCGCGGGCGGGGGAGGCCGTGCTGGTCGTGCCCGAGGGGGAGCGGCTGGTCGTGCTGGCCGCGGACGGGGGTGCGGCGGTCACCGCGTGTGGGGAGTACGCCGCGGCGGTCGAGGCTGCGCGGGGCGGGGCGGACGCGGTGCGGGATGCCGCCGGTGGTGAGGAGGACGAGCTGGTGGTCGGGGCGTCGGCGCCGGTGGGGCCGATCGCGGCCGCGGCGGCGTACAAGCAGGCCGAGCAGGCGTTGTCGGTGGCCCGGCGGCGGGGGCGGGTGTTCGTGGGGCACGAGCAGTTGGCGGCGGGGTCCGTGCTGCCGTTGCTGGCCGACGATGCGGTGAAGGCGTTTGCGGACGGGTTGCTGAGGGCGCTGTACGAGCATGACGCGACCGGGCGGGGGGATCTGGTGGCCTCGCTGCGGGCGTGGTTGTCGCGGCATGGGCAGTGGGATGCGGCGGCTGCGGATCTGGGGGTGCATCGGCATACGTTGCGGTACCGGATGCGGCGGGTGGAGGAGATTCTGGGGCGGTCGCTGGATGATCCGGATGTGCGGATGGAGTTGTGGCTGGCGCTGAAGGCGACGTCTGCGGAGTAGCCACCGAGGAGTTCTTCGCCCCCGCCGCCCCTTCCCGTCCCGTACCTGGGGGCTGCCGCCCCCAGACCCCCGCTTTCGGCCTGAACGGCCTCGTCCTCAAACGCCGGACGGGCTGAAAGACCAAGCCCCGGCCGGCGAAAATTCAGCCCCTCCGGCGTTTGAGGAGCGGGGGTCCGGGGGCCGGCCCCCGGGTCGGGACGGGAAGGGGCGGCGGGGGCGGAAAATGCTGGCTGCACCACCACCCCGCCAAACCGTCGTACAACCCGCCCCCACCACTACACCCCGGCCAAACACGCCCCCACCCCCACCGCCCTACCGTGGACCCCGAAGCCACGAACAAGAGCACCCCAACAGGGAAGGGCCGGAACCCCATGACTTCCACCACCGCCTTCTGGCTCGCCGGCCGCCAGGCCACGGGTGAGGACACCTTCGACGTCACCTCCCCGTGGGACGGCCGCCTCGTCGGCAAGGTGAGCGTGCCGACCGACGCCCAGGTCGAGGAGGCCGTCGCCGCCGCCCACGCCGTCCGCGAGGACTTCGCCGCAACGCCCGCCCACGTCCGCGCCGGCGCCCTCGACCACGTCAGCCGCAGGCTCGCCGAGCGCACCGAGGAGATCGCCCGGCTGATCTCCGCCGAGAACGGCAAGCCGATCAAGTGGGCCCGTGGCGAGGTCGGCCGCGCGGTCTCCGTCTTCCGGTTCGCCGCCGAGGAGGCGCGCCGCTTCAACGGCGGCGAGGCCCAGCGCCTCGACACCGACGCCGGCGGCCAGGGCCGTCTCGCCCTCACCCGCCGCTTCCCGAAGGGCGTCGTCCTCGGCATCTCGCCCTTCAACTTCCCGCTCAACCTGTGCGCCCACAAGGTCGCCCCGGCGATCGCGGCCGGCGCGCCGATCATCCTGAAGCCGGCGCCCGCCACCCCGCTCTCCGGCCTGATCATCGGCGACCTGCTCGCCGAGACGGACCTCCCGGCCGGCTCCTGGAGCATCCTCCCGGTCGCCAACGACAAGATGCCCGCCCTGGTCCAGGACGAGCGCCTGCCGGTCATCTCCTTCACGGGCTCCGAGAAGGTCGGCTACGCGATCATGGACTCGGTGCCGCGCAAGCACTGCACCCTTGAGCTGGGCGGCAACGGCGCGGCCGTCGTCCTCGGCGACTACGCCTCCGACGCGGACCTCGACTGGGCCGCCACCCGCATCGCCACCTTCTCCAACTACCAGGGCGGCCAGTCCTGCATCTCCGTGCAGCGCGTCATCGCGGATGCCACCGTCTACGACCGGTTGCTGCCGCGTATCGTCGCCGCCGTCGAGGCCCAGGTCACCGGCGATCCGAGCGACGACAAGACCGACGTCGGCCCGCTGGTCAGCGAGGACGCGGCCAGGCGCGTCGAGTCGTGGGTGAAGGAGGCCGTCGAGGCCGGTGCCACGCTGCTCACCGGCGGCGACCGCGACGGCGCCTCCTACGCGCCGACCGTCCTCACCGACGTACCGGCCGACACGACGATCTCCTGCGAGGAGGTCTTCGGGCCCGTCCTCACCGTGCAGAAGGTGGACGGCGAGGCCGAGGCCTTCGCCGCCGTCAACTCCTCCAAGTACGGCCTCCAGGCGGGCGTGTTCACGCACGACCTCCAGGTCGCCTTCCGGGCGCATCGTGCGCTGGAGGTGGGCGGCGTGGTCATCGGCGACGTCCCCTCCTACCGGGCCGACCAGATGCCGTACGGCGGCGCCAAGCAGTCCGGCGTGGGCCGCGAGGGCGTGAAGTTCGCGATGGACGACTACACGTACGAGCGGGTGCTGGTCCTCACCGGGCTCGCCCTCTAGAGCCCCTCTGGACGGCCTAGTAAATGGGAACCATTTTCATATAGGCTTCCCGAAGGGGCCCGGCACCGATGCCTTCCGGTGCCGGGCCCCTTCTTTGCGTCGGCTTCGTCCGGACCCTCAACCGGAGAAGCCGACGTGCGCGAGCCGCAGCGGGCCGCGCAGCGTGAGGTGGACGTCGTGGACACCCTCGGCGAGGAGCCCGGCGGTGACCGTCGTGTAGTCGTACGGTCCCGGCGTCGGCGTCCCGGGCGTCAGGGACGCGAGCACCGGACCCCCGTCCAGTGACACATCGACCACACCCTCGCCCGCCACCGTCACGGACACCTCGCCGGCGCCCTTTCCGAAGTCGCAGTCCCGGTAGAGCAGTTCACCCGCCCTGCCCTCCACCGGGGTCACCGCGTCGCCCGCGGCCTTCGTGCGGTCGACGATCTCGATGCCGCTCTGCTCGTCGAAGTCGGCCGCGTCGAGACCCCGGCTCAGCACGGGGCGCGGTGCGGACGCCTCGCCGTCGAGGGTCACCGTCGTACGCAGCCGCACATCCTCGCTGGAGGCACCGGCCAGCAGTTCGTAGGGGCCCGGTTCACGGCGCCAGCGGCCCTGGTGCACATCCCAGAAGCCGAAGGCGGACAAGGGGACCTCGAAGGAGAGCTCCCTGCGCTCGCCCGGCTCCAGACGCACCCGGTCGAGTGCCGCCAGCTCGCGCCGCGGACGCGGGAGAGCCGGGTCCACGGCGCGGAGATAGAGCTGGGCGACCTCGTCCGCCGCCATGGCTCCGGTGTTCGTGACCGTGAAGGAGACGGACACCGCGGCGCCCTCCGCCTTGGCCGTCAGGTCCGCGTACGCGAACGACGCGTACGACAGGCCGTGGCCGAACGGGAACAGGGGCGTGCCCTCGAAGTACAGGTAGGTCTGGCGGCTGCCGATCACGTCGTAGTCGAGGAGGTCGGGCAGGTCGGCGTCGTCGGCGTACCAGGTCTGCGGGAGGCGGCCGGCGGGGGAGACGTCGCCGGCGAGGACCCTGGCCAGGGCGGTGCCGGCCGCCTGGCCGCCGTGCGCCGTCCACAGGACGGCCGGGAGGCGGGCGGAGTCGAACGCGTAGGGGTACGCCGACACCAGCGCCAGCACCGTGTGCGGGTTGGTGGCGCGCGCGGCGTGCAGCAGGCGTTCCTGGTGCCGGGGGAGGCGCAGGGTCGTACGGTCCTCGGTCTCACGGCCGTTGATGTGCGGGTCGTTGCCCGCGACCACCAGGACCACGTCGGCCTCGGCGGCGGCCCTGCGCACCGCGTCCTCGCCGCGCTCGGTGATGATCACCTCGAAGATTTCCGGGTTCGCTTCGGCAACCTTGACGCCGTCGGCGGCGACACAGACGTGGCGACCCGTACCGAGGTGCTTCAGGAGGTGCCCGTTCTCGTGGGGTTCCAGGCGGAAGGTCTCCTGGACGATCCAGCCTCCCGGCTGGTCGGCGGAGGCGCGCAGACAGCCGTCCTCGGCGACCGAGAGATAGCGGCCGTCGGGCGCGCGCAGCGTCAGCACGCCCTCGCCCCACTCCATGAGCGCGAACTCGGTACCGGTCGCATCGGTGGTCAGCGGGGGCAGATCGGTGCGGCCCGTCAGTGTGGCCGGGTCGAGAGCGCCCTCGGCGCCGCGTACCTGCTCCTCGGCGCCGTCGGCCGCCGGGGCGTGGAGAAACGTCCCGGCAGAGGTCTTGAAGCGGACGCGGTCCACGCCCTCCGCGAACTCCACGCGCTCCGCGCCGAACCGCTCGTACAGACCCTCCAGCGGTGTGGACCGGTGGATGAGCGTGCCGCTGTACCAGTCGAGCTTGGACTCGTCCGCGAGCAGGCCGACCACCGCGATCCGGGCGTCCTCGGCGAGCGGCAGCAGACCGCCGTCGTTCTTCAGCAGCACGATCGCCTGCTCGGCGGCCTCCTGTGCGAGCGCGCGATGGGCCGGGGTGTCGAACTCTCCGGTGCCGGCGTGCGGGTCGTAGCGCGGGTCGAACTCGCCGAGGCGGAAACGTACCGAGAGCTGGCGGCGCACGGCCGTGTCGATGTCCGACTCGGTGAGCAGGCCCTGCTCCAGGGCCCCGCGCACCCGCGCGGTGAGCTTCGAGCTGTCGGTGCCGTGGTCGGTGAAGCTGTCCACGCCGGCCAGCAGCGCCGCGGCCGTCGCCTCCTCGTGCGTGTCGAAGTAGTGCTCGGAGTCGACCAGGTTGGACGGCGCGCCCGCGTCCGAGCAGACGAGGAGATCCGCCTCGGTCCAGGTCCGCAGGTGCTCGCGCAGATACGGCGAGACATGGTTCGGACGGCCGTTGACCAGGTTGTACGCGGGCATGACGCCGGCCACCGCACCCGCCTCGACCGTGTCGCGGAAGGCGCGCAGGTCGTACTCGTGCAGGACGCGCGGGCGGACGGAGGAGGACGTGGTGTCGCGGTTCGTCTCGTTGTTGTGCGCGAGCCAGTGCTTGAGGACCGGCGCCGTACGCCAGTACGTCGGGTGCTCGCCGCGCAGGCCGTGTGTGTAGGCGGTGGCGATGGCCGAGGTGAGCCGCGGATCCTCCGAGTAGCCCTCCTCGTTGCGGCCCCACAGCGGGTGGCGCAGGAGGTTGACGGTCGGGGACCAGACGTTGAGCCCCACGCGGTCGTCACGGGCGCGCATCGCGCGGATCTCCTTGGAGACGGCCTCACCGACCCGTCGTACCAGGTCCGGGTTCCAGGTCGCGCCGAGACCGACCGCCTGCGGGAAGACCGTGGCCGGGCCCATCCAGGCCACGCCGTGCAGCGCCTCCTGGCCGGTGCGGAACGCGGCGATGTCCAGCCGCTCGACGGCGGGGACGAACTGGTGCAGGAATCCGATCTTCTCGTCGAGGGTGAGCCGCGACAGAAGGTCGTCGATGCGCTTCGCGAAGGGCAGGTGTGGATCGCGAAAAGGCGGCGTGTGCGGCGTGTGTGCGGCCATGTGGAGATCCCCCTGCGATGAATCGACGGGATTGCTTTCGAAGCGCTTCGATGCTCATTCGACTCGGTGTCGAGTGTCAAGAGATCGACACCCCGACTTCAAGCGGTGCATACGAAAGCAGGGCGCTCGCCTGCCGCGTAGGAATCTTGGAAGCGACCCTTGTGCGCCCCTGTGTGTTCACTTAACCTCACAGCAACATCGAAGCGCTTCGACTGCACATTCCGTTCATACGTCGAAGAAACGCTTCAGCTCAGCCAGTTCCACTTACGACACCGCAGCCGACGGCCTCCGCCGGGTGTCCAGGTGCGCCACGAAGGGTTGACGCAATGACGCCGAACGCCGCTTCCACCTCCACCTCCTCCGGACCGAGCCGGAGAAGCTTCCTCGCCTCGACAGCGGTCGCCACCGCGGCAGTGGCGGGAGGGATGCCACTGCTGTCCGCCTGCGGTGGTTCGGACGGCGGGTCGCGTGAGGGGACCACGTCGGGCAGGAACGCCAAGAAGCTCCTGCCGGCCCATGTGGCCAGCAACGTGGTGACGCCGGACATCCCGTCCAAGAACGGCTCCGCGATGGGCTTCACCAGCAAGCTGGACATCGCCACCCTCAAGACGTCGGTGCCGAAGAAGCTCGGCAAGGGCGGCAAGGTCACCATCATGTCGCCGTTCTGGGGCTCGCCGCCCAAGCAGGGCTGCGCCTACTACACGGCGATGAACGACCTGATCGGCGTCGACGTCCAGTGGCGCAACCAGGACGGCAACACCTACGACCAGAAACTCGGCGCGGTCCTCGCCTCCAGCGACGTCCCGGACGTGGTGGTCGTCCCCGGCTGGAACATGATGGGCAAGATTCCGAACGCCATCATCAGCAAGTTCGCCGACCTCGGCCCGTACCTCTCCGGGGACAAGATCAAGGCGTACCCCAACCTCGCGGCGATCCCCAGCGACGCCTGGCAACGCTCCATCTTCGGCGGCAAGTTGATGGGCCTGCCGATGCCCGCCGGATACGTCGGCAACATCGTGCCGATCTACCGCCAGGACATCTTCGAGAAGGAGGGCTACGAAGTCCCGCGGTCCGCGGACGAGTTCATGGCCCTGTGCAAGGACATCACCAACGCCCGGGCCAAGCGATGGGCCTGCGGCGACATGAAGTGGACCGCGTTCAGCAACTTCGGGGTGCTCGGCGGCGGTGAGAAGCCGCTGTGGTGGAACCTCGTCGACGGCAAGCTGATCAACCGCATCGAGACCCCGCAGTACCTGGAAGCCATCGAGTGGACGCGGAAGCTGTTCGCCGCCAAGGTCGTCCACCCCAACTTCTACCTGGGCAAGGGCCAGATCGGCGACACGGCCCCCGTGTTCGCCGCCGGTGAGTTCCTGATCTACAACGACGACATCTCCAACTGGTACGGGCGGCAGGCCTCGTACTCGACCCAGAACCCCGACATCAAGATCTGGGGCATGGACATCTGGGGCCACGACGGCGGGCACCCGACGCTGTACGCCACGAACCCGGCCAACATCTTCGCCTTCATCAACAAGAAGGCCTCCGAGTCCGTCATCCACGACGCCCTGGCGGTCGCCAACGTCACCGCGGCGCCGTACGGCACCAAGGAGTGGATGATGACCAACTACGGCGTCGAGGGCACCCACTACACGCTCAAGGACGGCGTGCCGGTCAAGAACGACAAGGGCAACAACGAGGTCGTCAACGCCTACGTCATGGTCGCGAGCCCCGCCGCGACCATCGCCCACCCCGACCTGCCGGACTACACCCGGGCCATGGTCGAGTGGCAGCAACGGATGGGCGCCTTCACCAGGAAGTCCTCGTTCTGGGGCCTCCAGATCACCGAGCCCTCCCGCTACACCAACCTCGCCACCAACTTCGAGCAGCTCGAGGACGACATCATCCGCGGGCACAAGAAGATCAGCGACATGCAGCAGGCCATCTCCGACTGGAAGAGCCAGGGCGGCGACAAGCTGCGCGACTGGTACAAGAAGCTGCTCGACGAGAACGGTTCCGCGGCGGGCTGACCCCACTCTGAGGCAAGGAGACCGACCGTGTCCCACAGCACGGTGCCTCGGAGCAGCGCCGAGGCCAGCACACCGGTGAAGACCGCGGCGGCGTCCGGCGACGCCGCCCGCCCCCGGGAGAAACGAGTCACGGGAAAACCGAGCCTGCGGCACCGGTTCCGGCGCGACCGCGTCCTGATCCTCATGACGCTGCCGGCTGTCGTGCTCCTCCTGATCTTCAACTACCTGCCCATCCTCGGCAACGTCGTCGCCTTCCAGGACTACGACCCGTACATCAGCGACAACGGCATCGTCTCCATCCTGCACAGCCCCTTCGTGGGCCTGGAGAACTTCCAGCGGATGTTCGAGGACTCCGCCTTCTGGAACGCCGTCGAGAACACACTGGTGCTGTTCTTCGTGCAGCTCCTGCTGTTCTTCCCGGTTCCGATCCTGCTCGCGCTGCTCATCAACAGCGTGGTCAGGCCCCGGGTGCGGGCCGTCGCGCAGGCCGTCCTGTACCTGCCGCACTTCTTCTCCTGGGTGCTGGTCATCGCCGTCTTCCAGCAGATGTTCGGCGGCGCGGGAATGCTCTCCCAACTTCTGCGGGAGAACGGCCACGACGGCCTGAACATCATGACCAACCCGGACACCTTCCCCTTCCTGCTCACCGCGCAGAGCGTGTGGAAGGACGCCGGGTGGGGGATCATCGTCTTCCTCGCCGCGCTCGCCTCGGTCAGCCCGGACCTGTACGAGGCCGCCGCGATGGACGGCGCCGGACGCTGGCGCCGCATGTGGCACATCACCCTGCCCGCCCTGCGGCCGGTCATCGCCCTGCTGCTGGTGCTGCGCGTCGGCGACGCCCTGACCGTCGGCTTCGAGCAGATCCTGCTCCAACGCGACGGCGTCGGACCGGGCGCCGGAGAAGTCCTCGACACCTTCGTGTGGTGGAACGGCGTCCGCAACCAGGACTTCGGCTACGCGGCCGCCGCGGGACTGGTCAAGGGCGTGGTCAGCATCGGCCTGGTCCTCGCCGCGAACAAGGTGGCCCATCTCATGGGCGAGCAGGGGGTGTACAAGAAGTGACCGCCGTCATCGACGAACCGGTGAGCCGGCCGCGCTGGTGGACCGCACCCGAGCGCCCCGCATGGGAGGAGGAGCCCTCCCGGGCCGGTCTCGCGGGCAAGGGCATCGCCCTGACGTTCGCCTGCCTGGCGATCCTCTTCCCGCTGTGGATCGTGGTCGTCACCAGCCTGTCCTCGCGCAAGACGATCAACGAGGCGGGCGGCCTGGTGCTGGTGCCCAAGGGCATCACCTTCATCGCCTACCAGGAGCTGCTCAGCGGCGGCCAGGTCACCCGCGCCGCCCTCGTCAGCATCTCCGTCACCCTGTTCGGCACGCTGTTCTCGATGACGGTGTCCGTCCTGTGTGCCTACGGCCTGTCCCGGAGCGGGTCCCTCGGCCACCGCTGGATCCTGATGGTGCTGCTGGCGACCATGTTCTTCAGCGCCGGCCTCATCCCCACCTATCTGCTGGTGCAGTCCCTCGGCCTGACCGACAGCTATCTCGCACTGATCCTGCCGAGCGCCATCAGCGTCTTCAACATCCTGGTGCTGCGCGGCTTCTTCATGGAGATCTCGCCGGAGCTCATCGACAGCGCGCGCATCGACGGCGCCGGGGACCTGCGGATCCTCTGGCGGATCGTCATGCCGCTGTCGCGGGCCGTCCTCGCGGTGATCACGCTCTTCTACGCCGTCGGCTACTGGAGTGCCTGGTTCAACGCGTCGCTCTATCTGAACGACCAGGACATGATGCCGCTGCAGAACGTCATGATCCAGCTCGTGCAGAAGCAGGAAGCGCCGGTCGGCCTGAGCCAGGCCATCAGGACCGGTCAGCTGTCCGGGCTCGCCATCCAGATGGCGGTCATGGTGATGGCCCTGCTGCCCGTGGCCGTGCTGTCGCCCTTCGTCCAGAAGCATTTCAGGAAGGGCATGCTCACCGGCGCCATCAAGGGCTGAGCCACACCTCTCGACTCCGCCGCGGCCGACCTGCCTCCAGCAGCGGTCGGCCGCGGCGGTCCCAAACCTCCCGTTGCTCCCCACCGCACAGAACGAGGTCTGTCATGCCCGCGTTCACTCCGAGCCGACGTGCCGTTCTCGCCGGTACCGCGGCGACCGCCGCGCTCACCGCCGTTCCGCTGCTCCCCGGGCGGGCGCTGGCCGCGGCACCGGCTGCCACCGCCACGCCGGCCTACCGCTGGCGCAACGCCGTCATAGGCGGCACCGGTTTCGTCACCGGCGTCCTCTTCCACCCCTCGGTCCGCGGCCTCGCCTACGCCCGTACCGACATCGGCGGCGCCTACCGCTGGGACGACAAGGCCGCCCGCTGGACCCCGCTGACCGACCACCTCGGCGCGGACGACTGGAACCTCCTCGGCGTCGAGGCCATCGCCGTCGACCCCGCCCACCCCGACCGCGTCCACCTCGCCCTCGGCACCTACACCCAGTCCTGGGCCGGCAACGGGGCCGTCCTGCGCTCCGAGGACCGCGGTGCCACCTGGACCCGCACCGACCTCGGCGTCAAGCTCGGCGCCAACGAGGACGGGCGGGGTACGGGTGAGCGGCTGCTCGTCGATCCGTGGGACAGCGACACCCTGTGGCTGGGCACCCGGCACGACGGGCTGCTCAAGTCGACCGACCGGGGAGCCACCTGGGCCGCTGCCGGCGGCTTCCCGGGCACCCCGAGCGCCTCCGGGCAGGGCGTCACCCTCCTCGTCGCCGCCGGGCGCGCCCTCTACGCCGGCTGGGGCGACTCCGACGGCAGCACCGCCAACCTCTTCCGCACCACCGACGGCACCAGCTGGGAAGCCGTCCCCGGCGGGCCCACCGGCACGGCCGCCAAGGTGCCGGTCCGCGCCGGGTACGACCGGTACACCCGCGAGCTGTACGTGACGTACGCCGACGCGCCGGGCCCCAACGGCCAGTCCGACGGCAGTGTGCACAAGCTGTGCACCACCAGCGGGAAGTGGACCGACGTGACCCCCGTGAGACCGGGCGGCACCACTTCCGACGGTTCCGCCGACACCTTCGGGTACGGCGGCGTCGCCGTCGACGCCCGCCGCCCCGGCACCGTCGTCGTCTCCACCAACAACCGGTGGGCCGAGATCGACACCCTGTACCGGACCACCGACGGCGGCCGCACCTGGACGTCCCTCAAGGACTCCGCCGTCCTCGACGTGTCCGAGACCCCTTATCTCAAGTGGGGCGCCGACAAGCCCAAGTTCGGATGGTGGATCCAGGCGCTCGCCGTCGACCCGTACGACTCCCGGCACATCGTGTACGGCACCGGCGCCACCCTCTACGGCACCCGGGACCTGAGGAACTGGGCCCCGCAGATCCGCGGTCTGGAGGAGACGGCCGTGCGCCTGCTGATCTCGCCCCCGGCCGGCCAGGCGCACCTGATCAGCGGCTGCGGTGACATCGGGGTGCTGTACCACGAGCGGCTCACTGCGTCTCCCTCCCGCGGCATGGCGACCAACCCCGTGTTCGGGTCGGCGACGGGGCTCGCCCAGGCCGCGAACAAGCCGTCGTACGTCGTCCGTACCGGCTGGGGCGACCACGGCAACGGTGCCCGCTCCAACGACGGCGGGCAGACCTGGGTGCCTTTCGAGGCGCAGCCCGCCCTCGCCAAGGACGGGCCGGGGCCGATCGCCGTGAGTGCCGACGGCAGCGTGCTGCTGTGGGTCTTCGTGCACTCGGACGGCACCGAGTACCCCGCCCACCGCTCCACGGACCACGGCGCCACCTGGTCCGAGGTCCCCTCCTTCCCGAAGGGCGCCACGCCGGTCGCCGACCCGGCCGACCCGACGCTCTTCTATGCGTACGACACCGACACGGGAACGCTGTACGCCAGCACCGACAGCGGCCGGACCTTCACGGCCCGGGCGACCGGACTCCCCTCCGGGGACAGCCAGTTCCAGCTGGTCGCCGCACCGGGCAGGTCCGGCGATCTGTGGCTGAGCGCCAAGGGGCAGGGCCTGCACCGGTCCACCGACGGCGGCGCGAGCTTCGCGAGGACCGCCGGCGTCGGCGCCTCGGAGTGCCTCGGTTTCGGCAGGGCCGCGAAGGGCTCCGACTACCCGGCCCTCTACCAGGTCGGCACGATCGGGACCGTCACCGGCGTCCACCGCTCCGACGACGAGGCGAGGACCTGGGTGCGGATCAACGACGACCGGCACCAGTGGGGCTGGATCGGCGCGGCCGTCACCGGTGACCCGCGCATCCACGGCCGCGTCTACCTCGCCACCAACGGGCGCGGGATCCAGTACGGGGAGCCCGTCTGATGCCGGCGCTCGGCGACGCCACCCGCGGCCGCATCCTCTTCGGCGGCGACTACAACCCCGAGCAGTGGCCCGAGGAGACCTGGACCGAGGACGTACGGCTCATGCAGGAGGCCGGCGTCAACTCCGTCACCCTCGGTGTCTTCTCCTGGGCGAAGCTCGAACCCCGGCCGGGGGAGCGGGAGTTCGGCTGGCTCGACCGGCTGATGGACCTCATGCACGCGGGCGGTATCGGTGTCGTGCTCGCCACGCCCACCTCCTCGCCGCCGCCCTGGCTCGGCCGGCTGCACCCCGAGACCCTGCCCCGCGACGAGGACGGCCGCACCGAATGGTGGGGCGGCCGCCAGCACTTCTCGCACTCCAGCGCCGCCTACCGCCGCTATGCCGCAGCCATCACCGAGGACCTCGCCGCCCGCTACGGCGGCCACCCCGCCCTCACCATGTGGCACATCAACAACGAGTACTGCACCTACGACTGGGGCGACGAGGCCGCAGCCCGCTTCCGCCGCTGGCTGCAGACGAAGTACGGCACGCTCGACGCCCTCAACTCCGCCTGGGGCACGGCCTTCTGGAGCCAGGGCTACGGCGACTGGGCCGAGGTCCTGCCGCCCCGCCACGCCCACTACCTGAAGAACCCGGGCCAGGTGCTGGACTTCAAGCGGTTCACCTCCGACATGCTCCTGGAGTGTTACATCGCCGAGCGGGACATCGTCCGGCGGCACACCCCCTCCCACATCCCGGTCACCACCAATTTCATGGCGCTGTGGACCGGGCTGGACGCCTGGCGGTGGGCCGAGGAGGAGGACGTCGTCTCCGTCGACCTCTATCCCGATCCGCGCGACCCCTTCGGGGCGCAGCAAGGCGCCCTCGTCCAGGACCTGACCCGCTCGCAGGCACGCGGCCCCTGGATGCTGATGGAGCAGGCGGCGGGCCCGGTCAACTGGCGCGGCGTCAACCACCCCAAGCCGCGCGGCCTCAACCGCCTCTGGTCCCTCCAGGCGGTGGCCCGCGGCGCCGACGCCGTCTGCTACTTCCAGTGGCGCCAGTCCCGGCAGGGCGCGGAGAAGTTCCACTCCGGGATGGTCAGCCATGCCGGGCCGGAGGGTCGTACGTATCAGGAGGTCAAGCAGCTCGGCACCGAACTGGCCAGGATCAGCGGTGAGGTGACGGATCGTCACAGCAGCAACGACATCGCGATCCTGCACGACTGGCACTCGTGGTGGGCCGGTGCCCACGAGGGCCGGCTCTCGACCCGGGTCGACCACGCCCCGGTCCTCACCACCTGGCACCGCGCTCTGTGGCAGGCCCACCTCACCACCGACTTCGCCCACCCCGAACACGACCTCACCGCCTACAAGCTGGTCGTGGCCCCCCAGCTGTACGCCCTCACGGACGCTGCGGTCGACAACCTCCTCGCCTACGTCCGCGGCGGCGGCACCCTCGTCTGCGGGTTCCTGACCGGTGTCGCCGACGAGGACGACCGGGTGCGCCCCGGCGGCATGGACCCCCGTCTGCGCGAGCTGTTCGGCATCCGCACGCTGCACGAGTGGTGGCCGCTGGACGCGGACGAGACCGCCGAGACCGACGGTTTCCACGGCAGCCTCTGGTCGGAGGAGATCGAGGCCGCGGAGGACGCCTCGGTCGAGGCCAGGTACAAGGGCGGCGAGCTCGACGGCCTGCCCGCCGTGCTGCGCAGGGGCCGCGCCTGGTACGTCTCCACGCTCCCCGAGCCGCACGCGCTGCGCGTCCTGCTGGCCGGTGTCGCGGCCGACGCGGGCGCCCGCCCCGTCCTCGACGGCCTGCCCGACCGGGTGGAGGCGGTGCGCCGCGGTGACCTGCTCTTCGTGCTCAACCACGGGCGGGAGTCGGTGACCGTGCAGGTGCCGGGCACCCACCGTGACCTGCTGACGGGCGCGACAGTGGAGGGCGAGGTCACCCTCGGCCGGTACGGCGTGATGGTGTTGCGCCCATGAACACACACATGAGCACACCGATGAACATCGTCCACGGAACCTGGGAACCCGTTCCCGCCACCCGCTGGGAGGACGGCTTCCTGAGCGGCAACGGTCACCATGGCGCACTCGCGTTCGGTGACCCGAACGACGAGCGGGTCGTCGTGACCCACCACACGCTCATCCGCCCCAACGGCGCCGAGAGCGCCCGTCCGCCCCGCCTCGCCGACCAGCTACCACTTCTCCAGGACAAGTTGCTCGCGGGCGAACTGCACGCCGCCGAGACCTTCACCGACGGACGCGACCTCCAGTGGGTCCAGCCCTTCCACCCCGCCTTCCAGGTACGACTGCGCAGACCGTCCGGCGAGGAGCCGCTCCGCTACCGTCGCTCCGTCGACTTCGCCACCGGCGTGGTGAAGGCGGTCTGCGAGGGCTGGAGCAGCCGGGTCTTCGTGTCCCGCGCCGACGACGTGATCGTCCAGCACATCACGGCGGCCGACCTCGACATCTCCCTGGACCATCGCCTGCCGGGCGCACCGCCGGGCCTCGCCGTGGGCGACGGCGCGGTCCTCACCCCCGAGGGCGCCCTGCTCACCCTGCGCGGCCGCTACCCCGGCAGCGACACGGCGTACACCGGGGTGACACTCGTCGTGGTCACGGGCGGCCGTACCACCCTCACGCCCCCCGGCGTACGCGTCGCGGACGCGGAGTCGGTCCTGCTGCTGACCAGGGTGCTGCGGCACACCGGCGAGCTGGACACGACCCCCCACGCCCGCGCCCTGCGCGAACTGCTGCCGGCCGGTGAGGACCCGTACACCCTCCTCCTGGACCGCCACACCGCTGTGCACCGCAGCGCCTACGAGCGCGTCACCCTCGACCTGGACGCGGACCCCGCAGAGCGCGCCCTGCCCGGCTCGGAGCTGCTCGCGCACCCCGACAGCCCGGCCCTCCTGGAGCGCCTCTTCGCCGCCGGCCGCTACCACCTGCTCTCCGCGAGCGGTCTGCTCCCGCCCCGCCTGGTCGGCCTGTGGACCGGCGACTGGGACACCGCGTGGTCGGGGGCGTTCACCAACGACGCCAACCTCAACCTCCAGACCGCGTCCGCAGCGGCCGCAGCCCTTCCCGAAGTCACGGAAGCCCTCGCCTCTCTGATTCAGCGTCAGCTCCCGGACTGGGCCGAGAACGCCGGCGCGGTCTTCGGCGCCCGTGGCGTCGTCGCCCCCGCCCACACCGACGGCGAGTCCGGGCTGTCGTACCACTTCAGCCGCGAGTACCCCCTGCACCTGTGGACCGCGGGCGCCGACTGGCTGCTCAAACCGCTGGTCGACCACGACGAGACGAACGGCGCCCGGGACCCCCGTACCGCCCACGCGCTCGCCCAAGTCGCCCTCTTCTACGAGGACTTCCTCACCAGGACCGACAACGACGGACACGTGGTCGTCGTCCCGTCCTACTCGCCGGAGAACCGCCCGGCGAACGCGAGCTGGGGTGCGATCAACGCGGCCATGGACCTCTCGGCCGCCCGGCACGCGCTGCTGACGGCGGCCGAGTACCACCCGGGCACCCCCGAGGCCGACCGCTGGCGTGCCCTCGCCGACCGGCTGCCGCCCCACCGGATCAACGCCGACGGCGCCCTCGCCGAATGGGCCTGGCCCGGCCTCGACGACACCTACGACCACCGTCACCTCAGCCACCTCTACGGCGTCTGGCCGCTCGACGAGATCAACCCCTACGACACCCCGGACCTCGCGGCGGCCGCCCACCGCGCCCTCGAACTGCGCGGCGCCGAGAACGACTCGGCCCACGGCCATCTGCACCACGCCCTGGTCGCCGCCCGGCTGCGCGACGGTGAACGGGTCGCGCACGCCCTCGGCCAGGTGCTCAACGGCGACTTCTTCCACGCCTCCCTGATGAGCGCGCACTATCCGGACCGCGACGTCTACAACGCCGACGCCGCCCACACCCTGCCCGCCGTGCTGATCGAGATGCTCGTGCAGTCGACCCCGGACCGACTGGTCCTGCTGCCCGCGCTCCCGAAGGCCTGCCCCAAGGGCCGGCTCCTCGGTGTCCGCACCCGGTTCGGGGCGGAACTCGACCTCACCTGGAACCCACAAGAAGCGACGGCGGTGCTGCGCCCCACCCGTACGCACCGCGTCGAACTCAGGACTTCTTCCGGCACCCGGCCGCTCGACCTCGTCGCCGGAGAAGACCACGTCCTCGACCTGGGGGCGTGGTAGCCACCCCGCAGTTCCCCCCACCCATGGAAGGGACACCATGGCAAAGAGCACTCTGCGCAAGGTCACCATGGCCGTACTGGCCCCGGCGACGGCCATCGGCGCCACCGTCGGCCTCGCGTCCGCCCCCGCCTCCGCGGCGGTCTGGAACTCGTGCGCCCAGTACGGCAGCACGAGCCTGAACGGCTACACGCTCTACAACAACATCTGGGGTTCCGGCGCCGGCAGCCAGTGCATCTGGGCCAACTCCGGCACCAACTGGGGTGTCTGGGCCGACCACCCCAACACCGGCGGCATCAAGTCCTACCCGAACGCCACCAAGACGATCAACAAGTCGGTCACCTCGCTCGGTTCGCTCTCCAGCAGCTACAACGTCAGCGTCCCGTCGTCCGGCGCGTACGAGACGGCGTACGACATCTGGGACACCAACCACAGGTACGAGATCATGCTCTGGATGAACAAGACCGGAGCCGTCGGCCCGCTCGGCTCCTCGCAGGGCAACGTCACGCTGGGCGGTCACTCCTGGACCGTCTACAAGGGCACCAACGGCTCCAACGACGTGTTCTCGTTCGTCCGCAGCTCCAACTCGGCCTCCGGCACGGTCGACATTCTGCCGATCCTGAAGTGGATCAAGGACACCAAGGGCTGGTTCGGCAACGTCACCATCGGGGACGTGCAGTTCGGCTTCGAGATCACGTCATCGTCCGGTGGCCTGAACTTCATCGTCAACAGCGAAAGCGTCAGCAGCAGTTGATGTTGATGCGGACCGGGTGAGGTTTCATGGACCCCATGCAGATCCTCACCCCCCTCCGCACCACGCTGGCGGCCGCTGCCGCAGTGCTCGCCATACCGGGCACCGCGGCAGCGGCACCCGCATCCCCCTGGTCCTCGCCCCTGCACCCGGTGGCCTCCCTCGCCGCCGAACGCCTCGCCACCGCCGACCTGGTGGCCGCGGCCAAGTGGGGCACCGACAGCCCCATCGACGACCCCGCCCGCGAGCAGGTGGTCCTCGACAACGTCGCCGCACAGGCGAAGCAGATCGGCGCCGACCCCGACGAGGTCCGCCGCATCTTCCGCGACCAGATCGAGGCCAACAAGGACGTCCAGCGCGCCCTCTACGCCCGCTGGACCGCCCACCCCGACCAGGCCCCCACCACCAGGCCCGACCTGAACGTGGTCCGCCAGACCATCAACCGCATCAACACGGACCTGGTCCAGGCGGTCGCAGACACGACCCCCGACCGCACGGCCCCGACGTGCCGCCCCGAACTCTTCGTGGCGGTGATCGAGGTCCACCACGAAAAACACCCGGACCTGGTCCACACAAAGGCCCTGGTCCGCTCCCTGGAGTCCGTCTGCAGGAACTAACAGGCGGAACATTGTCCGCTGCGGTTCTGTCGCGCCCCTGAAAGGGGCGCGGGGAACTGCGCGACCAGCCACGACGGCGCAGCAGTCGACGACGCACCTATAGCGGCACATCCTGCGAAGCAATAGGCAGCTGCACACCGTCCCGCAAGAACAGCGGAATCCGATCCAACGGCGCC
This sequence comes from Streptomyces sp. NPDC001604, assembly GCF_042893475.1. NCBI lineage: Bacteria > Bacillati > Actinomycetota > Actinomycetes > Kitasatosporales > Streptomycetaceae > Streptomyces > Streptomyces sp. NPDC001604. The sequence goes on along the minus strand of NZ_JBIAUY010000008.1, from coordinate 94,640 downwards.
GCGACGGTCACGGTCGCACCACCCTCGTACGTCCGACCGGTCCACGCATCGGTCCACGTAGCCCCCACCGGAAGATAGACAGTCCGGGCGCTCGCGCCAGCCGTAAGCACCGGCGCCACCAACAGATCCCGCCCGAACAGATACGCATCATCCACGCCCCAGGCGGCCTGGTCCTCCGGAAACTCCAGGAACAGCGGCCGCATCACCGGCAACCCCTCCTCGTGCGCCTCTCGCATCACGTCCAGGACATACGGCTTCAACCGCTCCCGCAGCCGCAGGTACTTCTCCAGGATGGCCCTGGCCTCCTCGCCGTAGGACCACACCTCGTTCGGCCCGCCGGTCATCTCCGGCCCCAGCGGCATCCCCGGGTCACGGAACCCGTGCAGCCGCATCAGGGGAGACAGGGCCCCGAACTGGAACCACCGCACCATGACCTCGCGGTACGCCGGGTCGTCCGGGTCGCCGCCGTGGAAGCCGCCGATGTCGGTGTTCCACCAGGGGATGCCGGAGAGGGCCGTGTTCAGGCCGGCCGCGATCTGGCGGCGCAGGGTCGGGAGGTCGGTGCCGATGTCGCCGGACCACAGGGCGGCGCCGTAGCGCTGACTGCCCGCCCAGGCCGAGCGGTTGAGGGTGATCACCTCGTCCTCGCCGGACGCGCGCAGGCCCTCGTAGAAGGTGCGGGAGTTCTCGGCGGGGTAGCTGTTGCCGACCTCCAGGCCGGGGCCCGCCCAGTAGCGCAGGTTCTCCTGGAAGCCGGGCTTGAGCTCGGGCTCGCAGGCGTCCAGCCAGAAGGCCGTGATGCCGTACGGCTCCAGGTAGTTCTCCTTCACGCGCGACCACACGAACTCACGGGCCTCCGGGTTCGTGGCGTCGTAGAAGGCGACCTGGACGGTGGAGGCGACCTGCTTGTCGGGCCAGTCGGCGTGTGCCATCGGGCCGTACTGGGTGCCGATGAAGTAGCCGCGCTGTTCCATCACCGGGTGGTTCTCGCTCAGCGGTGACACGGATGGCCAGACGCTCACCACCAGCTTGATGCCGAGCTCGTCCAGTTCACGGACCATCGCCGCCGGGTCGGGCCACTCTGCCGGGTCGAACTTCCACTCGCCCAGGTGCGTCCAGTGGAAGAAGTCGCACACGATGGCCGAGATGGGCAGGCCCCTGCGCTTGTACTCCCTTGCCACCGCCAGGAGTTCGTCCTGGGTGCGGTAGCGCAGCTTGCACTGCCAGAAGCCGGCCGCCCACTCCGGCAGCATCGGCGTACGGCCGGTGACCGCGCTGTAGCGGCGCTGGCCGTCGGCCGGGGTGCCCGCGGTGATCCAGTAGTCGATCTGCCGGGCCGAGTCGGCCACCCAGCGGGTGCCGTTGTGCGCCAGCTCCACGCGGCCGATCGCCGGGTTGTTCCACAGCAGGGTGTAGCCGCGGCTGGAGGAGAGCACCGGGATGCCGACCTCGGCGTTGCGCTGGACCAGGTCGAGGACCAGGCCCTTCTGGTCGAGGCGGCCGTGCTGGTGCTGCCCGAGGCCGTACAGCTTCTCGTCGTCGTAGGCGGCGAACCGCTGCTCGAGCCGGTGGTGGCCGTTCCCGACGGCTGTGTACAACCGTGACCCCGGCCACCAGAAGTGGGCGCGCTCCTCGGCCAGCACCTCGTGGCCGTCGTCGGTACGCAGGAAGCGGATCAGGCCCTCGGCGCTCACCTCCACGGTGAGCGCGCCGACCGTCAACTGCCCTTCTCCGTCACCGATCTTGACGCTGCTCTCGGTGGCCGGCGCCTCGTCGAGCAGGGCGCCCGGCAGGCCCTCCAGGATCGGGCCGCCGAGCCTGGCCCGCACCCGGACCGCGTCCGGACCCCAGGGTTCGATGCGGAGGGTCTCCTGACGGCCGCTCCACTCCAGCGCGCCGTCCCGCTCCCGGAAGGTGCCGACGGTGGGTGACGACTGGGCGAGGCTGACCTGGGGCTGCGCCCCGGCCGGTGGCTGGTTTTCGGCAGACTGGTTCACGAAGGGTGCTCCCGAAAGACATGAGGGTGCCCGCAAGGGGCACGGAAGAGCGGGATCAGGAAGTACCGGAGGGTGCCGGGCCCGTGCTCGCCCGTACCGTCAACTCCGGGGCGAGCAGCACGACTTCGTCCGTGCCCCGGCCGTCCAGCTTGGCGACCAGCCGCTCCACGGCGTGCCGGCCCATCTCCTGCGCGGGGATGGCGACCGACGTCAGCCGCACCGAGGCCTGCACGGCGACCTGGTCCGGGCAGACCGCGACCACCGACACGTCCTCGGGCACGGCACGGCCCTGCTGGCGGAGCAGGGCGAGCAGCGGCTCGACCGCCGACTCGTTCTGCACGACGAAGCCGGTGGTGCCCGGCCGCTCGTCGAGAATGCGGGCGAGGGTGACGGCCATGGCGTCGTACCCGCCCTCGCACGGCCGGTGCAACAGCCGTACGCCCAGCTCCTGGGCGCGCGAGCGCAGCCCGTCGAGGGTGCGCTCGGCGAAGCCCGTGTGCCGCTCGTAGACGGCGGGGGCCTCTCCTATGACAGCGATGTCGCGGTGGCCGAGCATCGCCAGGTGCTCCACGCACAGTGCGCCGGTCGCCTTGAAGTCGAGGTCGACACAGGTCAGTCCGGAGGTGTCGGCGGGCAGGCCGATGAGGACCGAGGGCTGGTCGGTGCCGCGCAGCAACGGCAGCCGCTCGTCGTCGAGTTCGACGTCCATCAGGATCATCGCGTCGGCGAGCCCGCTGCCGGTCACCCGGCGCACCGCGTCGGGGCCCTCCTCGCCGGTCAGCAGCAGGACGTCGTAGCCGTGGGTGCGGGCCGTGGTGGCGACCGCGATGGCGATCTCCATCATCACCGGTACGTACATGTCGGTGCGCAGTGGGACCATCAGCGCGATGATGTTCGACCTGCTGCTGGCCAGGGCCCGCGCGCCCGCGTTCGGGTGGTAGCCGAGCTCGCGGATCGACTGCTCGACCCGCTGCCGGGTGGTCGTGGAGATGGACCGCTTGCCGCTGAGGACATAGCTCACCGTGCTCGCCGAGACTCCGGCATGCTGGGCGACCTCGGCGAGGGTGACCATCCAGCTCTCCAAGCGTGTGAAGCGCTTCGACAGTGCGCATTGCGAACAGGGGCGGGTGGGGGTGGTTCGACACTAGCTCTAGCGAGGGTGGGTGTCCATAGGGAGTCGAAGCGCTTCGACAGCTTTCTTCTCGGCTTTCCTTGCGCGGTGTTGTCCCACGGAAGAGGTCGTACCAGAAACATCCGCCGAACGGCTGCACAAAGGGTGGTGACCTCGCCCCGAATCGGGTACATACGATCGGGTAGCACCCGTCGGTAACCAAAGTCGACCAAGATCCCGATTCGCGGCGAGGTGGCCCCCAATGTCCGCAGCACCCGCACCCTCTTCCCGACGCCCCACCGTCACCGAACGCGAGGCCCGCCAGGTGGCGGAGGCGGCCCGTGAACAGGACTGGCGCAAGCCGAGCTTCGCCAAGGAACTCTTCCTCGGCCGCTTCCGCCTCGACCTCATCCACCCGCACCCCACCCCGTCCACCGAGGAGGCGCAGCGCGGCGAGCAGTTCCTCACCAAGCTGCGCGACTTCTGCGAGACGAAGGTCGACGGCGCGCTGATCGAACGGGAGGCCCGGATCCCCGACGAGGTGATCAACGGCCTCAAGGAAATCGGTGCCCTCGGCATGAAGATCGACACCAAGTACGGCGGCCTCGGCCTCACCCAGGTGTACTACAACAAGGCACTCGCGCTGGCGGGCTCTGCCTCCCCGGCGATCGGCGTGCTGCTGTCGGCGCACCAGTCGATCGGCGTACCGCAGCCGCTCAAGCTGTTCGGCACGCAGGAACAGAAGGAGCAGTTCCTGCCCCGCTGCGCGCGCACCGACATCAGTGCCTTCCTGCTCACCGAGCCGGACGTCGGCTCCGACCCGGCCCGCCTCGCGACCAGCGCGGTGCCGGACGGGGACGACTACGTCCTCGACGGCGTGAAGCTGTGGACCACCAACGGCGTGGTCGCCGACCTGCTGGTCGTGATGGCCCGGGTGCCGAAGAGCGAGGGCCACAAGGGCGGCATCACCGCCTTCGTCGTGGAGACCAACTCGCCGGGCATCACCGTGGAGAACCGCAACGCCTTCATGGGCCTGCGCGGCATCGAGAACGGCGTCACCCGCTTCCACCAGGTCCGCGTCCCGGCGGCCAACCGGATCGGGCCGGAGGGCGCGGGGCTGAAGATCGCCCTCACCACCCTCAACACCGGCCGGCTCTCGCTCCCCGCGTCCTGCGTGGCCGCCGGCAAGTGGTGCCTGAAGATCGCCCGTGAGTGGTCGGCGGCCCGTGAGCAGTGGGGCAAGCCGATCGCCCAGCACGAGGCGGTCGGGTCGAAGATCTCCTTCATCGCGGCGACCACCTTCGCCCTGGAGGCCGTACTCGACCTGTCCTCGCAGATGGCCGACGAGGACCGCAACGACATCCGCATCGAGGGCGCCCTGGCCAAGCTCTTCTCCTCGGAGATGGCCTGGCTCATCGCCGACGAACTCGTCCAGATCCGCGGCGGCCGCGGCTTCGAGACGGCCGCGTCCCTCGCCGCCCGCGGCGAGAAGGCGGTCCCGGCCGAACAGGTCCTGCGCGACCTGCGCATCAACCGCATCTTCGAGGGCTCGACCGAGATCATGCATCTGCTGATCGCGCGCGAGGCCGTCGACGCCCACCTGTCGGTGGCCGGCGACCTGATCGACCCCGAGAAGTCCTTGCAGGACAAGGCCAAGGCAGGCGCCAACGCGGGTGTCTTCTACGCCAAGTGGCTCCCGAAGCTGGTCGCGGGACCGGGCCAACTCCCGGTCTCCTACGGCCAGTTCAAGCACGGCGTGGACCTGTCCCCGCACCTGCGCTACGTCGAACGGCACTCCCGCAAGCTGGCCCGCTCCACCTTCTACGCCATGTCCCGCTGGCAGGGGAAGATGGAGACCAAGCAGGGCTTCCTCGGCCGCATCGTCGACATCGGCGCCGAACTGTTCGCGATGAGCGCGGCCTGCGTACGGGCCGAACTCCTGCGCAGCCAGGGCGACCACGGCCGCGAGGCCTATCAGCTCGCCGACGTCTTCTGCCGCCAGTCCCGCATCCGCGTCGAGGAACTCTTCAACCGCCTGTGGACCAACACCGACGACCTCGACCGCAAGCTGGTCAAGGGCATCATGTCGGGCACCTACGAGTGGCTGGAGGACGGCATCGTCGACCCGTCGGGCGAGGGACCGTGGATCGCCGCGGCGGACCCCGGTGCCTCGGAGAAGGAGAACGTGCACCGTCCCGTCCGCTGACCGCACCACCTTCTGAGGCAACCCCCGGCGCGTGATCTTCACGGCGTTCCGCCGGGGGGGCTGTCCGGCGCGTGCGGCTGCGGCGACCGACCACGGGGTCCGTGAACGCCGAACTCAACCGCCGGGCAGCCCCCAGGGGCCCCTTCGGCCTGCGCAGAGCGCAACAAGCCACCCACCCGAGCGACGCACTGTCCACCCGGCGCTCCGGCTCGGCAACAATGGAGCAATGAGCGACAGTCCAGCCCCCCTCGCCGACCCCCATCTCGTCTACGACCCCGTGGCGGGAACCGGCCCCAAGGACGTGGTGATCCTCGGCTCCACCGGGTCGATCGGCACCCAGGCCATCGACCTCGTGCTGCGCAACCCCGACCGCTTCCGGGTCACCGGCCTGTCCGCCAACGGCGGCCGGATCGCCCTTCTCGCCGAACAGGCGCACCGGCTGCGGGTACGGACCGTCGCGGTCGCCCGTGAGGACGCCGTACCGGCACTGCGCGAGGCGCTCACCGCGCAGTACGGCGCGGGGGAGGCGCTCCCGGAGGTCCTCGCCGGGCCCGAGGCGGCCACCCAGCTCGCCGCCTCCGACTGCCACACCGTGCTCAACGGCATCACCGGCTCCATCGGCCTCGCCCCGACCCTCGCCGCCCTGGAGGCGGGCCGCACCCTCGCGCTCGCCAACAAGGAGTCGCTCATCGTCGGCGGCCCGCTGGTCAAGGCGCTCGCCAAGCCCGGGCAGATCATCCCGGTCGACTCCGAGCACGCGGCCCTGTTCCAGGCGCTGGCGGCCGGTACGCGCGCCGACGTGCGCAAACTCGTCGTCACCGCCTCCGGCGGCCCCTTCCGCGGCCGTACCAAGGCCGAGCTGGCGAACGTCACCGTCCAGGACGCCCTCGCCCACCCCACCTGGGCCATGGGCCCGGTGATCACGATCAACTCGGCGACCCTCGTCAACAAGGGCCTCGAGGTGATCGAGGCACACTTGCTGTACGACATTCCCTTCGACCGCATTGAGGTCGTCGTGCATCCCCAGTCGTATGTCCACTCGATGATTGAGTTCACCGACGGATCGACGATCGCCCAGGCGACGCCCCCCGACATGCGCGGGCCCATCGCCATCGGCCTGGGCTGGCCCGAGCGCGTCCCCGACGCGGCACCGGCCTTCGACTGGAGCACGGCCTCGACGTGGGAGTTCTTCCCGCTCGACAATGACGCGTTCCCGTCGGTGAACCTCGCCCGGCACGTGGGTGAACTCGCGGGCACCGCGCCGGCGGTGTTCAATGCGGCCAACGAGGAATGCGTGGAGGCGTTCCGCAGTGGCGCGCTGCCGTTCAACGGGATCATGGAGACCGTGACCAGGGTCGTCGAGGAGCACGGCACCCCGCCCACGGGAACCTCACTCACCGTGCCGGACGTCCTCGAAGCGGAGACCTGGGCACGGGCCCGGGCCCGGGAACTGACGGCGCAGACGACTTCTGCCGCGGAGGCGCGTGCATGACATCCCTGATGATGATCCTCGGCATAGTGATCTTCGTGGTCGGCCTGCTGGTCTCGATCGCGTGGCACGAGCTGGGGCATCTGTCCACCGCCAAGCTCTTCGGCATCCGCGTGCCGCAGTACATGGTGGGCTTCGGCCCGACCCTCTGGTCGCGGAAGAAGGGCGAGACGGAGTACGGCTTCAAGGCCGTCCCGCTCGGCGGCTACATCCGCATGATCGGCATGTTCCCGCCCGGCGACGACGGCCGGATCACCGCGCGCTCCACCTCGCCCTGGCGCGGCATGATCGAGGACGCCCGCTCGGCGGCCTTCGAGGAACTCCGCCCCGGGGACGAGAACCGCCTCTTCTACACCCGCGCCCCCTGGAAGCGGGTCATCGTGATGTTCGCGGGCCCCTTCATGAACCTGGTCCTGGCCGTGGCTCTGTTCCTCACGGTCCTGATGGGCTTCGGCATCACCCAGCAGACCACCACCGTCAGCTCCGTCTCGCAGTGCGTCATCGCCCAGAGCGAGAACCGCGACAAGTGCACGAAGTCCGACGCCGCCTCCCCGGCCGCCGCGGCCGGCCTCAAGGCCGGCGACAAGATCGTGTCCTTCAACGGGGTGCGGACCGACGACTGGAACAAGCTCTCCGACCTCATCCGCGCCACCCCCGGCAAGGACGTGGCGATCGTCGTCGACCGCAAGGGCCAGGAGACGACCCTGCACGCGAAGATCGCCACCAACCAGGTCGCGAAGAAGGACTCCACCGGACACGTGGTCCCGGGCAAGTACGTCACCGCCGGCTTCCTCGGCTTCAGCGCCGCAAACGGCGTGGTCCGCCAGGACTTCGGCGAGTCGGTGTCCTGGATGGGCGACCGGCTCGGCGAGGCCGTCAGCTCCATCGCCGACCTGCCCGGCAAGATCCCCGCCCTGTGGAACGCGGCCTTCGACGGCGCCCCCCGCCAGCCCGACTCCCCGATGGGCGTGGTCGGCGCGGCCCGCGTCGGCGGCGAGATCTTCACCATGGACATCCCGCCGACCCAGCAGCTGGCCACCGCCCTGATGCTGATTGCCGGCTTCAATCTCTCCCTGTTCCTCTTCAACATGCTCCCGCTGCTCCCGCTCGACGGCGGACACATCGCGGGCGCCCTGTGGGAGTCGCTGCGCCGCCACCTGGCGAGGGTGCTGCGACGCCCGGACCCGGGCCCGTTCGACGTGGCGAAGCTGATGCCGGTGGCGTACGTGGTGGCGGGCGTCTTCGTCTGCTTCACACTGCTGGTGCTGATCGCGGACGTGGTCAACCCCGTGAAAATCACCTAGCGGAAATCAACTGGTCACGCGGAGTTTGTGGCGGCCCGACACGCTTTGTGCCGGGCCGCCTTCCCATGAGTGGGTTTACGGGCGAGGGCGTCCCCCCACCGGGTGTGTTCGAGGTGGGGGCGTGCTGGGGCCCGCGCCGGTGCCGTAATCTCGAAGCGAAGCCTGGAGCCCGATGATCCGGGACCGGACCTTGATCCACGACTTGGGGTTGCACAGCAGATGACTGCGATTTCTCTCGGCATGCCGTCCGTTCCGACCAGGGTTGCCGAGCGTCGGCAGAGCAGGCAGATCCAGGTGGGATCCGTGGCGGTCGGCGGCGACGCGCCCGTGTCCGTGCAGTCGATGACCACGACCCGTACGTCCGACATCGGCGCGACCCTCCAGCAGATCGCCGAGCTCACCGCCTCCGGCTGCCAGATCGTGCGCGTCGCCTGCCCCACGCAGGACGACGCGGACGCGCTCGCCACCATCGCGAAGAAGTCGCAGATCCCGGTCATCGCCGACATCCATTTCCAGCCGAAGTACGTGTTCGCGGCCATCGAGGCGGGCTGCGCGGCCGTCCGCGTCAACCCCGGCAACATCAAGCAGTTCGACGACAAGGTCAAGGAGATCGCGCGGGCCGCCAAGGACCACGGCACCCCGATTCGCATCGGCGTCAACGCCGGCTCCCTCGACCGCCGCCTGCTCCAGAAGTACGGCAAGGCGACCCCCGAGGCCCTGGTCGAATCGGCCCTCTGGGAGGCGTCCCTCTTCGAGGAGCACGACTTCCGGGACATCAAGATCTCGGTCAAGCACAACGACCCGGTCGTGATGATCGAGGCCTACAAGCAGCTCGCCGCCCAGTGCGACTACCCCCTCCACCTCGGCGTGACCGAGGCCGGGCCCGCCTTCCAGGGCACGATCAAGTCGGCGGTCGCCTTCGGCGCACTGCTCTCGCAGGGCATCGGCGACACCATCCGCGTCTCCCTCTCCGCGCCCCCCGTGGAGGAGGTCAAGGTCGGCAACCAGATCCTGGAGTCCCTGAACCTCAAGCAGCGCGGCCTGGAGATCGTCTCCTGCCCGTCCTGCGGCCGCGCCCAGGTCGACGTCTACAAGCTGGCCGAGGAGGTCACGGCGGGCCTGACCGGCATGGAGGTCCCCCTCCGCGTCGCCGTCATGGGCTGCGTCGTCAACGGCCCCGGCGAGGCCCGCGAGGCCGACCTCGGCGTCGCCTCCGGCAACGGCAAGGGCCAGATCTTCGTCAAGGGTGAGGTCATCAAGACGGTCCCCGAGTCCAAGATCGTGGAAACCCTCATCGAGGAGGCCATGAAGCTGGCCGAACAGATGGAGGCGGACGGCACCCCGTCGGGCGAGCCGTCGGTCTCGGTGGCGGGCTGAGGACACTTCTCGAGCGCCGGTGCGGGCTTGCTCTTTTCAGCCCGTCCGGCGTTTGAGGACGAGGCCGTTCAGGCCGATGAGCGGGGGCCTGGGGGCGGCAGCACCCAGTGACGGCACAGCAGCCAAGGCCCACTGGGCGACGGGCAGTACGCCAACCGGGGGCAGCACCGCCCGGCTTCCGCAGGTACAGTGCGGAGATCAGCAGAACCTCACGATGAGGCCCGCACGTGTTGACGCAGACCACCTCACGGGTGCTCGAACCGAGCGACCTGGACGCCGCGCTCGCCGTCCTCGACCGCGAGCCGGTCGCAAACGCCTTCGTGACCTCCCGGGTCCAGGTCGCGGGCCTCGACCCGTGGCGGCTCGGCGGCGAGATGTGGGGCTTCTACGAGGAGGGCATGCTGACCTCCCTGTGCTACGCGGGCGCCAACCTCGTCCCGATCTGCGCCGGTCCGCGCGCCGTGCGCGCCTTCGCCGACCGCGCCCGCAGGGTCGGCCGCCGCTGCTCGTCCATAGTCGGCCCCGTCGAGTCCACCACCCAGCTCTGGCGCCTGCTCGAACCCAGTTGGGGCCCGGCCCGCGAGGTCCGCGCCCACCAGCCGCTCATGGTCACCGACCGCATGCCCGCCGACATCGCCCCGGATCCGTACGTCCGCCGCATCCGCAAGGACGAGATGGAGACGATCATGCCGGCCTGCGTGGCGATGTTCACCGAGGAGGTCGGCGTCTCACCGCTGGCCGGGGACGGCGGGCTGCTGTACCAGGCCCGGGTCGCGGAACTCGTCGGCTCGGGCCGTTCGTTCGCCCGCCTCGACGAGAACGGCAAGGTCGTCTTCAAGGCGGAGATCGGCGCCGCCACCCCCCAGGCCTGCCAGATCCAGGGGGTGTGGGTCGCCCCCGAGTACCGGGGAATGGGGATCGCCGCACCGGGCATGGCCGCGGTCCTCCGCTACGCGCTGGCGGACGTGGCCCCGATCGTCAGCCTCTACGTCAACGACTTCAACACCCCCGCGCGAAGGGCGTACCAGCGGGTGGGGTTCCAGGAGGTCGGCGCTTTCATGAGCGTTCTCTTCTAGCCGCACTTCCGGCCGGACTTCCCGCCGCAGCTCACAGCGCTGTTCTGAGCCCCGTACGAGACCTGTAGTCTCCCCGGCATGCTGCGCTTTCCCGGTCACGGACACCGCCATCCCGAAGACGTCGTGATCGGCCCCCTCGACCTGACCGCCCGGGTCGACGAGGCCCTTGCAGTGCAGGCCCTGGCCTTCGGACTCGGCGCCGACGAGGTCGCCGTACGCCGGCAGATCGTTCTGCGGCACATGACCTACCCGGGAGCCCGCGCGCTCGGCGCCACCGTAGAAGGCCGCCTCGTCGGCTTCGTCTACGGCATGCCGAACGACCGCACCCACTGGTGGTCCACGGTCGTCGAGCCGTACCTCCGCGCGCAGGGACACGACGGCTGGCTCGACGACTCCTTCGTGATCACCGAGCTGCACGTGCACCCGCGCCACCAGAACCGCGGCATCGGCCGCTCCCTGATCACGACCATCACGGACGGTGCCACCGAGCCCCGCTCGATCCTGTCGGCGATCGACGTCGACAGCCCGGCCCGCGGCCTCTACCGCTCCCTCGGCTACCAGGACCTGGCCCGCCAGGTCCTCTTCCCGAGCGCCCCGAAGCCGTACGCCGTGATGGGCGCCCCCCTGCCCCTGCGGCGTCGTTAACGGATTTCCACCGGCACAGCAAGCCCGGCTAACCTCCATGCCATCACCGTTTCCCGGCAGGAGTACGAGAACCATGGCGAACGCACCGGTCCAGCGCATGTCCCAGTTGATGGCGAAGACGCTGCGTGACGACCCGGCGGACGCCGAGGTCCTCAGCCACAAGCTGCTCGTCCGGGCCGGCTATGTGCGCCGCACGGCGGCCGGCATCTGGTCGTGGCTGCCCCTCGGCAAGAAGGTCCTCGCCAACGTGGAGCGGATCGTCCGTGAGGAGATGGACGCGATCGGAGCCCAGGAGGTGCTGCTCCCCGCCCTGCTGCCGCGGGAGCCGTACGACGCCACGGGCCGCTGGGACGAGTACGGCGCCGAGCTGTTCCGCCTCCAGGACCGCAAGGGCGGCGACTACCTCCTCGGTCCCACCCACGAGGAGATCTTCACCCTGCTGGTGAAGGACCAGGCGTCCTCCTACAAGGACCTGCCGGTCATCCTCTACCAGATCCAGCACAAGTACCGTGACGAGGCCCGCCCGCGGGCCGGCATCCTGCGCGGCCGTGAGTTCCTGATGAAGGACTCGTACTCCTTCGACACCGAGGACGAGGGCCTCGCCCAGTCCTACGCCCTGCACCGCCAGGCCTACCAGCGCGTCTTCGAGCGCCTCGGCCTCGACTACCGCATCTGCGCCGCGACCGCGGGCGCGATGGGCGGCTCCAAGTCGGAGGAGTTCCTCGCCCCCGCCGAGGCCGGCGAGGACACCTTCGCGGACTGCCCGTACTGCGACTTCGCGGCCAACACCGAGGCGATCACCTACGAGCTCAAGCCGGTGGACGCCGAAGGCGTGCCCGCGCTGGAGGAGATCCCGACCCCCGACACCCCCACCATCGAGACCCTCGCCGCCTTCCTGGAGGTCCCCGCCTCCGCCACCCTGAAGAACCTCCTCGTGAAGGTCGACGGAGAGATCGTCGCCGTCGGTGTCCCCGGTGACCGCGAGGTGGACATGGACAAGGTCGAGGCGCACTTCGCTCCGGGGGTCGTCGAGATGGTCACCGAGGCGGACTTCGCGGGCCGCCCCGACCTGGTCCGCGGCTACGTCGGCCCGCAGGGCCGCGGCGAGAAGGTCAAGTACATCGCCGACCCGCGCGTGGCCCCCGGCACCGCTTGGATCACCGGCGCCAACAAGGCGGCCACGCACGCCAGGAACGTCGTCGCGGGCCGTGACTTCGAGGTCGACCAGTACGTCGACGTCGTGGTCGTCCAGGAGGGCGACCCGTGCCCCAAGTGCGGCACCGGCCTCAAGCTGGACCGCGCCATCGAGATCGGCCACATCTTCCAGCTCGGCCGCAAGTACGCGGACGCCCTGAAGCTCGACGTCCTCGGCCAGAACGGCAAGCCCGTCCGCGTCACCATGGGCTCCTACGGCATCGGCGTCTCCCGCGCCGTCGCGGCCCTCGCCGAGCAGACCGCCGACGAGCAGGGCCTGTGCTGGCCCGCCGAGGTCGCCCCGGCCGATGTGCACGTCGTCGCCGCGGGCAAGGCCCTGCAGATCGAGCTCGCCCTCGACGTCTCCGAGAAGCTGCGGGCGGCCGGTCTGCGCGTCCTGGTCGACGACCGGGCGGGCGTCTCACCGGGCGTCAAGTTCACGGACGCCGAACTCATCGGCGTACCGAAGATCCTGGTCGCCGGCCGCCGCTCCGGCGAGGGCGTCCTGGAGCTGAAGGACCGCAAGACAGGCGAGCGCGAGGAGCTGACGGTGGACGAGGCGATCGCCCGCCTCAGCGCCTGAGGCGCAACTCCTCGGGAACGTCTCCGTCTCGGGAGCGTCCTGAAGGCGCGCGGAGCTATTTCGCCAATTTCCGCACGACGCCGAGTCGTTCCCTCATCATTTCCGACCACATGGGCAATACATGTGACAGTCGGTGCGTGGGTGAGGGGAGAGGGATGAGCCTGAGAGACGACGCGCGTGAGCTCCAGGGTGAACTGGCCGTCCTGCGCCGGGCGTTGCACCGGGAGCCGGAGATAGGGCTGCACCTGCCGCGCACACAGGAGAAGGTGCTGGCCGCGCTGGACGGACTGCCGCTGGAGATCAGCACCGGCGGTTCGCTTTCCTCCGTCACGGCCGTGCTGCGCGGCGGCGCTGCGCCCGGCGGCCCCGTCGTACTGCTGCGCGGCGACATGGACGCTCTGCCCGTCACCGAGCGCACCGGCGCGGAGTTCGCCTCCCGGATCGCGGGCGCCATGCACGCCTGCGGTCACGACCTGCACACGGCCGGTCTGGTCGGCGCCGCCCGGCTGCTCGCGGACCGGCGCGAGAGCCTCGCCGGGGACGTGGTGTTCATGTTCCAGCCGGGGGAGGAGGGCTGGGACGGCGCCGGGCACATGGTCCAGGAGGGTGTGCTGGATGCGGCGGGACGTCCCGTCGACGCCGCCTACGGACTGCACGTCAGCTCGTCGTCGTACCCGACCGGTGTCTTCGCCTCCCGCCCCGGCCCGCTGATGGCGGCCTCGGCGGGCCTGCATGTGCGCGTGGTCGGCGCCGGTGGCCACGGCTCCCGCCCGCACGACTCCCTCGACCCGATCCAGGCGGCCTGCGAGATGGTCACCGCGCTGCAGACGATGGTGACCCGGCGCTTCGACGTGTTCGACCCGGTCGTGGTCACCGTCGGCACCTTCCACGCCGGCACCCGGCGCAACATCATCCCCGACGACGCGGCCTTCGAGGCGACCGTCCGCACCTTCTCGCCGGCCGCCGCCGAACGCATCGCGGAGGTCTCCGTACGCCTCTGCCAGGACATCGCCACCGCCCACGGCCTCACCGCCGAGGTCGACTTCGTCCCCGAATACCCGGTCACGGTCAATGACGCCGGCGAACACGACTTCGTCGCCGACACCGTCCGCGAGGCCTTCGGGGAGGAGCGCTTCGAGCAGCTCACCGACCCCATCACCGGCTCGGAGGACTTCTCCCGGATCCTGGACCGGGTGCCGGGCGCCTTCGTCTTCCTGGGCGCCGACGCCACCGGCGACCCGGAGACCGCCCCCACCAACCACTCCCCGCTCGCCGCCTTCGACGACGCGGTGCTGTCCGACGGCGCCGCCCTGCTCGCCGAACTCGCCGTCCGCCGACTCGCCCAGCAGGCACACAGCGCCCGTACCACCTGATCCCCGCAGTGCCGGCGCTCGGTGTGCATGAGCGAAGTCCGTACGGCCCTCATGGGGGCGCAGGGCGAGCGAACTGCCCCCGCTCGAGCGAAGCCGAGAGCGGGGGAGCGCCAAGCCCCCACGAACCCGCAGCCCGCAAACAACCTCCACTCCCGAGCTGAATCGCCCTAAAGCCACCCGGCGAACTCGAGCAGGAGCTCCGCGTCCTTGCCCCGCCCCACCCGAAGCGCCCGCACCCCGGACTCCACAGCCCGGAACAACGTCCACCCCCGCAACCGCTCCTGATCCACATCCAACGACTCGGCAAGCCGCTTCACCCGCCGCCGCGTCGTCGCCGCCCCCGCCGGCGAGGCGATCAGATCCTCCACCCGGTCCCGCACCAACCGAGCCAGATCGAACGCACACTCACCCACCACCGGATCGGGCCCCACGGCCAGCCACGGCATCCGCTCGCCGGCCAGCACCTTGCTCTGCCGAAACGTCCCGTGCAGCAGCCGCTGCTCGGGCGGATCCGCCAGCAGTTCCTCGCGGGCGGCGACCGCGGCGTCGACCAACACGGCCACCTCGGCGAAGCCCGCCGCGGTCGCCCGCATGGCCTCGGCCTGCCGCCCGGTCCGCTCGGCCACGGTCTCGAAGACATGCGCGCCCTCGTCGGCAGGTGGCTCCACCCACAGCCGCCGCAACGTCCCCGCCGCCTCCAGCAGCGCCTTCGCCTCCGGCAACGACCGCACCGACACATCCGGATGCAGCCGCTCCAGCAGCAACACGCCCTCCGTCGTGAACGGTTCGACCAGCTGTACGGCGCCCGTACCGCCCCAGTGCGCCAGCGCGGCCCGCTCGCTCTCCGGACGGGCCCGGGGCGGGGCCAGCTTCAGCACGGCGGGCGTCCCGTCGGGGCGCCGCACCAGCACGACCAGGCTGCTTCGGCCGCCGGGCACCTGCACCCGTTCCACGGTCAACTCGCGCAGCTCGACCGCCTGCCGGGCCGCCTCGGGCAGCTTCTCCAGCCAGTCGTCGCCGTCCGGTGCCGTCTCACCGAGCGCCCTGACCAGACGCTGCGGCGGTGCGAAAACCATGCGCGAGTCGTTCCTTCCAGTACGCGTTACGCCGTGGGGGCCGGCGAGGCCGGGGCGGTGGCCGCCCGCTCGGCGAGCCCAGGGAAGGCTACGCTCTCGCCGCTCCAGCGCACCGCCCGCACCGCCGCCTCCCGCAGCGCCCCGGCGGCAGCCCGCCGCCGCTCGCCGACGGTCGCCCGCACCAGGTCGGAGTAGACCCCGGCCACCCGGTCCTCCAGCTCGGTGGCCAGCCGCACGGCCGCGGCCGAGTCCGGCACCGGGAACGGCAGCGCGTACCCCGCGGCCGCGGCCACCGGCGTGCCGCCCAGGTCCCGTACCTCGCGGGTGAGCGCGTCCCGTCGGGCCCGGTGCGCGTCGTACGCCGCCCGGGCCTCCGTACGCCGTCCCGCGCGGATCCGCCCGCCGACGACCCCGTAGCCGTACACCGCCGCATGCTCGGCGGCCAGCGCCGCCTGCAGGGCCTTCAGCTCCTTCTCCCGGCTCACCCGGCACCCTCCGTCAGCAGATACGCATGCGCCGCCCCGGCCGCCGCCACCGAGGCCAGCAGCCGCGCCAACTCGCCCGGCACGTCGAGGAGCGCCGCGATCCGCCGGTCGGCCAGGGCCCGCTCGGCGGCGGCAAGCTCGGCGAGGGCGTCCTTCTGGTTCACGGGTACGGCGGCGGAGGGCGAAGCCGGTTCCGTCGCCGTGGGGGAGGATTCCGCCACCGTCCCCCCGAAGGCCTCCACATGCCGGCCGACCTCCGCCCGCAGCGCCCCCAGCCGCTCCGCCACGGCAGGATGCGCGGCGATCACGGCGTCGTACCGCCCGAGCAGCCCCACGCTGTCCCGCGCCGCACGCGCGCGTGCCTTCTCCGTGACCGAGGGGCTGCCACCGGCACTCTGCTCGGACTCCCCACCGGAGCAACCCACCAACAGGGCGGCCCCGGCGGCCGAAGCGAGCACGGATCTTCTGCGCGGCCCCGAGGGGGCGCGCAAGGGCGGGGGGTACGGCACGGCTGACGTCCTCGGGGGGCTCGAACGAACACGCTCGCGGGAAGAGCGCCCCGCGTGTGATCACGGTACCCGCGCATCCGTCGCAGTCATGTCACCGGCTCGACAGCCACCTGAAGGGGCGCGAGGCTGTGTCGACATGCGGCTCCGCCGCGTGGGCGCGACAAGCCACACACAACCCGCACTCGCCCAATAGGCCACAGCTCCCCAGCCAATAGGCGACCCGGCACCACCGCCGGAGGCACCCGGCACCGCACGTCCGTACGTGTACGGCAACACACCTTGCGACCGGATACCCTTTGACCAGACACGCGACCCATCCCACAACAGCACACGCGGCCGAGGAGTCACCCGGATGAGCACCACCCAGAGCGAGAGGCTGCGAGAGCTCCTGGAACCGCTCGTCACCTCCCAGGGCCTGGATCTCGAAGAGATCGCAGTGGACTCCGTCGGACGCAAGCGGGTGCTGCGCGTGGTCGTCGACTCCGACACCGGTGCCGATCTGGACCAGATCGCCGATGTGAGCCGCGCGCTCTCGGCGAAGCTCGACGAGACGGACGCGATGGGCGAGGGCGAGTACACCCTCGAGGTCGGAACCCCGGGCGCGGAGCGCTCCCTCACCGAGCACCGGCACTACGTGCGCGCGGTCGACCGGCTGGTGAAGTTCCAGCTGACCGAGGGCGGCGAACTGGTCGCCAGGATCCTGAAGGTCGACGACGAAGGCCTCGATCTCGAGGTGCCCGGGGTGAAGGGCCGCAGGCCCACCAGCCGCAGACTCGCCTTCTCGGACATCGACAAGGCGCGCGTGCAGGTCGAGTTCAACCGCAAGAACGAGAAGGAAGAGGAGGCGTAGCCGTGGACATCGACATGAGTGCCCTGCGGGGCTTGGTACGGGAGAAGGAGATCTCCTTCGACCTGCTGGTCGAGGCGATCGAGTCGGCCCTCCTCATCGCCTACCACCGAACCGAGGGAAGCCGCCGCCACGCGCGCGTGGAGCTCAACCGGGAGACCGGCCACGTGACGGTGTGGGCGAAGGAGGATCCCGAGGACCTCGAGGAGGGGCAGGAGCCCCGCGAGTTCGACGACACCCCGTCCGGCTTCGGCCGTATCGCCGCCACCACCGCCAAGCAGGTCATCCTGCAGCGGCTGCGCGACGCCGAGGACGACGCGACGCTCGGCGAGTACGCCGGCCGTGAGGGCGACATCGTCACCGGAGTGGTCCAGCAGGGCCGCGACCCGAAGAACGTGCTCGTGGACATCGGCAAGCT
Organism: Streptomyces sp. NPDC001604; assembly: GCF_042893475.1. Classification (NCBI taxonomy): domain Bacteria; kingdom Bacillati; phylum Actinomycetota; class Actinomycetes; order Kitasatosporales; family Streptomycetaceae; genus Streptomyces; species Streptomyces sp. NPDC001604. The sequence goes on along the minus strand of NZ_JBIAUY010000008.1, from coordinate 76,950 downwards.
GGAGGCCATCCTGCCGGTGCAGGAGCAGGTGCCGGGCGAGACGTATCCGCACGGCATGCGACTGCGCTCGTACGTCGTACGGGTGGCGAAGGGCGTCCGCGGCCCGTCCGTGACCCTCTCGCGCACCCACCCGAACCTGGTGAAGAAGCTCTTCGCCCTGGAGGTGCCGGAGATCGCCGACGGCTCCGTGGAGATCGCCGCGATCGCCCGCGAGGCCGGTCACCGCACCAAGATCGCCGTACGGTCCACCCGTTCGGGCCTGAACGCCAAGGGCGCCTGCATCGGCCCCATGGGCGGGCGTGTGCGCAACGTCATGGGCGAGCTGAACGGCGAGAAGATCGACATCGTCGACTGGTCGGACGACCCGGCGGAGATGGTCGCCAACGCGCTGTCGCCCGCCCGGGTCTCCAAGGTGGAGGTCGTGGACCTCGCCGCCCGCTCCGCGCGCGTGACGGTGCCGGACTACCAGCTGTCCCTGGCGATCGGCAAGGAAGGGCAGAACGCCCGCCTCGCGGCCCGGCTGACCGGCTGGCGGATCGACATCCGCCCGGACACCGAGCCGGCCGAGGACCAGCGTGCGGAGCAGCGCGGGGAATAGATCCAAGCCGCGGATGGCTCAGATCACGACAGTTGTATGCGCGGAACTGTTCGATTCTTGCCCCAAAGGGGTGAGGTCGCCACGGGGAGGTAGACTTAAGAGTGTCTGGCCGGACGCGCGCCCGCGCATGCCCTGAGCGCACCTGTGTGGGGTGCAGGCAGCGAGCGGCCAAGAAGGATCTGCTGCGCATCGTGGCGGTCGAGGGCGAATGTGTCCCCGATCATCGCGGTACGCTGCCCGGCCGGGGTGCTTATGTGCACCCCGCCCTGGTCTGTCTCGACCTGGCGGTACGCCGCCGGGCGTTCACGCGGGCGCTGCGCGCCCCGGGAGCGCTCGACACAAAGGCGTTGCGCCTCTATGTCGAGCAGGCAACACCGTAAGACGCGGTCGTGCGGAACCCCCGTGCGGCCCTGGTACCCCGCGAGTTGGAAGTAGGTCGAGATTGCGATGAGCACTCGATGAGCACGCGATGAGTACGCCCATGAAGTAGCGACGGTCCGGCCGCAACCCGGACCTAAAAGGAGCGAAGTGGCTAAGGTCCGGGTATACGAACTCGCCAAGGAGTTCGGGGTTGAGAGCAAGGTCGTCATGGCCAAGCTCCAAGAACTCGGTGAATTCGTCCGTTCGGCGTCTTCGACCATCGAAGCGCCCGTCGTCCGTAAGCTGACGGACGCCCTCCAGCAGGGCAACGGAGGCGGCAAGTCCGCCCCCGCACGCAAGGCTGCCCCGGCTCGTCCGGCAGCCCCCTCTCCCGCGCAGGCCGCCCGTCCGGCCGCCCCGCGCCCGCCGGCCCCCAAGCCGGCCGCCGCCGAGAAGCCCGCGGCTCCCGCCGCGCCGGCCGCTCCCGGCCCCCGTCCCACCCCGGGCCCGAAGCCCGCGCCGCGGCCCGCTCCGGCGTCCCCGGCTCCGACCACGCCCGAGTTCACGGCGCCTCCGGCGGCTCCCGCCGCCCCGGCTGCCTCCCAGGGCCAGGGCTCCGGCCCGCGTCCGGGCGCCCCGCGTCCGGCAGGCCAGGCCCCGCGTCCGGGCGCCCGTCCCGGCGGCCCCGCTCAGGGCGGCCAGGGCCGTGGTGAGCGCGGCGACCGTCCCGGTGGCGCCCCGCGCCAGGGTGGCGGCGCTCCGCGTCCCGGTGCCCGTCCGGCCGGTCCCCGTCCGGGCAACAACCCCTTCACCTCCGGTGGCTCCACCGGCATGGCGCGCCCCCAGGCGCCCCGTCCGGGTGGCGCTCCGCGTCCCGGCGGCCCGGGTGCCCCGGGTGGCGCTCCGCGCCCGCAGGGTGCCGGCCAGGGTGGTCCGCGTCCCCAGGGTGCGGCGGGCGGTCCCCGTCCGCAGGCTCCGGGCGGCCCGCGTCCGACCCCGGGCGGCATGCCCCGCCCGCAGGGCGGCGGCCCCCGTCCCGGCGGCGGCCCCGGCGGCCCGCGTCCCAACCCCGGCATGATGCCGCAGCGTCCGGCTGCCGGCCCGCGTCCCGGCGGCGGTGGCCCCGGCGGCCGCGGTCCCGGCGGCGGCGGTCGTCCCGGTGGCGGCGGCGGTCGTCCCGGCGGCGGTGGCGGCTTCGCCGGTCGTCCCGGTGGCGGTGGCGGCGGCTTCGCCGGTCGTCCCGCCGGTCCCGGTGGTGGCGGTGGCGGCGGCTTCGCCGGTCGTCCCGGCGGCCCCGGTGGTGGCGGCGGTGGCCGTCCCGGCTTCGGCGGTCGTCCCGGCGGTCCGGGCGGTCGTGGTGGCACGCAGGGCGCCTTCGGTCGTCCCGGCGGTCCCGCGCGTCGCGGTCGCAAGTCGAAGCGGCAGAGGCGCCAGGAGTACGAGGCCATGCAGGCCCCGTCGGTCGGCGGCGTGATGCTGCCTCGCGGCAACGGCGAGACCATTCGCCTGTCGCGCGGTGCCTCCCTCACCGACTTCGCGGAGAAGATCAACGCCAACCCGGCGTCGCTCGTCGCGGTCATGATGAACCTGGGCGAGATGGTCACGGCCACGCAGTCCGTCTCCGACGAGACGCTGCAGCTCCTCGCGGGCGAGATGAACTACGAGGTTCAGATCGTCAGCCCCGAGGAGGAGGACCGCGAGCTGCTCGAGTCCTTCGACATCGAGTTCGGCGAGGACGAGGGCGGCGAGGAGGACCTGGTCGTCCGTCCGCCGGTCGTGACCGTCATGGGTCACGTCGACCACGGTAAGACCCGACTGCTCGACGCCATCCGCAAGACGAACGTCATCGCGGGCGAGGCCGGCGGCATCACCCAGCACATCGGTGCCTACCAGGTCGCGACCGAGGTCAACGACGAAGAGCGCAAGATCACCTTCATCGACACCCCGGGTCACGAGGCGTTCACCGCCATGCGTGCCCGTGGTGCGAAGTCGACCGACATCGCGATCCTGGTCGTCGCGGCCAACGACGGCGTCATGCCGCAGACGGTCGAGGCGCTCAACCACGCCAAGGCGGCCGACGTCCCGATCGTCGTCGCGGTCAACAAGATCGACGTCGAGGGCGCCGACCCGACCAAGGTGCGCGGTCAGCTCACCGAGTACGGGCTGGTGGCCGAGGAGTACGGCGGCGACACGATGTTCGTCGACATCTCCGCCAAGCAGGGTCTGCACATCGACTCCCTGCTGGAGGCCGTGGTCCTCACCGCGGACGCCTCGCTCGACCTGCGGGCCAACCCGAACCAGGACGCGCAGGGCATCTCCATCGAGTCCCGTCTCGACCGCGGCCGCGGTGCCGTGTCGACGGTCCTCGTCCAGCGAGGCACCCTGCGGGTCGGCGACACGATGGTCGTGGGCGACGCCTACGGCCGGGTCCGCGCCATGCTCGACGACAACGGCAACAACGTCACCGAGGCAGGCCCGTCGACGCCGGTCCAGGTCCTGGGCCTGACCAACGTCCCGGGTGCGGGCGACAACTTCCTGGTGGTCGACGAGGACCGTACGGCCCGTCAGATCGCCGAGAAGCGCGCCGCCCGTGAGCGCAACGCCGCGTTCGCCAAGCGCACGCGCCGTGTCTCCCTCGAGGACCTGGACAAGGTGCTCAAGGCCGGCGAGGTCCAGCAGCTCAACCTCATCATCAAGGGTGACGCTTCTGGTTCCGTCGAGGCTCTCGAGTCCTCCCTGCTCCAGCTGGACGTCGGCGAAGAGGTCGACATCCGCGTCCTGCACCGCGGCGTCGGTGCGGTCACGGAGTCGGACATCGACCTGGCGATGGGCTCGGACGCCATCGTGATCGGCTTCAACGTCCGTGCGGCGGGCCGCGCGGCGCAGATGGCCGAGCGCGAGGGCGTGGACGTCCGCTACTACTCGGTCATCTACCAGGCGATCGAGGAGATCGAGGCGGCCCTCAAGGGCATGCTCAAGCCGGAGTTCGAGGAGGTCGAGCTCGGTACGGCGGAGATCCGCGAGGTCTTCAAGTCGTCCAAGCTGGGCAACATCGCGGGTGTTCTCATCCGCTCCGGCGAGGTCAAGCGCAACACCAAGGCGCGCCTCATCCGCGACGGCAAGGTGGTCGCGGAGAACCTCAACATCGAGGGTCTGCGTCGCTTCAAGGACGACGTCACCGAGATCCGCGAAGGGTTCGAGGGCGGTATCAACCTCGGCAACTTCAACGACATCAAGGTCGACGACGTCATCGCGACGTACGAGATGCGCGAGAAGCCGCGCGTCTGATCCAGCACGCGATCGGGGCCGATCGGCGGGGAAGTTCCTCCACGGAATTTCCGTCGATCGGCCCCGGCCGTTGCGTGTACGGTTCCCGTATCGGCGTCGAAGCGTGGCGCCCGTACCCCGAACCGGCGGGACATCCGGACACACATGTATGTGGGGACTCTGTCCTTCGACCTGCTCCTCGGCGACGTCCACTCGCTCAAGGAGAAACGCTCTCTCGTCCGTCCGATAGTGGCCGAGCTCCAGCGCAAGTACGCGGTGAGCGTGGCGGAGACGGGCAGTCAGAACCTCCATCGCCGGGCCGAGATCGGCCTCGCGATGGTTTCCGGGGACACGGGACACCTCTCCGACGTACTGGACCGCTGCGAGCGGCTGGTCGCCGGGCGGCCCGAGGTGGAACTGCTCTCGGTTCGACGCAGGCTCCACAGCGACGAAGACTGAAGCAAGAAGTAAGCACTTAAGGAGACGGACCAGTGGCCGACAACGCGCGTGCCAAGAGGCTGGCGGACCTCATCCGAGAGGTGGTGGCCCAGAAGCTGCAGCGTGGGATCAAGGACCCGCGGCTCGGCTCGCACGTCACCATCACGGACACCCGGGTCACCGGGGACCTGAGGGAGGCGACCGTCTTCTACACGGTGTACGGGGACGACGAGGAGCGGGCGGCCGCGGCCGCCGGTCTGGAGAGCGCCAAGGGCGTGCTCCGCTCCGCGGTCGGCGCGGCCGCGGGCGTGAAGTTCACGCCGACGCTGACCTTCGTCGCGGACGCCCTGCCGGACACCGCCCGGACCATCGAGGACCTCCTCGACAAGGCCCGCCAGTCCGACCAGAAGGTGCGCGAGGTCTCGGCCGGCGCCACCTACGCCGGTGAGGCGGACCCGTACAAGAAGCCGGGTGACGAGGACGAGACGGACGACACCGCCGAATGACCCAGAAGAACCGGACGCCCGACGGGCTTGTCATCGTGGACAAGCCGTCGGGCTTCACCTCGCACGACGTGGTCGCCAAGATGCGCGGCATCGCCCGCACCCGCCGCGTCGGGCACGCAGGAACCCTCGACCCCATGGCGACGGGCGTGCTCGTCCTCGGCGTCGAGCGCGCCACCAAGCTGCTCGGTCACCTCGCGCTGACCGAGAAGGAGTACCTGGGCACGATCCGCCTCGGGCAGACGACCCTGACCGACGACGCAGAGGGCGAGATCACGGGGTCGACAGACGCCTCGAAGGTCGCCCGCGAGGCCGTCGACGCCGGGATCGCCAAGCTCACCGGCGACATCATGCAGGTCCCGTCCAAGGTCAGCGCCATCAAGATCGACGGTGTGCGCTCCTACAAGCGGGCGCGTGAGGGCGAGGAGTTCGAGATCCCGGCCCGCCCGGTCACCGTCTCGTCCTTCGCGGTGTACGACCTCCGGGACGCCGTCGCGGAGGACGGCACCCCGGTGCTGGACCTGGTGGTCTCCGTCGTCTGCTCGTCCGGCACCTACATCCGGGCCCTGGCCCGCGACCTGGGCGCCGGTCTGGGCGTCGGAGGCCACCTCACCGCGCTGCGCCGCACCCGCGTCGGCCCGTACAAGCTGGACGCGGCGAAGACGCTCGACGAGCTCCAGCAGGAGCTGACGGTGATGCCGATCGCCGAGGCGGCCACGGCCGCGTTCCAGCGCTGGGACGTGGACGCCAAGCGGGCCCGGCTGCTCACCAACGGCGTACGGCTGGAGATGCCCGAGGTGTACGCGGGCGGCGGCCCGGTGGCCGTCTTCGACCCCGAGGGGCGCTTCCTCGCGCTCGTCGAGGAACAGAAGGGCAAGGCGAAGAGCCTGGCCGTCTTCGGCTAGGCGCTCCGCTGGTTGTGCCGCGCCGGGGCATCTTTCGTCTGCTGCGCCGTCGTGGCTTGTCGCGCAGTTCCCCGCGCCCCTGAAGGGGCGCTCCCGAACCGCTGGGTGCTTTGCCCGTGGAGCGGCGTCACGGGGTTGTGCCGCCGCTCCACGGTCCCCCCTCGGTTCCCCCACCCCTAGGGTGTATCCACGGACCCCCGCCTGTTCACCCGTCCGGGCAGGCGCTCGGAGTGAATCGAGGGAGCGGAAGGGGGCGCGTTCGCCAAGGGATCTGTCCCGCTGATCATCGTGGCCCTAACGTCGAACCGAGGGCACAGATGTACGGCGGGGAGGCTCGAACATGGCGGTACGGGGCCCGCGGACCGGGGGCGGACACCGGCCGCCGGAGGATACGCGAACGGGGCACACCCCTGCCGGGGAACCGACCGCCGGTGACACCGCCCTGGTCCGCGTCCACGACCTCGCCGGCCGCCCCCGCGGCACCGGCTTCGTCGCCGACCACCACGGCACCGTCATCACCAGCCACGAGGCCGTCGACGGGCTGCCCAGGCTGGTCCTGCACACGGCCGACGACCGCACCTGCCTGGTGACCGCGGACGCGGTGACCCCGCTGCCCGATCTGGACCTGGCCCTCGTACGCACCGAGGGTCTCGGTGTCGAACCGCTGCCGGTCACGGTCCGGGACCGGGTCGAGACCGGCCGATACGTCCGCCTCGCCGCCGGCTGCTGGCGCGAGGCACGCGTGCTCGGCGCGACCTCCGTGACGTATGCGGCGACGGACCGCTTCCATCTCCTCGACGAGGCCCTGGAGTTGGCCATCGGCACAACCGGCCGGGACGCGCTGCGGCTGGGCGGCGGGGCGGCCGGCGGGCCGGTCCTGGACGCCGAGACCGGCGCCGTCGTCGCCGTCCTCGGCACCGCACTGCACTCCGGCCACCGCGACGTCGGCTTCGCGGTCCCGCTCCGTCCCGCACCGAGCGGCCCGCTCGGCGAACTGCTGGCCCTGAACGCGGCGACGGTGCCCGCGTACGGAGCCGACCTCAACCTGGCCGGCGTACTGGAGCTGACGGCCACGTCGGTGGGCCAGGACGGCCCTGGGGGGACGCTGGAGGGCTGCGTCGGCCGGACGGGCGTCGAGCCGGTCGAACGAACGGACACGGCAAGGAAGTTGGCCGCATTCGTGCAGGGCCCGGACGCCGTCCTCGGCCTCGTCGGGCCACCGGGCAGCGGTCGTACGACGGAACTCGCGTCCCTCGCAGCCCGCCGCAACCGCGGCCCCGAACCGGCCCCCACGCTGTGGCTGCGCGGCGCCGACCTGAAGGAGGACGACACCTCGGTCGCGGACGCGGCCGCCCGCGCACTGGCCCGCGCCGCCCGCATCGTCGCGACGGCGAAGTCCACCTGCGCCGCCGCCCTCGGCGACACCGGCCCGAACCGCCTCGCCCAGACCGCCCGCACAGCAGACCGCCCCCTGCTCCTCCTCCTGGACGGCCCGGAGGAAATGCCGCCCGCCCTGACCCACCGGCTACCGGAGTGGACCGAGGGAACGGCGGAATGGCTGCGGGAGACGGGAACGCAGCTGATCGTGGCGTGCAGGGCGGAGTACTGGGAGGTCTTCTCGGCCGGGCGGAACACCTCGGCCCGTCCGGCGTTCGAGGACGAGGCCGTTCAGGCCGAAAGCGGGGGTCTGGGGGCGGCAGCCCCCAGGGACGGGACGGGTAGGGGCGGCGGGGGCGACATGCCCTGCGTACGCCTCGGCGACCTCACGGAGGACGAGGCCCGCAGAGCCCGCGCGCGCTACCGCATCCCCGAGGGCACCCTCGAGGCCCCCGACGCCCGCCACCCCCTCACCCTCCGCCTCCTCTCGGAGATCCACGCGGCCCTCCAGGACGCCCCCACCGCCCGCGTGGACCGCAACGACGTCCTCGCGGCCCACCTCGACCTGATGTGCCTGCGCATCGCCGTCAGACTGGCCGCCGAGAACGGCCTGCGCGGCACCGCCGTACGCCGCCTCGCCGCAAAGGTCTCCGGTCAGGTCCACGAGGCAGCCCGCCGCAGCCTCGGCCCCGGACAGGGCGAGCTGGACCGGAAGACCTTCGAGGCGGTGTTCCCCTGGGGAGCGGCCCCCGCGAGGCTGGGCGGCGGCACCGGCTGGGCGTCGGCGGTCCTCACCGAGGGCCTGCTCGTCCCCGCCGGCACCGGCTACCGCTTCGCCCACGAGGAACTCGCCGACTGGCTCCAGGGCATGCACCTCGACCTCGACGAGGCCCTGCGCACCCTGGTCCACCACAGCCACACCCCTGACGGCGGCACCCACGCCATCCCCGTACCGCACCACCGCATCGGCCCCGTCGTGGAGGCCCTGCTGCTCCTCGCCCGTCAGGAGGGGCCCGCCCAACTCGCCGTAAGAATGGAGGAGTTGGCCAACGTCCTGGATGCGGACCCGCACTCCTGGTGGCCCGCCCGCCTCCTCACCGAGACCCTGCTGCGGGTGCCGGACGCCACCCCGTACCTGGCGGTCCTGCGACGGCTCGCCGACCGTCTCGTGGCGGCACGCCGTCACGAGGGTCTCAACCCCCGGGAAGCCAGGGACGATTCCCGTCCGGTACTCGCCGCCACGGACCCCTTCGCCCCCGGCTTCTGGACCGCCCTGCCGCTCCCGCAGACCGAACGCCTCGACCTGCTGCGCCATCTGCTCCTCGCCGACGGCCCCCCGCAGGACACCGGCCCCCGCTACCTGGACGCCGTCTCCCAGCTCCTCGCCGACGATCCCACCGCCCTGCAACCCCTCCTCACCCGCTGGTTCGACGACGACCGCCCGCTCCCCGCGACCCCGCACGCGACCGTCGCCGAAGCGGCGCAGGCGCTGCTGCACACCCACCGGCACCTCGCTCTGGACGACCTGACCGAGGTGCTGGTCGAGAGCGCGCACCCGAGGGCGGACGAACTGCTCGCCGTACTCGCGGAGGACGAGCCGTCCACCATCTGCCGGGCCGTTGACCGATGGGCGCACGACGAGCGGCCCGCGCGGCGGGTCGCGGCCGTGGCGTACGGCCTGCGCGCCGCACCCCACGTCCGTACCGACGCCGACCGCGAACTCCTGCGCTACGCGGCCCTCGCCCTCCTCGCCCGACCCGCCGACTGCACCCTGCACGGCGGTGCGCTCGCCCTTCTCGTACGCGACCCACGCACGCGTGCCCGCCATCTCCCGCAGGCGCTGCGGCAGTTCGCCGACGGAGACCCGCACTTCCCGGCGAGCGCACTGGTCGCCGCCCTGACCACACATCCGGAACCGGTCCTCGACGCCTTCCGTGAGCGTCTGCGCCGCCCGGACGCCGGCCAGGCGCTGCGCACGCTCGCCGACGTCACCACGCCCCCGCTGGCCCGCAGGGTCGCCACGCTGGTGCGGGAGGCGGTGGAGCGGCGCCCGGAGACCGCCGCCGACGTGGCCGCGTACGTCGACCGGCGGCTCGACCAGGGACCGGAGGCCCGCGCCGTGCTCTTCCCCCTGGTCACCGGTCTGCTCGACGGCGGCCCGGAGCAGGTGCGGGCCGCGCTCGCCGCCGTACTCGCCGCTCCCGGCACCCCCGCCTCCCGCGTCCTGCGCCGCGAACTCCTCGACTTCCTCCTGACCCACGAACAGGCCCCCGCGGTCCTGGACACCCTGCTGCACACCGCGGCCCGGCACGCCGGCGACGACGCGCGCGAGCTGGTGCACCGCACCGGACTGCTCCTCGTCCGCACCCCGGACGGCGCGGCCCGTTTCGACCGCGGCCTGGTCGACCTCGCCCGGCAGCTCCCCGGCTTCGCCGCCCGCATGACCGGCTGGCTCACCGAGGCCCCGCAGACCTGGTCGGCGGTGGTGGGCCCGAGCACCCGCCGGATGATCAAGAACTTGGCGGGCGTGAGCGCCCCTCTCAGGGGCGCGGGGCTGCACCGACATGCGGCTCCGCCGCGGGGCGCGACCAGCCACGACGACGCCGCAGTCACAAGACGACCCATCGCGGCACTACCCGCGGAGCGCTAGGCCGATGCGGGCCGCCAGGCCCGGGCATGGCACCCTTAGACCTGCGTAAGAGGTCGGTAGACACGGACACGGGTTCGAGGAGCGGTCACAGTGCAGCGCTGGCGTGGCTTGGAGGACATCCCCGAGGACTGGGGGCGCAGCGTCGTCACCATCGGCTCCTACGACGGAGTCCACCGCGGTCACCAGCTGATCATCCGGCATGCTGTGGACCGCGCACGCGAACTGGGCATCCCGTCCGTCGTCGTCACCTTCGACCCGCACCCCAGCGAGGTCGTCCGCCCCGGCAGCCACCCGCCGCTGCTGGCCCCGCACCACCGCCGCGCCGAACTCATGGCGGACCTGGGCGTGGACGCGGTCCTGATCCTCCCCTTCACCACCGAGTTCTCGAAGCTGTCGCCGGCCGACTTCGTCGTCAAGGTCCTGGTCGACAAGCTGCACGCCAAGGCGGTCGTCGAGGGCCCGAACTTCCGCTTCGGCCACAAGGCCGCGGGGAACGTCGAGTTCCTCGCCGAGCAGGGCAAGGTCTACGACTTCGAGGTCGAGGTCGTCGATCTGTACGTGCGCGGTGAGGCGGGCGGCGGCGAGCCGTTCTCGTCCACCCTCACCCGGCGTCTGGTCGCCGAGGGCGACGTCGAGGGCGCGGCCGAGATCCTCGGCCGCCCGCACCGCGTCGAGGGCGTCGTCGTACGGGGCGCGCAGCGGGGCCGTGAGCTGGGCTTCCCGACCGCCAATGTCGAGACTCTGCCGCACACCGCGATCCCGGCCGACGGCGTCTACGCCGGCTGGCTGCACGTCCAGGGCGAGGCGATGCCGGCCGCGATCTCCGTCGGCACGAACCCGCAGTTCGACGGCACCGAGCGCATGGTGGAGGCGTACGCCATCGACCGCGTGGGCCTCGATCTGTACGGCCTGCACGTGGCCGTCGACTTCCTGGCCTACGTCCGCGGCCAGGCGAGGTTCGACTCCCTGGAGGCCCTGCTGGAGCAGATGGCCGAGGACGTGAAGCGGTGCCGCGAACTGGTGACGGCCGCCGACTAGCCGTACCGGAAAGCGTTTCGGAAAGCGTTTCTACGACGACGAAGGGCGGCCGGTGCTCTCGGGCACCGGCCGCCCTTCGTCGTTGCCGTACTACTGCTGGGTCCAGCCGGGCGGCATCGCGCCCGGCTGCGGCTGCTGCCCCTGCTGCGGGTCCTGGGGCGGCTGCTGCTGCCAGCCCTGGCCCGGAGCCGGCTGCTGCGGGGGCTGCCCCCAGCCCTGCCCCGGCTGCGGGGCGCCGCCCTGGCCGTAGAGCTGCTGCTGGGGGTCCTGCGGCGGGGGTGCGTAGCCCTGCTGGGGCTGCTGCGGGTACTGCATGTGCGGGTTGCCGAAGCCCTGCTGGGTGCGGGCGAAGTCCTCGGCGATGAGGGCCGCGAGATCGAAGTAGGCCTCGCGGGTCTTGGGACGCATCATCTCGAGGTCCACCTCGGCGCCCGCCGCGAGGTGCTCGTCGAAGGGGATCACGACGACACCGCGGCAGCGGGTCTCGAAGTGCGCGACGATGTCCTCCACCTTGATCATCTTGCCCGTCTCGCGGACACCGGAGATCACGGTGACCGACCGCTGCACGAGATCGGCGAAGCCGTTCGCGGACAGCCAGTCGAGCGTGGTCGAGGCGCTGCTCGCACCGTCCACCGAGGGGGTGGAAATGATGATCAGCTGGTCGGCGAGGTCGAGGACCCCGCGCATCGCGCTGTAGAGCAGACCGGTGCCCGAGTCGGTGAGGATGATCGGGTACTGCCGGCCCAGCACGTCGAGCGCGCTGCGGTAGTCCTGGTCGTTGAAGGTGGTGGAGACCGCCGGGTCCACGTCGTTGGCGATGATCTCGAGGCCCGAGGGCGCCTGCGAGGTGAAGCGGCGGATGTCCATGTAGCTGTGCAGCTGCGGGATCGCCTGGACGAGGTCGCGGATGGTCGCGCCCGTCTCGCGCCGGACCCGTCGGCCGAGCGTGCCGGCGTCCGGGTTGGCGTCGATCGCCAGGATCTTGTCCTGGCGCTCGGTGGCGAGGGTGGCACCGAGCGACATGGTCGTCGTGGTCTTGCCGACGCCGCCCTTGAGGCTGATCACCGCGATCCGGTAGCAGGACATCACCGGCGTACGGATCAGACCCAGCTTCCGCTCCCGCTCCGCCGCCTCCTTCTTGGCGCCGAGCTTGAAGCGCGAGGGGGCCTGGTTGTTCTTGCGGGCCTTCGGCTGGTTGCGCAGCAGCCGGTCGGAGGAGAGCTCCACGGCGGCGTTGTAGCCGAGCGGGGTCCCCGGCGCGGCTTGCTGCTGCGGGGGCGCACCGGGTCCGGCCTGCGGGCCGGGCGGGGCGGTCCAGCCCTGGTTGCCGTACGCACCGGGTTGCTGCTGCAGGGGCGGCTGCGGCTGCGGCGCCTGCTGCGGGGGCTGGGGCTGCGCCGGAGGCTGCTGCTGCGGTGCGGGCTGCTGCTGGGCGGGCTGCGGATAGCCGTAGCCCGGCTGCTGGGGCGGGTAGCCGTAACCGGCCTGCTCGGGCTGCGGCGGGTAGCCGTAACCGGGGGCCTGCGGCGGTGCGGGCTGCGGCTGGGCGGCCTGGGGCGGCTGCTGCTGCGGGTAGCCGTATCCGGCGGCCTGCGGCTGGGGCTGTCCCGGCTGGGCGGCCTGGCGCGGGTCGGCCGGTGCGGGCTGTCCGCCCTGCGCCGGGTATCCGGGCTGCGGCTGGGCCGGGCCGAACGCGCCCTGCGGCGGCGTCTGGTGGGCCGGCTGACCCGGCTGCGGCTGGACAGGGGGCTGGCCGGGCTGCTGCGGGTAGCCGTAACCGGCCGCGGCCTGCGGGTCCGGCTGCGGGACCGCCTGGCCGGGGTGTGCGGGTGCGAAGCCCTGCGGCAGCGGGGGAAGTCCCGGTGCGGCCCGGGGCGGGGTCGGGGCCTGCGCGGTGGGCTGCGGCTGCGGCTGGGCGACGGGCGGGGGCGGGGGAGCGGCGGGCGCCGCCTCGGCCTCCGGTTCTGCTTCCGCAGTCGCCGAAGCGGGGGAGTCCGTCTCGGGCGCCGGCTCGTCGGCACCGGCCGCGGACGCGGCGGGGTCGGCCGGCTCCGGCTCGTCGCCGTGCTGCTCCTCCGACTCGACCTCGTCGTCGCCACCGCCGAACAGGCGCGCCGCCTCGGCATCGGCGGCCGCATGGTTGAGCTCGGCCTCCGGCTGCTCGGGGGCGGCCGCCGGTACGCCGGCCGCCGGGGTGGCGGTCTGGGCGTCCTCGTCGACCGGCTGCAGCGCCGGGAAGCCGGGCGCGGCGGCCGACGGCGCGGCAGGCGCCTGCTGCTGGGGCGCGACGGGCGGCGGGGTGGGCGTCGGCTGCTGGGGCGCGACGGGCGGCGGCGTGGGCGTCGGCTGCTGGGGCGCGGCCGGCGGCTGCTGCTGCGGTGCCGCGAAACCGCCGGACGTGTCCTGGCCGGGCTGGGGCGGGGCGACCGCGCCCGTCTGCTGGGGGTAGCCGTATCCGCCGGGCGTCGTCGCGGGGGCGGTGGCCGGCGCGGACTGCTGCGGCGGGAATCCGTAGCCACCCGTGCCCTGGGCCGGTGCGGGCTGCGTGGGCTGCGACGGCGGTGCGGGCTGCTGCGGTGCGGTCTGGGCGGGCGGCTGTGCCGGTGCGGGGGCGGGTGGCGCGGGACGCTGCGGTGTGACGCCCGGGGGTCCCGTGGGTGCTCCGATGGGCGGCCCGCTCGGGGGCGGCGGCGATTGCCGCCCGCCGTCCTGCTGGCCGCCGGACGAGGAGCCACCCTGCGTGCTCTGGGCGTACCAGGCGGGCGGCTCGTAGACGATCTCGAACTCGCCCGTGAGGTCCACCTCGTGATCGTCCCCGTCCGAGGAAGGGCTGCCGCCGTTGTACTCGGACCGATCCCTGTTCACTGCTTGCCTCCTGGTCAGCCACTGCTGCTGAGCTGGTCGTCGTCGCGGCCGGGCGGACCGAGTGGCGAGTCCCACGCGACTGCGATCGTCACCGCACCACCAGAAGCCTAATCACTCACATGGCGGGACGGAAAAGCCCCCATGGGTGCGAACTCAACAGCCTCACGGGTGCGGCCGGTTCGCACCGTTCGCACCCTTACCTCGGTGACGGGGGCGCGTCAGTCCATCCGTCGGGCCACGCCGAGCAGGCCCGTCTCCGCATCGGTGGGTTCGGTCATCACGAACTTGTGGTGCTTGCGGGTGCACCACAGAGCGGCACCCTCGTGCAGTGCCGGCAGGTGCTGCAGATGCTCGTTCGGGACGCCCAGGGTGTCGCGTACGACCTCGATCTCCTGCGGCGAGATCCGCTGGATGCCGACCAGCTGCGCCTGAGCCAGCCAACGCGGCGCGTGCTCACTGACGTACGGCAGGACCGTCACCACGGCCTGCCACGGCACCGAGGTCACCCGCCCGCGCGGCGGGCGCACACCGCAGTCCCGGATCAGCACCACCGGACTCGACACCGACGGCCCCTGCGCGGGCACCCGGCCGACCGGATAGACCGTCACGCACTGCTGGCCGCCGCCCGCCGCCTGCGCCAACTGCTGCCAGACCTGCGGACGTCCGGTCTCGACGCCCACGCGCGCGCCCGTCGCGGCGGCACGCAGCGCCAGCACCTGGGCGAGCCACAGACCACCCACGAGGACGACGTCGAAGGCGGTCGGCCGGGACAGCCCCAGCACCGCCGGCTGCGCATCCGGGTCGGTGCCGATGAGCACCCCGTCGTCACCGATGGGCATGCTGATCGCCGCGAGTTCGTCGGCGGTGACGACATGGCGGTTGCGGCGCGGGCCGCGCAGCCCGAACCCCGGGCTGACGATGCGCCGTTGCTGCTGCGGGGTCTCCGGCTGCCGGATGATCGGGATCATGCCGGTGTCGGTGGGCGAGGCCACGTGGGCCGGCGTCGTACGGCCGGGGGTGCGGCCCTGCTGTCCCGGTGGCATGGTCTGCGGGGGGTAGGACATCAGTAGGTACCTCCGAGCGGCAGGGTGGCGAGAGCTCCGGGGACCTGCTCCCGGTCGAGACGGACCAGACCGGCCTTCGCGGCACTGGCGGCCCGTTCCAACTCCCGTCCCACCTGGCCGAGTTCGCTGTCACCGCGGGCCGTGACCCGGATGTGCCCGGTGAGCGAGACACCGCGGTTGCCGGCCTTGCTCAGGGTCATGCTGAACGTCGTGGCGAGCACCGGCAGCGAGGTCAGCCGCGTGACCAGCTCGGGCAGCGCCACACCGCCGTTGCCCAACTGCGGCCAGCGGGAGACCCAGTAGGTCGCGTGGTACCGGTCGTCGACCCGCCAGGACTTCACCGCTTCGACGGTACGGCGCTGGGGCGCCCGTCCCTCCTGGCCGTGCTGCGCGTTGGCGCGCGGGTTGAGGCAGCTGGACGTCGCCAGCGCCTGCACCAGCTCGTTCTCGTCGAGGATGGTCGCCTTGAAACCGGCGCCGGCCAGTCGGCTGGACAGCTGGTCCGCCACCCGCAGCAGCGCCTTCTGCGCCCCGGGAACACCGTCGCCGCGCGCCTGCACCGCCTCCGGGCACAGCTCCGGGTCGAGCTTCAGGGCGACCCAGGTCAGCCGCAGCGCGGGCGAACCGACCTGCGCCTGCAGGGGGCCGTACGAGCGCGCGGCGAGCGACTGCGCGGGCAGATGCGGCGCGGGCGCCGGCTGGGTGTGCTGCACGACCTGCGCGGAGGCGAGGCGGATCCCGTCGACCTCCAGGGCGTCCTGGATCAGCCGCAGCGGCAGCTGACGGTGGGCGGCTGCGGGCCGCAGCGGCTCGTCGGCCGGCTGCACGAAGAGGACGGCGGTCAGAAAGGTCCCGTCGCCGATCATGCCGATCGCCCGGTTGTCACGCGACACGAAGTTGTACGTCCGCAGGGCCGGGTCGCACTCCACGACCGGTGCCAGCATCGCGTCGGTCCCGGGCGGGACGGGCAGCTTGGCGTCGCGCCGGCGCTGCCGCATCGCGCGCGTCGTCTCGTACCACTCGGGCAGCGGCCGGCGTCCCCGGCGCAGCACCGCCAGCAGGAGCAGCAGCACCGCCACGGCACCGGCCGGGGCCAGCAGCCAGGAGGTGTCGGCGGCCCAGGCGGCCAGCATGACCGCGGCCGCGAGTTCCACGAGGATGAGCTGCTGCAACCGCACCGGACCCAGACCGCCGGGGCGGGGCAGCGTGCGCGGCGACGCGGCGGCGGGGGCGGCAGGAGCGGCGGGTGTACGACGTCTGTCGCCGGGCCCTCCCTGTTGCTGCTGTGCGCGGCGACCGCGCCGAGTGCTCGTAGCGCTGCTCATCCCCCGGGACATCCCTTTCGAGAACTATGTGGCCGCTCAGCGGGCCATCACTGGTCCATGAACTGGGCCATGACTGGGCCCACAACATCCGTGTGGGCGGCTCACGGTACCCGCTGCGAAACACCAGGCGACACACGGGACACCGAAACCCCAGGTGGCCAGCCTTTCACGGACCGGGCCCGCATGGTGAAGCGCTGTGGTGAAGCTCTGTGAAGATGCGGGGTCGGCCCAACACCTGGTGAACCGGCGTCCGGTGGCGCAGGGCATAGTAGGTGCCTGCGCGGCGGAGCAGGTGCCTGCGGGCGGCCGAGGCTGCCGTACGAACGCGATCCGGCGTCACCGGCGCGATCGAGCATTATCGCGCAGCCACAGACACGATCGAGCAGTAAAAAACGGGAGAAACGGGGACCATGGCAAAGCGTCAGGACGAGCTCGCCGCCTACAACTTCGCTCGCAAGCGCACCGTCGCGGCGTTCCTGGCACCGTCGCCGGGTGGCTCGGAGGAAGGCGCACCGCGTCCCATGCGCACGGTGACGCCCAGCCTGGCGCTCGGCGTCGTCCTGGTGATCGGCTTCATTGCCTACGGCGTGATCAAGCCGGCCGCACCGGCGGGCTGGGACAAGCCCGGCGAGTACATCATCGTCGACAGCGACTCCACGACGCGTTACGTCGTCATCAACGACAAGACGTCGAACGGCAAGAAGGTCGCGACGCTGCACCCGGTCCTCAACTACGCCTCCGCCAAGCTCCTGCTCGACAAGGGCAAGGGCAGCGTCCTCGAGGTCCCCGGCAGCGAGATCGACAAGAGCAACATCCCGCACGGCGCGACCATCGGCATCCCGTACGCCCCGGACCGCCTGCCCTCCAAGGACGACGCGGAGAAGGCGAAGACGTGGGCCGTGTGCGAGCGTCCGGCGCCGGGAGGCTCGGCCGACTCCATCGACCGCGCCGTCTTCGTCCTCGATGCCGACGACGCCAAGACGCTGGACAATTCCGGCAAGGTCGACTCCGGTGAGGCGCTGTACGTCAAGGACAGCAAGACCGGCGCGCTCTACCTGATCGACCGCGACGGGAACCGCTTCCTGCTGGGTGGACCGGCTTTCGACAAGACGACCATGGCGCAGCTGCTCTCGGCCGTCATCGGCACGTCCGCCGAGCCGCAGCCGGTGAGCCAGGAGTGGCTGGCCACCTTCAACAACGGCGGGGCCATCACCTTCCCGACCGTCCCGGGTGCGGGCAGCACGACGACGGCCAAGGGCCTGCCCACCGGGGCGACCACGGTGGGCCAGGTACTGGAGTCGGAGGACGCGCAGGGCAAGCAGTACTACGTGGTCCTCCAGGACAAGGTCGCCTCCGTCACCCCGTTCGTGGCGGAGCTGCTCAAGCAGTCACCGCAGGCCCGGGCGACCGGGACCACCAAGGTCCCGCAGAACGTCATCATCGCGGCCAACGGCGGCGCGCCGGACAAGTTCTACGGGGACAAGGGCTGGCCGGACGACGTCCCGCACCAGGCCAACCCCGCGTCCACGGCGAACGGCCAGGCCCGCACCACCTCGTGCAGCGTCTACGACGGCACCTTCGGCGCCGACAAGAAGCCGAAGCTGGCCGCCTGGGCCGGAACGGCGTACCCCAAGAAGGTCGTCTCCGGTTCCGTGAGCGCCTACGTCTCCTCCGGCTCGGGCCTGCTCTTCAAGGAGCTCACGGGCGTCGCGGGCGGCGGTGGCGCGCAGTACCTGCTGACGGACACGGGCCTGCGCTATTCGCTGCCGTCGAACAACGACAGCTCCGCGAAGGGCAAGGTCGCCGGTTCGTCCTCCTCCGGCTCCGACGGGTCCTCGCAGAACGCGAGCGAGACGGACAAGGCCCGCACACGACTCGGCTACGAGGACATCACCAACCCCGCGCTGGTGCCGCAGACTTGGGCGGAGTTCATCCCCAAGGGCCCGACGCTGGACACGGGCAGCGCTTCGCAGGAACAGAGCCAGTGATGGCGTAACTGCCGCAGGCAGGGAGGCGATTGCGGTCCGACTGCAGTCGGATTGCAGTCGTCATCTGTCAACAGGCGTGCGGGCGCGGGCACTTGAGCACACCGAGGTTGTTGATCACAAGATGATCGCTCAAGTGTGTGAGCCGTGTAACTGATTGGTCTTGCCTGTGGATGTGAGACAGGCTGACGATAGAGTGTTTGCAGCGCTCAACGGTGCGAAGCTTCTCCGGGCACCACGTAGGTTTCCCGGATCAGTCAACATGAACGACGACATGGGGGAAGGTCATCATGGCCGGCCAGTTCCGGGTAACAGAGGACGAACTCACCAAGCTCTCCGGTGACATCAGCACTGTCAACGGCCAGCTCCAGGGCGAGATCCGCCGTCTGAACGGTGTCATCGAGCAGATCGCCGGCGGCTGGAAGGGCCAGGCGGCCACGTCCTACCACCAGCTGCAGGAGCGCTGGAACCAGGACGCGAAGAAGATGAGCGACATCCTCAACGACATCAAGGAAGCCGTGGACTCCACGCGGAGCAACTACTCCGCGTCGGAAGAGCAGCAGAACTCCGAGATCAGCAAGATCATGTCGGACTTCGGCTGAGCCGTACCCGGCTCCGACCGATCCACCGGGCCCGTGGGGCCCCCTGATCCTGATCGATCCCGAACGACTTCCTAACGACTCTTCCTGAAAGGGAATGACGATGTCGATCCTCGTCAATTACGCAACCATCACCAACGCCTCCACGGACGTGCGTACCACCGCCGGCCGCATCAAGCAGCAGCTCGACGACCTGGAGGCCGCGGTCAAGCGCGTCGCCGCCACCTGGGAAGGCGAGGCGCAGGAGGGCTACCAGCGCAAGCAGACCGAGTGGGACAAGACGGCCCAGGACCTGCACAACACCCTCCTGAAGATCTCCACGGCGCTGCAGAGCGCCGCCGAGAACTACCAGGCCACGGAGAAGAGCAACGCCTCCACCTGGGGCTGAGCCGTCGGCGACCCGAGGCACCTGAGGGACCTGAGGGACCTGAGATGAAGAGAATCGGCCCAGCCGACGCCACGGTGTCGGCTGGGCCGTCCTCTGCTTCGGGCCCGTACACAGCAAATTCAGCAAATCTTCACACGCGTCAATCTCCGCACTCGTCCGCTGTCTCCACACTCGTCATCAACTCCACACTCGTCATCGGGACGTCCGGCATCGGTACGTCAGGAAGCCCTGGGGGCCTGAACATGAGGGGCCTGAACGTGGAGGGCCGCAGAGCCCGTTCGCGTAGCCGCAACGACCGCCACGACCGCAACGGTGGAACCCGCGCACTGCAGCGGGTTTTCGGCGTGCTTGCGGTGACCGGGTTGTGCGTGGTGTCGGCACCGCCGGCCCTCGCTTCCGACGGCCCTGCCTCCGGCGGCGCGAAGTTCGGCCTGGCGGCGAGCACGGAATGCGTCTTCGGCGGCGACGTCATCAAGTCCACGCCCTGGTCCCTCCAGCGGATCCTGCTGGACCAGATGTGGGGGCAGGCGACGGGCAAGGGCGTGACGGTCGCGGTGATCGACACGGGCGTGGACAGCTCCAATCCGCAGCTGCGCGATGCGATGGCCCCCGGCAGTAAGTCCTACGTCGGCGGCTCAGGCACCCAGGACCTCGAAGGCCACGGCACTCGGGTCGCGGGCATCATCGCGGCCCGTCCGCTCAAGGGCACCGGCTTCGAGGGCATCGCCCCAGCCGCCAAGATCCTCTCCTTCCGCTACGCGGGCGGAGAGAACAAGCAGGGCAACGCGGGAACCATGTCCGACGCGATCCGGGCTGCGGTTGCCGCGCGCGCGGAGATCATCAACATCTCCTCCGACACGGCGAACAAAAAAACCGACCCGACACTCGAGAGCGCCGTGGCGGCGGCCGTGAACTCGGGGGCCCTGGTCGTGGCGGCCGCCGGGAACGACGGAGCCGACGGCAAGTCCGCGAACACGTACCCGGCCGCGTACCCGGGAGTCCTGGCTGTCGCAGCCTCCGACCGCAACGACGAACGCGCCTACTTCTCACAGGCAGGCGACTTCGTTGACGTCGCGGCACCGGGCGTCGACATGGTCTCGACGGTCCCCAAGAAGGGCCAGTGCACGGCCGACGGCACAAGCTTCGCGGCGCCGTACGTCGCGGGCGTCGCGGCTCTGCTGAAGCAGAAGCACCCGGGCTGGACGGCGGACCAGATCGCCACCCGAATCGAGGAAACGGCCCAACGCCCGGGCCGCGGCCCCAACCGCTACATCGGCTGGGGCGTGATCGACCCGGTAGCGGCCCTGACGGACACCTCAAAACCGGCCTCGACGCCAACACCTGACCCGGCGGTGAAGGCCGGCTCCGGCGGGGTCGTCCCCATGGCGGTCACCATGGGCGAGAGCGAGGCGGAACGGGAACGCCGGACGGCCATCTATGTGGTGGGGGCGGGACTCGCGGCGGTGCTGGTGGTTGCGGGGAGTGGGGTGGCTGTGCGGGACTGGCGTAGCAGGCGGGTAGGAAGAGCTGGGCGGGTCGGGTAGGCGGCTCACCGGCCGAATCGGCCGATGTGGGCGATGACTTGGGCACCGAAAGGTGCTGACAACTTGAAGTACAGGGGAGAGGACAACGGGGTATGAGTGACGGGATGCGGGTTGATCTGAGCGCGCTGGATGAAGTCATCCGCAGGCTCTGGAGGTTGCTGGACGACATGGAGAAGGCCAGCACGACGTCGAAGTACGCCACGGAAATCCCGGTAAACGCCTTCGGTCAGGTTTCGGAGGACTCTTGCAAGTTCCATGAAGCCGCCGAGCTACACGGGGCTCATAGGGACATGAAGACCAAGATCGAGGGGATCATCGAGAAGCTCCACGGGTTGATCGACGACTTCAGCACGAAGACCTCGAAGGTCCGGGACAAGTACAACGACGAGGAGCACGAGATCAAACACAGCATGGGGGGCGGCTCGGGTGGCTCTGCCAAGGGCCAGTTGGCTTCTAGCTAGTCGAGTTCCGGAACAGCACTGACGAGGGGAGTAGGTCATGGGCGGTGTAGATGACAGCCGGCAGTTGAGGAAAAGCCAGGACGAGGCAAAGAAGGTAGAACAGCGGAACGAGCATGACCGTCTCGTTGAGTCCGATACGGTCAAACGCCATGGCAAGGCCATCGATCGCAAGGCCTTCAAGACGCAGTTCATGGAGTACTCGGTCAACGGCCTGCGCAAGATGATCCTGGACTCCGATCCTGGGACTATCTCGACGGTTGGAGATCACTGGAAGAGCGTCCATCAAATCCTTTCCGGCGGCGACGGCGACGGAAAGACCGGTGCTGTGGACACACAATCCGTCCCTGGCAGTATCGCCGGGGACCTTGAAAAAGCCGTCGATGACGTCCTGCAACATTGGGACGGCCAGGCGGCCGAAGCCTTTAAGCGCAGGGCTAGCGATATCGGCGTCCAGCTTCGGAATGGGGCTGCGTACGCCAACTTCACGGCGGAGCAACTTTTTGCGGTCAGTGCGGACCTCGAGCAGGCCAAGACCGAGATGAGGGGTATCCACGAGCCGTCCTCGCTCGAGAGCGGCTGGAGCAAAATGACTGATGGCGGCGATTACGATGATACCCAGGCGAAGAAGGACCTGGCTGCGGGTGTCAGTGCCAAAACTGTTGCCGAGGCGAACAAGGATAATCTGTCTCTGGGGATGGAGCGAAAGCTTCAGGCCATAGGCGTGATGGAGACCCTGGCGACCAACTACAAGGTTTATACGCAGAACCTCGATAAAAACAAGTGGATTAACGAAAGAGAGCATATCAGTCCGCCGGATAATAACGTGTCAATGCCTCCTCCAATCCCAGCGCCGAGTGCTGCGGCTGGGAGCCCGAGCGCTGGTCGAGTGGCCAACAAGCCGTGGAGCGCAGGTTCCACCTCGAGCATCAAGCCAGCCCCCGCAGCGCCCCGTGACCCGGGTATCACGGGCGGTTCGCAGCTTCCCACGGCCACGTCGGAGCTTCCGGCGGCCAGGACGAATGTGGACAGCATCTCTCCTGGCCTCTCTGGGACTGGTTCCGGCACAGGTGTTGGCGAAGCTGGCGTCGGTGGTGGCGGTGGCCTCGGTATCGGTGGAGCGCGGAGCGCAGGTCTCGGGGTGCCGGGCGGAGCTGCTGGCCTTGCGGAGGGTTCTGCTGGCGGCCTCGGCGCCCTAGCTGGTCGCGGCGGTTTGGCTGGCGCAGCAGCAGGCCGTGGTGCCGGAGGTCGGGCCGGCATGGGCGGGATGGGCGGCGGAGGCCTCGGTGCAGCTGGCCGAGGTGGTGCCAGCGCCGGCGGCCGTGGGGCCCTTGCGAGGACCCGTGGTGGTGTGGTCGGTTCAGCCAAGGGAGTCGGCAAGGGCGATGGTGGCGGTGCAGGCTTGCACGGCAGCCGGGGTGGAACGCAGGCCGGCGCAGCTGGGGCAGGTGGCAAGGACCGCCGCAAGAAGGAGAACAGCCAGGGCGACCGCCCCGACTACTTGGTCGAGGACGAAGAGACCTGGATCTCGGAAGATGACCGCAACCGGAACGTACCGCGGACGATCGAGTAAGCATGTGAGCGGGCGGGACGAAAATTCTTCGTCTGCCCATATATAGAGGCTGGCGCCCCCAGCCTCAGCTGAGTGAGGAGCAAGGAATTGGGTTTCAAGCGAGTCTGGTCCACGACAGGTGTTGTGGCATTGACAGGAGCCTTGCTCCTCACCTCGGCTCCCATTGCGTCAGCGGATTACATTCGAGACAAGCAATGGGCAATTGACGTCATCGACTTCAAGAAAGTCTGGTCAGAGTCGCAGGGGCAAGGTGTCACTGTCGCAGTCGTAGATAGCGGTGTGGACGGTAGTCACCCCGACCTGACAGGGCAGGTGTTGAAGGGCAAGGATTTCACGGGAGGTGGAAACGCCCAAGACGATAATGACGGTCATGGTACCGGCATGGCGAGTCTCATCGCTGGCCATGGACACGGAGCGAACAATTCTGCAGGCGTGATCGGGTTGGCGCCGAAGGCCAGGATTTTGCCGATTAAAGCTGGAAATGGCAATGCGGGGGAGCAGTGGCCATCTGGTGTACGCTATGCAGTCGATCACGGGGCATCGGTAATTAATCTGTCACTTGTTGATTCCTCTGCGGGTCCCGGTTCGGAGGCTGCGAAGGCTATCAAGTATGCCCAGCAGCGCGATGTTGTAGTCGTGGCCGGCACAGGAAATGACGGGAACGCTGGTATCGACTATCCAGCGAAGCTTCCTGGTGTGGTGGCTGTGGGTGCCGTCGACGAGTCACTTAAGATCTGGTCCAATTCTAATTTCGGTGAAGGTGTGACACTCGCGGCTCCGGGCGTGAGTATTGTGGCGGCGGATCCCAGCGAGACGAATGACTATTCCTCGGGGACTGGCACATCTGACGCAACTGCCTATGTGTCCGCAACCGCAGCCCTTATCCGCGCCAAGTATCCCGACCTCACCGCTGGCCAGGTCATCAACCGCCTGATTAAGTCAGCCACATTCCTCAATCATGACGTCAAGAAGGTACCCGACGAGGAATATGGCTACGGCATCATCCGACCGTACGCGGCTCTGACAAGGAATATTCCCAAGGGCCCCAAGCAAGGTCCGCTCGCCCAGGCATCACCGTCAACTTCCACGGAGTCCGGTGGTGCCTCCAAGGACTCCGGCAGCACGAGCCAGGCCAAGGACAAGAAGGACTCCTCGTCCGGCAGCATCCTCCTCATTGCCAGCATCGCAGGCGCAGTGGTCGTCATCGCAATCGTCTTCGCAGTAATCCGCAGCCGCCGAAACCGCGGCAGCGGCGGCGGCGGCAACGGTGGCGGAATGCCCCCGCAGGGCACGGGCTACCCGCCCCAGCCTCCGACGGGCTACCAGCAGCCGTACCCCAACACCCCTCCCAACCAGGGCTATCCCACCCCTCCGGGCCAGGCCCCGCAGCACCCAAACCCCTACGCTCAACAGCCCCCGCACCAGGGGCAGTAGGAGTCAACTCACCGTCCAGTGGTGGCGGGGATGATTGGTATCACAGTCCTCCGCGGCAATCACAACGGCGGCGCAGGGAGTCAGCCCGAGAAAAGATTGGAATGGAACCTCTTCAATGGGCGCCATCGTCCTTCTCATCGGCGTTATCGGTATCGGAGCCGTGATTGCCGCCGTCACCGTCTTCGCGATTTCCCGTAGCCGCCGCAAATCAGGTAACGCGGGGCCCATGAGCGGAACTTACCCACAGAACATGGGCTATTCGTCTCAGCAAGGGATGTACCCAACCGTTCAACAGCCCTACCCCACTGCGACACCCAACCAGAGGTACGGGTACCCCGCTCCTCCGGGACATTCGCAGCAGCACCCCAACCTCTATGCCCAACAGCCACCGCACCAGGGTCAGTAGAAGAGTCAGGTTCGCATGTGGGCGTGATATCGATTGATGCCTTCGTCCTGACGAGGTGCGCGAATGAGCGGCTGCGCACTTCATCGAGCGAGAACTGGCCCGTCTCATCGTTGCGATCACGACGATTAACACCTGGAACCGCTTCGTTGTGACGTGACACATGCCCCTGGGGCACTGCAAACCGGGTTGGTACAGCTGCGTCTCGGCGACGGCTTCCAGGTGTAGGCCCATGTCATACGCGGGCGACGGTCTCGTGGCGCTCATGTGGCGAATTTTTGAAGCGCTGAGGTGCCACCGGAACCCGGTACGGCACGCTTTGGCAGTGCATGTAAGGTGCTAGGAAGGCCTGGGTGATTAGTTGAGTTCTCTGGGCACAATGCGTCCAGAGCCGAGCGGGGAGAAAGCGGCCTATGGGGGACCACTTTAAGACAGACATCGGGCAACTCGAACAGTTCCTGATGGATCTGGAGAGATGCGTCAACGAGTTGAACGAGGCCCGGTCTGCCCTGGACCACGTGCGTGCCGACCAGATCGGCACTGCCCGGCTCGACGAGGCCTGTGACAAGTTCCAGGATGAGTGGAAGTACGGGGCTGACAAGACTAAGAAAATGATCGACGCGATTAAAGAGGGCGTGAAGTCCAACAAGAAGGGTTACGAAGAGGTCGAGGAGGCCTTGGAGAAGGTCCTGAAGCAGATCGCGAGCGAGAGCACCACAGGGGGCGGTAAGTAATGGCAACAAACCCGTACCCCAACATCGGATGGAACCCCGTGCCGGGCGTCCCCGAAGAGGTCACGAAGTTGCAGCAGAAGGTGGCTGCAGCCGCGACGGCGCTGGAGAACACGCATCGGCAGCTGACGAAGCTCACCGGCGAGAGTAGCTACTGGGAAGGCGACGCGGCGGAGAAGTTCCGCGAGTCCCTCGATGGCGACCTGCCGAAGTACATCAAGGATGCTGCCTCCTCCCTGCGCAGTGCCGCAACCCAACTGCACAAATGGGAAGGCCACCTCACCTCCAACCGAGAGTTGGCGAAGAAGTACGACGAAGCGGCGGCCGAGAAGAAGGCCGCGGCCGACAAGGCCAAGAGCGCGTACGACCAGGCGGCCCAGCACCCGGACCTGAAGCTCGCGGGCCAGACCTTCCCCTCGCAGGAGGAGGCCGACGCCGCGACCGCTCGGCTCCGCTCCGCGGAGCGGGAGTTGAACGCGGCGAGCACGGCCCTCACCAAGGCCAACAATGAGTACGAGTCGCTCAACCGCAAGGTCACTGAGCTGGAGACTGAGCACGCCAGCGATGCTGAAACCATCGCCAAGGCTTTGGAGGGCTCGGCGAAGAAGGCTCCGGACGAGCCGGGCTTCTGGGACAAGGTCGGCGACATCCTCCAGTCGGTCGGCGACTTCTTGCTGGAGAATGCCGGCACGATTGGGGCCATTGCCGGGCTGCTCGCTCTCTTTCCGACTCCGCTTGCCCCGCTGTTCGCTGGCATTGCGCTTGCCGCCAGCGCGGCGGACATGGCCAAAAACTTCTCTGATCGGGACTTCCGAGACGCTTTTCTCCCTTGGGGCGACAAGTTCGGCTGGAACAAGGACACTCTCTCCGCCTGGGCCTCCTTCGGTGGGGATGCCATTGGTCTTGTGCCGGGCGGTAGGGCGCTGAGCGGTGCGGCCCGAGGTATCCGCGGTGGGCTCGCTGACGCAGCAGAGATGGGCGTCAGCGTCACGAGCCGCGAGGTCGGCACCGAGTTCGTGCGGGAAGTGGGCCACGTGCTGCGCACGGCTCCGACAACCGCCGCGGCAGATGCGTGGCAGGCAGCTGGCGAGAGTGCCGCAGGCTCGGCAAAACTCATGACCGACCTCAGCGTTAATGGCCTCAGCGTCGCTGCGAACTTCATGCCTGACGAGGGCACGGCGGGCAATGTAGCCACTGGCATCAACGTCGGAGGCGGAGTCTGGGCCGGGCAGGACATCGTGCGATCCCTCCTGGCGGCAAGGTAGCTGAACCGAGAGGTGAACGAAGGATGACTACGACCGCCGCCCTATCGCGCTCGGCCGTGAGCGGTGCTGCAGAACCTGTTTTCTGGTACGGAATTCCGCACGGCTACGCGAAACTGGAACTCGAACCGCCGCGTGAGCGTATCGAGGAACTAGTCCGGGAACTGAACAAGCTGCCCCCAGAACAGCGGGCGCAAGCCTCGCAAGCCCTTCAGTTTTATGCGGGGATGGTCACCGCGCTCAATGCGCAGAACGTGCATATGTGCGCGGTCGGTTATCACCCAGATGACGACGGCACCATCGTGACGTCCACTCTCACAATCTCCACTGTCTCGACGTCGGGTCACAGCGCAAAGCTGGTGATCGCCGGTCTTGCTGGGACAGCCGCTGACGACCCGGGCTCCGGGATGCGCCCCCTTGAACTGCCATGCGGTCTTGGCTATCTCGCAGAGGAGAAGAAGCGCACCGTCGCGCCTGGCAGAGACCCCGACAGCCCTGAGGGTCCCTTGCGTGGCGACGTGTGGCAGGGAACGGTCGCTGTCGCCGGCTCGGGCACGCCCGACATCATCTTGGTTCAGCTGGTGACACCCGCTCTCCATCTTGCGGACGTGTACCGGGACATCCTTCTTGGGGTTGCCCGTACGTTGACGTTCACTGACCCGACAAAATCAGCGTCCGACCCCGACGAGCCGCGAGCGGGCTCAGCCGAGGCGGCCATGCGTAACGACTTCGGATAAGGACGGAGCCCGTTCATGGACAATCCGCCCAAGGTGCCCGATATTGCGCAGGTCCTCAAACACAACCGCACGCTCCTGTATCGGCACATCGCGACGCGCCTAGCGCTTGCCCTGGTCCTGTTTGCCGTCCCGTTGGTAGCTCATCTGGTCGGCTGGGACGCTGCTTTGCCTGTGTTCGGTGTCCCTGCTGGCGTGTTGGTGCTGATCTTCCTCGCTCTCCGACTGGGCCACGGGGCGCGAATCAAAGTGTGTGAGAAGGTGCTGCACACCTACCCCCTCGAGTACCGAACCCGGGTGTCCAAGAAGAACACGGAGTGGAAGTACCTCGGAGATGTGCACACGGTCCGGCTGTCGGTGCGCGGGCAGCACGGCGCTCCTTCTCTTCGTGCGATCAACGCCTCAACGGTGCGCCGCTGGCCGAAAGAGGCCGAGGAGGGCGGTGCCTGGTTCGCCGGTGACCTGGCCTTTGGCGGCGTCATGATCGTGCCGGGGAGCAACGACATGCTCTTCGTGCAGCCCGCGGACTGGGAGAAGTACGAGCAGGAGCGCGCCCAAGCCGACCCGCAGCGCAGGGCTCTTGCCGAACAGGCCGGTATCTCCAGGCTGTTGGAGAAGGAGCCGAGGATCTTGGTTCACGGATGATGCGCGTCTTCGGCTGGGTGTGCGGTGCCGTCCTCGCCCTGGTGACCGCGTTCTGGTGCGTCAACGCGACGGCCGACCTCGCCCTGTCCGTAGGAGCCTACGGCACCCCAGGCACGTACAAGGTGGACGACTGCGTCAACACCAGCAACAGCCGTAGGCACTCCAACTACGACTGCTACGGGCACTTCACGCCGGACGGCGGCACTGCTGGCGACGCCGTCTACGTGCACCTCAAAGACACCGGGCACGACTACCCGGACGGCACCAAGTTCGACGCACGGCAGGGAGTGGAGCCAGACACGATTCAGCGGGTCGGGTTCTGGGGCGTCGTGGGCGAGCTGTGGCAGGTCTCGATCTGCGTGGCCGTCCTTGGCTGCCTTGCGTACCAAGCGTTCAAGCCACGTGGAGCGTCCCGGCGCCGGGAATCCCATACCCGGCAGCGCTCGCGGCGCCAGCGGGCGGCCGACTGGATGGTCTACGTCGTCTCGGTCGCGATCCCCATGGGCATCCTGAGCTGGATCGCCATGCTCGCGGAGCCGACCCCGTAAAAGGTCGGCCACGTTGATCGTCTGCCCGGGCCGGATGGTTGGCTGCCACCAGCCTGGCCACGCGACTTACGCGGCGGCGACCTCGCACCACACGTATTTTCCTCGGTTGCCGTTTCTGGTCAGCGGCTGCCAGCCCCATACGTCGGAGCAGGCACGGACCAGTGCAAGGCCGCGGCCTCGCTCTGAGCCGACCAAGTCGCCCAGGTTCGACGGGGGTTCGGGCGGCTCGGGGTCGGCATCCCAGGCACCGACGCGTAGCACTCCGTTGCGCCACCGTAGGCGCAGGGCGGCCGGACCTTTGGTGTGTAGTACGGCGTTGGCGGTCAGCTCCGTCGCGAGAAGTTCGGCGATGTCTACGCAGTGGATCAAGCCGTGCATCGTGAGGATCAGTCGGACGGTGCGGCGGCAGACGGTGACGGCCCGTGGGTCGTTCGGGATGTACAGGGAGTACTCCCAGGGTTCGGTTTCGGGCATGCGGCAACTCCGGTTCGATGGTGGGGCTTTCGGAGATCTGCGGGTGGCGAGCGGTGGCATTGCCGCAGCCGTCATGGCAGGACG
The DNA here is from genome assembly GCF_042893475.1 of Streptomyces sp. NPDC001604. Taxonomy (NCBI): domain Bacteria; kingdom Bacillati; phylum Actinomycetota; class Actinomycetes; order Kitasatosporales; family Streptomycetaceae; genus Streptomyces; species Streptomyces sp. NPDC001604. Next base: position 47,698 of record NZ_JBIAUY010000008.1, on the reverse strand, counting down.
GAGCGGTGCGCTTCCGGCAGTCCCGGGTGCCGCAGAGTGTGCGTCGCGTCACCGACAGTAGGGTCCAATGTTGGAACACTGCAAGCCGTTGCCGTAATCTGAGCCCGAACGAGGCACTGGCCCCAGGCAGTTGGGGGCGAGGAGGAAGTGATGGCGCGCAGGAAGCAGCCCACCGCGCGGCAGGCACGGCTGGGTGCCGAACTGCTGAAACTGCGCGAGGCGGCAGGGCTCAAGGGCCGTGAGGCGGCCGCGTTGCTCGGAACCGACGCAGCTCGGCTAAGTCAGATCGAGTCTGGCGTCGGTGGAGTGAGTGAGGACACGGTGCGTCGCCTTGCGGCCAACTACTCCTGCTCTGACGTCGAGCTGATCGCTGCTCTGGTGGCCATGGCAACCGATAGGTCGCGAGGCTGGTGGGAGGAGTATCGAGGCAAGCTCCCCAACGCGTTCTTGGACCTTGCCGAGCTGGAAAACCATTGCACATATCGGTTGGATGTGGAGTTCTTGCACGTCCCCGGCCTTTTTCAGACAGAGGACTACGCCCGCGCCGTCTTCTCGTACCGAGTCCCCGAACTACCCGATGACGACCTTGAGCGGAGGGTGCGCCATCGGATGGCGCGCAAGGTGATTATCGAGGATCCGGCCCCTGTCCCGTACGAAGCCGTGATTCACGAAGCGGCTCTGCGCATCAGGGTCGGTGACCGCACCGCAGCACGGGCTCAACTCGCCCGCATCCTCGAACTGTCCGAAGCGGACCACATCACGGTGCGGGCCATCCCCTTCGACCTGGACGGCTTCGCCGGGGCCACAAACTCAATGATGTACGTGGGAGGCGTCGTACCGAAGCTGGATACGGCGGTACGCGACGCGCCTCAGGGCGCCGGCTTCATCGACTCTGAAGCTCAGCTCGGCGCTTTTCGAACGCTCTTCCGTAAGGTGGAGGCTGTGTCGCTTGACCCCGAGAGGTCGCGTGACTTCATCCACAGGCTGGCGAAGGAGCTGTGAGACGCGCTGTGACCACCCCCGACAACTGGCGGAAGTCGTCGTACTCAGGTAGCGGCGACGGCAACAACTGCGTAGAGATAGCGAACCTCCACCCCCGAGTCGCGATACGCGACTCAAAGGCCCCGACCTGGGGCACGCTCTCCTTCCCGGTCGGAGCCTTCACGGCGTTCATCAGCGACCTCAAAGCCAACCCCGGTCGTGACCTCCAAGGTCCGTAGCGTGCTGAGGACCGGGATTCCCGGCTGGCCGCCAGCCGATCCGCCCAGGGCTCAGCCGACCTGCTCGTAGACCATCGACCACCAGCTGTCCGGCTGCGCGAGCGCATACCGGTCGCGGGCACGGAGGCATTCCACGAGCTTATCGGTGTACGGGCCGCGGTCTTGTGGCGCGGCGTGCTCCAGGTGCTTGGTGCGCAGTGCGAAGCGGTACAGGAATTCGACGAGGTCGGCAATGGTCCGGTTAACGATCTCGGCCTGTGGTTCGTCCCCGAAGGACATGAGAATCACGTAGCCGCGCTCCATGTCGAGGCAGTACCGCATCGCGGGGTCGTCGGTGGGGCCGCCCAGCACGAGGATGCGTGTCTCCTCGCCACCGGCAGCCACCGGCACCACGGTGAAGGGATCAGGGCCTTCCTCGGCGGTGTCGAGGGTGAACAGGACGTCAACGTACTTGGGCACTCCGACGTCGCACAGCACCTCGGCGTCAGCCTCGGACAGCCCGCGCTCCTCGGCGGCGGAACTGTCCAGCGTTACCACGTGGCCAGCGCCGAACAGCTCCGTCATCTCGTCATGGGTGGCCATACGTCCTCTTGATCCCTTTCGTCATGCACTCGTCCGGCTCGGTCTGGCCATTTCCAGGGTGTGCCGGCGGTTCAGGGGGCGAGACCGGCTCGCCGTAGCAGTTTCAGCCAGTCGTCGTACTCCACCAGCTCGTCGTCGACTAGCGCGAGCCGCGCGTACTTCGGAGACGCTCAGCCGAGGCTTTCAATCAGATCGTTATCTGAGCTCCACAGGGCGGGAACGCCTTGCGTCTGCGAAGGCCATAAGCTGTCGTGAGATTCGCGGGGGCGCCGAAAGGTGCGCGAGTGGCTGTAGTTGTGCCTCGCAGCAACCTGGGGTGCGGGTCAGTGGAGGTGTGGGCTCTGCCACGAAAGGGCCGGACCAGCCATCGTGCTCCCTCGCAGATTGACCTGTGAGAGGGAACCCATGTCTTACCCCACGCCGCCGGGAAGCGGCAATCCGTACGGGCAGCCGCCCCCGCAGAGTGGTTGGCAGTCGCAACCACCCCCGCAACAGCTCCAGCATTGGCAGGGGCAGGCTCCTGTGCCGCCCATGCCGGCGGCACCGCCAGGGGCGGCTCCAGGCGCCGTTCCGTTCCAACCAGGGCCCCCTCAGTACGGTCAGCACGGTGCCTACCAATCGCCCGGCAGCCCCATGCCCCCGCCGCCTATGCCCCCGTCGGCCCCTTCCGGCGGAGGCCGCACCGCCCGAAAGGTCTTCGGGAGCCTGATGACGGTGTTCGGCCTGCTCGGCATGCTGGGCGGCGGCGCGCTCGCGGCTCACGCGTACAGCAACAGCCAACAGTCGATACCCAACTCCGCTTACGGCGCGGTGGTGTGGCGCAACGAGCCTGCCGAGAAGCTCTTCCCGGCGACTATCGGCGATCCGCCCAACTACACGTACAAGGCGTCGGACAAGAAGATCGCGCAGTGGAGTCGGATGGGTATCTCCCAGGACACCTCCTGTGCCAAGGGACTGAGCGGCAAGACCAAGGAGACCGCGAAACGGCTCGGCTGCCAGGCCGTACTGCGCGCCACGTACGTCGATCTCACCGGGGACATGGTCGCCACCGTCGCGATCATCGTGCTGCCCACCGGCACGACCGGTGCCCAGAAGATGGGCGAGTTTCTCGACGGCCAGGAGCATGAGGACGTCCCCGACGCCGCAGTGGTGCCGCTCGCGGTGCCGGGCACGCTCGCGGCGAAGTGGCAGGAAAACCGGCGCAACGGCATGGGCGGAGACGGGCTGGGAGACGACACTTTCCCGTACGCAGTCGCCGTCACGACCGGCGCGGTCGACGGCCGTACTTCGGGCAACCTGCCCGGTGACTTCGGCAGCTACGCCGCGGACGATGAGGACAAGATCCCGTGGATGGACGCGGCCCATGCCCTCAGCGAGATGGTCTACAACAACATCGGGAACCTGGAGAAGTGAGCCCTGCAGTGAAGTTCCGGATCCTACGCGCCACGTGCACCGCGGTCGCTCTCACCGGTCTGCTCTGCACGCTGGCCACTGCGCCGGCGCAGGCGGCCACGCCGGTCGGATGGGAAGGCACCGCCCTCGGCTTGTCCGCGGCACAACAGAGGAGCCAGGGCCAGGGAGTGACGGTCGCGGTCCTCGACAGTGGTGTCTATGCGAACCATCCCGCCCTGAAGGGCAAGGTCACCACCGGACCCGACTACCGCAAGGACGGGTTGAAGGAGGGCGACCCGAAGTGGGGCGGGCACGGGACCGCCATGGCCTCGGACGTCCTCAAGGTGGCCCCGAAGGCAAAGATCCTCTCGGTGCGCGTCATTGACGACAAGCATGAGGAGGAACGCAGCCAGAAGGAGCTGGAGGAGTCCCGAAAGGACAACCCGATCGCCGAGGGCATCGAGTATGCGGTCCAGCACGGCGCCAACGTGATCTCCATGTCGCTCGGCAGCGAGGACATGTTCGGCTCCTACGACAAGGACGAGGCCGCCGCCCTGGCTCATGCCGCTCGCGAGGGCGTGACGGTCCTCGCTTCGGCCGGCAATGCGGGCGACGTCCTCAACGGGGTGTCGTATCCGGCCGGTTACCCGGGTGTGATCGCGGTGGCCGCGACCCAGCAGAATGGCAGGCGCGCCGAGTTCTCCACCGTGCACACCTACAACGACGTGGCCGCGCCCGGTATCGCCATCATCGGCGCGTCGAACACCGGCGGCTACAAGCCGGTCGATGGCACTTCGCCGGCCTGCGCGCTCGCCGCCGGCGTCGTGGCGCTCATGTACGCGAAGAACCCGAAGCTGACCCCGGCCCAGGTGAACGACGTCCTGATCGCAACCACCCACCGTCCCGCGGGTGGCGGCAGCGCTGTGCTCGGCTACGGCCTGATCAACGCAGCCGCCGCTGTCAAGGCCGCCGCCTCGCCCCCCAAGGACATGACTGAGCCGGTGGCTTACAAGGGCAAGGAGCACCTGGCGACTCCAGACGGCACACCGAAGACCAAGCACGTGCCGTTGGAGCAGAGCCTGTGGATGACGGGCCTGGTCGCTGCCGGAGTGGGACTGGCGTTTCTGCTCGGCGGTGTACTCCTTGCCATGTCTGGTCGGCGCAAGATCTCGGCGGCAGCGGTCGGCATGGTGCAGCCTCAGGGGTCCTTCACAGGCTGATGCCTCGGCGGGTTGCAGAAAGCTCCTGTTTGGCCGGAAGGCACTTTCGCCTTCCGTTCAGCGGGGGCTTTCGCTTCCTTGACCGATGGGCCACCTGTGGTGCGCTCGGGTTGGCCGCAGACGCTGCAGGTGCTCAAGTCCGTTTGTCGTGCGGCGAATTCGGTGTCAGCACGAGCCGGGCTCGAAGGATCGTGCTTCCCTAACGGGCCGACAGACAGAGCTCGGTAAAGATCCGTTCGTCTCCTTCTGCGAATGGGAAGACGGCCAGGACCCGATGCCAACGGATGCTTCAGCGATCGCCAGTGAGATGATGTGCCGGTTCCGTGATCAGGGGGAAGCTGTGGGAGATGCAGGATTTCGGGTCCATCCGGACGCGCTGAAGTCGTACGACAAGGTCATCCAGGACCAGATTGAGCAGATCGCGCGGATCTGGCCGAAGCTGGCAGCGGTGCCGCTCTCGTCGGACGACTTCGGCAAGCTGCCGAATGCGCACAACCTTTACGAGGCGTACCACGAGCATGTGGAGGCCGAGCAGCACAATTTCGCCGACCTGCTGGAGATCCTTCGCCACACCGGGGACGGTCTCCAGACCTCAGCGACGAACTACGAGACCCAGGACCATCACATCGACGCTTCCTTCGGGGGCGGACAGTGAGCGGCGGCACTTTCCAGCAGGTCGGCGACGCGTACAAGTGGACGCGGGACTTCGTCGACGAGCCGTTGATCCCACTTCCGGAGATCAAGAATCCCGTTGCGGACGGCCTGGACGCAGGTCTGGACAGCGCCGTCAAGTGGGCGCTCGACTCCAGTGGGCTGATGGGCATGCTGGAGGAGGTCACCGGCAACCTCTCCGGACTCACTGCGGCTGCCCACGAGTGGCAGACCCAGGCTAAGGCGATGCGGGCGGTCAGCGCCGCGCTGCGTGAGGGTGGCGGCACACTCGCCGGGCAGTGGGAAGGCGCGGCGTCGAACGCGTTCGGCCGGCACATGGGCCAGGTGGTCGAGGCGATCGACGGCACCGCCAAGGATATGGACGAGATCGCACAGATCATCAGCCAGGCGGCTGCGGCCTGTCAGCTCGCCGAGAACATGATCATCGAGATCATCCGGGAGGCGATCGAGGCGCTGCTCGCCTCGCTCGCCGCGATGGTCGCGGTCGACATTCTGACCCTCGGCCTTGCGACCGTTGCCGACGCCCTCGTGGCGGATGCCGAGATCACCTTGTTCATCGAACGGGTGGGAGAGGTTTCCGCCACCCTCGAGGGGAAGCTGAAGGAGCTGATGGAGGCTGTCCGCAAGATCAAGAATGCGGAGAAGTCCTACAGCGAGATCAAGAAGACCCTCAAGGGCGGCCTGGAGGCGGCCAAGGCCGTGCGGAAGTTCGGCGGCATCGCCAACAGGGCTGGGAGCCTCCGGGCCCTGGTCAGCTCTCCGTCGATGGAGAACCTCGGGGAGTTCGCCGCCACCATGGGTACCAAGGCCGTAATCGGCGCCGAGAAGGGCTTCATCGCAGGCGGCGTCGGAGCGGTGATCGGCGCCGACGGCCCGATGAGCCCGGTCACGGACGGGCTGAGCAAGGACCCTGCCGTCGATGCCGTGGCCGGTCAGCTCGACGGTCGTAAGAACGAGACTCCGTACCGTGTGCCGAAGACTCGGATCGAAGAGGACTTCGGCTGACCGTCGGCCAGTACGGCCGACACAGCCGCAAGGCGCGGCCCCGCAACTCGGCGGCGGCCTCGACGGATAGGCTCCGGTCATGGGCATAATCCGCAGGCTGCTGGGCGTGACGACTGACGACATCGAACGGCTGCGTGCGCAGCGTCTCGCCGAGCACGCAGCCCGCGTCTCGGCGTTCCTCGCACCCGGCGAAACCCTCATCGGCACCGCCCAGGCCAACCTGGTCGCCGCCCCCACACCCCCGGACCGGCTCATCCCCCGCCTGCCGCCGCCCGGAGTCGCGCCGGCCGAGCAGGCCGGGGCATCGGGTCTGGGCCGTGTCGCGGGCTGGGCGTACGTGGCCGCGCATCCATTCGAGGCAGCCGGCGAGGTCCTCACGGACGCGCTCTCGGATGCCCTGTGGTACGTGCCTGGCAAGGTCATCGACCACCTGGCTGTCGAACGGCGCATCGACTGGTCGACCACAGCCGCCCGGCTGATCCTGTTGACCCATGCGGTGCAGCAACTGGACGGTTACAGCAGCGGCTTCGTCGTAGCAGCGACGGACCGCAGGTTTCTGCTCCTTGGCCATGCATACAACAGTCGTGATCCGCTGTATCCGCTGCTCCAGTACGCACCCGGTGAGATCGTGTCCGTGCGCATCGTCCCCACCGCGAAAAGCGCAAAGGGCAAGGCGGAGCCGCACGTCGCCCTGGTCTTCCATGACGGGTCGTCAGTCACTGCTGCCCCGGACGCCATCGCGGGTACGCGTTTCGCTGAGTTGCTGTCGCGTCCGATGGACTGAGAGGGACAGCACCTGTGAGTGAATGGCAGCTGCCTGAGATGTTCCGCAGCAGATCAGGCAGTGTCCGCTCGGGCAGCCTCGGACACCCTGGCCAGGATCCAGTCGTGCTCCTTCACGGCACAGCCTTCTCCTCGTATGTCTGGCCCGCCGTCGAGCCCGCTGTGTGAATCTCTGACGCCGACTCAGGCTGTCGTGGCTGAGCCCATCGACCTCTGACGGTTTTTCACAGCACCTGAGGCTGCGTGCTCATGACACGGGATCCCGGTATCATCACTGGTCAGAAGGCCTGGACCGCCACGGGGTGTCCGGTCGTTCAGATCAGAGGGGCGGGGGAGCATGTCCGGTGCGGGTTCGGACGGCTACAGGGTCGACGCGAGCGGCATGGACGGTGAGGCCGGAAAGCTCGACCAGGCGGGCGACGACGTCGGCGCCATACGCAAGGCCGTGGAAGACCACATGTGCTACGCACCGGACGCTCTCGGTGGCTCTGACTCCGGCCCCGCGTACGACAACTTCTCCGCCGCCTGGCAGTCCGAGGCGAAGACCTTGGAAGCGGCGCTGCACGAGCTCGCGGACAAGGTCAGCATCTCCCAGCGCAACTATGAGAATGCCGACCACGAAACCATCCTCGCGCTGCACTCCGCGGGTGCGGGCGACGGCCTGACAACCATGCCCGCACCGGCCGCTGCCCGCCCAGGGACGACCACTGGCCTTACCCCGGGCACGCCTCCGGCGAGCCTCGCCGACTTCGACTGACGGACCGGCACACGCCACACGGTCGATACACGCGTCGGCCGTGCGCGCCCGGCCGACGCGTGTGCTTCCACCTGACCTCCGACACCTGACATCTGACACCCGACACCTGACACCTGACACCTGAGCAAGGACAACGGGGCTCTCACCACATGGCCGACGCAGGCGAATCCACCACCGACCGCAAGGAAAAGATCGACCGTTACACGGGAGACCTCGCGACGGCCGACAGCAAGAACGAGGTCCTGGAGGCCATCGGCAACCTCCTCGGCGTCTCCGCGCCGGTCGGTTCCCCGAGCACCTTGGACGCCATCGCCCAGCGCTACAAGAGCCAGGCCGACGACGCCGCGGACGTACAGCAGCGGGTCGAGAAGGTCGCCGCGTCAGGGCTTCCGTCGGTGTGGGTGGGCAGCACCGGTGCCAAGGCGGCCGAGGTGGTGGCTGCGGCCGGCCGTTCCGCCGAGCAGATGGCCGAGGCGTTCCGTAAGGCGTCCAAGGCCCTCTACGACCTCTCCGACGCCCTGACCTCCGCCCAGTCCAAGGACGACAACGGCCGAGAGCAGCTGCTGAAGGCCCGCGCGATGCTCGGCGGCGAGGACGGCTTCTTCGACGACATGGTCGAGACGGACGACGAGGAAGCCGACCGCAAGCGGGCCCAGGACCTAGCGGGTACAGGGGCCAACCTGCTCTACGCCGCCGCGCAAGAGGCTGACGACGCGGCGCGGGCGGCGGCACGGGAGCTGAACAAGTACGCGGCCGAGGCCCGTGCCGGGCACATGCACACCGACAACATCTCCGCCGCCGACCGTCTCGTCCTCGCCGATGTCGGCGTGTTCGGGGGCCCGCAGGAGCAGAACGAACTCCTCACTGCCGACGACCTCGAACGTTCCGGCCGTTTCATGGAGAAGATGAACGCGCAGGACGAGGCCCGATTCGAGCGGATGCTCGCGGATGCCAAGACGCCGCAGGAGCGGGCGTATCTCGTCAAGGCGCTGGCTGCGGGCTACGACGTGGACCAGGTCGGCCAGTTCCGCGACAAGATCCACGGCAAGGACCCGTACTGGCTTCAGCAGCACCTCAGCCCGATCGTCACGGCCGGCGACAGCAAGGTGGACGAGGGGCTCAATCCTGACGGGTCGAACCGGAACACCGACTACCAGTGGTTCGGCGACGAGAAGTGGTCCCAGGAGGGCAACACCTGTGTGCCGTCCAGCACGGTGACCGCCCGCGCCATGGTCGATCCCCTCTACGCACTGGAGTTGACCGGCGGACCGTCCGGGCAGGAGAACGACCCCGATGCCTTCCGCCACCGTCTCCACGACGAACAGCTGCGCCTGCACGAGGAGGGCGATGGCGACTACCTGCACTGGTGGTCCGACGTCCCGGATGGAATGGACAGCGACGGGCAGAACGAGATCGCCAACGACGAGATCAGCCCGCACACCGGCAGTAAGTACGAGTACCAGCAGGTTCGCGGTGCGGACGAGCGCCGCGACGTGCTGCCGGACATCGAGAAGTCCGTTGCCGAGGGCAAACCCGTCCCCTTCGAAGTGGAGGGGCACGAGAAGGACGGCAGTCGGGTCGGTCACCAGATGATGGTGATCGGCCAGGAGGGCGACATGCTGCAGATCTACAACCCGTGGGGCCAGACGACCTGGGTCAGCGAGGACGACTTCGTCAACGGCCATATGGACAAGGCCTCCGACTCCCGCATGCCCGACGCGTACGCCGTCCACCTGCCCGCCGACCGATAAGTGAGCGTCATGACCAGCGCCCTGCGTCGACTTTCCTCTGCTGCCCTGCTGATGACCGTGCTCGCGGGTTGCAGCAACACCGGGCCGGACACCTACGAGCTGGGTGAGAAGCACATAGAGGTGGATGCGGGGGAGGAGTTCAGGCTGTCCGTTCCGGTCGACACCGCGATGGGGGAGTGGTGGTACCTGACATCGCCGGAGCCGAACCGTGACGTCGTCCGGAGGACGGACAAGCGGGAGGAGATCGAGGCCGACGACGATGCCGTCGGCAGCGGGAGCGGAACGGACCTGTTCGGTTTCAAGGCCGTCGGTCCGGGCACGACGGAGATCCGGCTCATCCAGTGCCCGCGCGGTGCCTGCGCAGGCGGCGGTGACGCAGGCGGTCCCGTCACCCCGTCCCCGGTCCCGAGTGGCAGCCCCACGCCTCAAAAGAAGTACCGGGCCACCATCCACACCTACACCGTCACCGTGAGGAAGCCATGACCTCCGAGCCGCAGACCTCGCGCCCGGGTCGGACCGACGACGAGTTGGCGCATTCGGACATCCCGGCGATGCTGCGTTACGGCCTCTCCTTCGCCGGACCGCACCGCACCGCCCTCTTCGGAGACGGCGCGGTGGGCGCTGCCGTCCTGCTGGACCGGCTCGGCATCCAGCCGCGGGCGGTGGCCTTCCTGGCCAAGGTGGTACGCAGTGGGGGCGTCCGGTACGCGGCCGAGCTGCGGGAGCCGGTGCCGGGCGAGGAAGCTGTGTCCATGGTGCGTGCGTGGCTGGAGGCTGCGGCAACCGCCGCCGACGGGATCGACCGCGACGAGGAGACCGCCCGCTGGCTGGAGGCCGTCGCCGAACTGCTCAGCCTCCGACGCGTTCACCGCTCTCGGGCAGCCGGGGAGTGAGCTGCAGATCTCCGGATCATGGGAGCACCCGGGCGAGTGCGTCCAGGTGGAGTTCCTCTGCCGTATCCCCGAAGCACTGGCGGAGCGCGGAGCGCGGAGTGCGCCCGTGCGGCCGGTGCAGCGCACCCCCCGAATGAGGTCAAGGCGTGAAGGCCCAGAGGGGATTTTGCCGACAAGTCGCCTGACGTGGCGCTTAGTTGGAGTTCCTGGACATGCCTTTGCTTGGATGATCAAGCACGTTTGCACGCAATCAATCATCACGGGGTATTCATGCACACGCGTGTCCTGACCGTCCGACGCGCCACCGCCGCGCTCGTCTGTGCCGCGGCCATGGTGTCGCTCGCGGCCTGCAAGAGCGGCACCGGTGCCGCGGGGTCCGCAGGTGGGTCCACGCCGTCGAAGTCCACAGAGGCCAGTCCTGCCGCCGAGCCGAACGGCATCGAGAAGCTCTCCGCCAAGGAGATCTACGACTCGGGTCACAAGGCCAACGCCGCCGCCGGCTCCTTTCGGGAGCGGATGACGCGCGGGGACACCAAGACCGACATGCTGCTGTCCGCCACGGAATGCGTCGGCACCGTCAAGATGTCGAAGGGCACCTTCCAGGTCGTTCGCAAGGGCAACGACGTCTGGGCCAAGCCGGATTCAGCGATCGTCAAGGAGTTCAACTCCGAACTCGGCGCCAACACGCTCACTGCCGACAAGTGGCTGCACGGTACGCCGAGCAACCCCCTGATGAAGGGCTTCGCCAGCTGGTGCCACCAGGAGCAGTTCACCGCACCCGACACGCTCGACGCCGGCAACAAGGTGACGAAGGGGAAGGTCGCCACGGTGGACGGGCGGCAGGCGGTGCCGGTGGTCATGACGGCGAAGGGCGACTCGGTCACCTGGTACGTGGCGACCACGGGCAAGCCGTACTACTTCAAGCAGGCCAGCAGCCGTGAGGACATGCAGAACCTGGTGTACTCCGACTTCGGCAAGCCGGTGGGCGCGCAGGCGCCCTCCGGTCCGGTCGAAGAGGCACCGAAGCAGTAATCCGGTAACCCCGTAACACCTGGTCGCAGTCGTCAGCCCGGCGGGCAGTTGTCCGCCGGGCCGCGTCCCGTCCGGGCTCAGGGCCCGCAGGTTCCCGACTCGGCCGCGCACTGCCACCCGGAGAATCCGTCCTCGGGATGGTCGACGGCATGGTTGAACTGGATGAACCCGTAGACCACGACGAGGGTGAAAGCGACGGCGGCCAGCGCCGCCAGCCACAGTGCGATCCGTCGTACGACCCGCGGTACGCCCCGCGGCGGCGTCCGGCGACGGGCGGGCTCCCGGTGCCGGGGCGGTCGCGGCCCGGTGTTGCGCGGTGTGTGCCAGCCGGTCGTCATGCGCAGGACGTTATTTCGTCGGAGGTGCCGACCACGCCGAAGTCACGCCCCAGGCCCACGGTGTTGAGGTGGGCGATGTCGGCCTGCTCCAGGTTCATGCTGGCCGGGCCCCAGCCTCCGGTGGCGTTGGCCCGGTGTTCGCTGGGGACGCCCCAGTCGTAGCGCTTCTGGACCTCGACCCGGTAGGTGACCTCGCCGTCGTGGACGTAGCCGGTGAGCCGGTACTGGAAGTGGTTGAGCGCGTAGTACCACTCCGAACTGCTGTCGCCGTCCGCGGGGTTGGGCGCGGTGGACTTCCAGTCGGTGGTGAACGGGCCGTCCGGGCGGCCGTGGACGTCCTTGCGCAGGGTCTCGTCGACGCCCGACCGGAAGGCCGGGATCTGGTCCATCATGGTCTGCGGCTCGACCTCCACCGTCTTGCCGCTGCCGTCGAGGTAGTGCTGGACCAGCCCGGCCGCCGTGGGCCAGTCCTTGACCGTGGCGAAGTACGCGGCGACGTTGTTCAGCTGGTTGCGGACCTTGTGGTCCTCGGCGTCGGGCTTGTCGATGTTGAACCTGCGGTTCTCGCTCTCGAAGTTGTGGGCCGTGCCGAACACCACCTTCAGGCTCTTGGCCAGCCACTCGTCCTCTTCGGCCGCCTGGCCGAGCACCTGGTTCAGCCGCTCCTGGAGGCTGTCGGCGGTGTGCTGGTGCTGCTCGTAGTTCTCGTGCACCTCGGGGTCGTCGGGGTTGTCGACCACGCACATCTCGATCTGTCCGTCCGCGCTGATCGTCATGCCGTTCTCCAGCGCCTCCTGCTGGAGCTGCCGCGCCTTGCGCTGGAGCTCCTTCAGGCCCTTGGTCCCGCTGGTGCCCTTCGCACCGTCGGCCTCCTGGTCGAGGAAGTCGCGCAACCCCCTGACCTCCTGGTCCAGGGCGTCGATGTCCAGCTGCACGCGGTCGCAGTAGGCCTGTGCGCGCTCGCCCGCCTCGCCCTGCCAGTGGTCCTGGTGCAGCTTCAGGACCACGCCGTCGTGGAACTCCGTACGGGCGTCCTTGATCTTGCGGTGGATGGCGTTCCAGCTGTCGGCGAACGTCTCCAGCGCGTGGGCGTCCAGCTCGATGAGCTGGTGGAAGGTGACCATGGTGCTGCTGCTTCCTCCGGCTCAGCGGGACGGGTTCGGGGTGTGCGGGTCGGCGAACTGCGAGGCGGTCGACACCTCGTTGCCGTCGTACGCGTCCGCGCTGTCGCGGAAGTTCCGCGCGGCCGTGTCCAGGCGGTCCGTGACGACCTTGAGCAGGTCCTCCCAGCGGTGCTGCATGGCGTCGATGCTGTCGACGAACGACCAGCCGGGCGCCGCCTTCGCCAGATCGCGGAAGGAGTCCTCGGCCGGGCCGCCGGTCTTGCGGAGCAACCCGGAGGCGGTGTCGCAGTCGTCGGCCCTGGCCCGAAGGAACGACGAGCTGACTCCCACGTCCGGGTCGCCGCCCCAGACCGGCGGCGCGGGCGGCGGAGGCGTGGGCGCAGGGCCCGGTGAGGGCGACGGCTCGGGTTGCGCGACCGTGGTCATGGCTGGTGCCGCGGTGGTCGCTGGCGCCGAGACCTGGGCATACGCCAGCCTCGGATCGACTGCATGGCTCATCGCCGTCTCCTCCAGAGCCGGTTGCCGGCTCTCACCCCGTACAGAAGGAACGTTCTTGATCAGCGTAGGGCAGCCGTCACTTGATGTGCCACCGTCATCCCCGTGCGCCCACCGGGGCCGGGGTCCGCCGTCACGTGAAGAACACCACCAACAGACTGACCACGAGGCCGAGTACGCCCACCGCGACCGTCACCAGGGCGGTGCGGAACAGGCCCCGGCTCTCGCCCTGGCCGTAGGGGAAGCCGGTGACGGCGCAGAAGAGGCCGACGGCCAGGGCGATCAGGGCGCCGAACCCCCAGGCGCAGCCGACGGCGATGGCGCGGGCCCAGCCGTGGTCCTGCTGATACGAGGTGTCGCTCGTCCGGCGGGCCTCGATGACGTGCCCGCGGGTGTACAGGGCGTCGCTCTTGAGCTCGGCGTTGAGATCCTTGACCGTGCCGTCGTCGGAGGTGAAGGTGCCGTAGCACCATCTGGTCCTCGTCTTCTTCCGCGAGCTCGAACTGCTCGACGAGCTGCGGTACTTGTACTCGACGGTGCAGGTCTGGACGGTGAGCTTGCCCGGGGTGGAGGTGGCGTAGGTGTAGGGGCCGAGGTAGGCGCCGAGAGCCAGGGCGACGAGGCCCACGAGGATCAGGCCTGCGCCGATGAGGCGGCCGAGGCCCGTGCGATCTCCGGGTGCGGCGGCGTTCGTCGCGGCGTTCCCGTGTACTTGTGTCATGGGGGTCCTCAGGAGGGATACGGGCGGGCGTTACAGGGCGAGTGCGCAGACGAGTGCCGCCAGGGCGCCCAGGGCGAATACGCCGCCCAGGACGGGCCCGGTGACGCGCGAGGCCGGCAGACGCTGCCAGGACTCCGAGAGGGCGGGGCCGTTGCGGGCCCCGAAACCGGTGAGAAGGCAGAAAATGCCGAAAGCCACCAGGGAGAGGCAGAACGCGAGAAGTGCCGCGTCTTTTCCTGGCGCCCGGTCCTCGGGAAGTTCGAAGGTGTCGTCCGCTTGTACGACGGGGATTTTCGCGCCCGCCTCGAAACGCGAGGACGTGTTCACCACGACGTCCTGGTAACTGGTCTTGCCGTCCTGTGCGGTCCAGTTTCCTGTGCAGCTGAACTCGAGCTGTGTCGTACGCCTGTGCGTGCCGTAGTGGGTCCTCGTGTGTGTTTCACATGAAGAAACCGTGAGGGTTCCTTCGGTGCCATCACCGGCAAGTTCACTGCGCAGTTCCGGAATGGTCACCGCGGCGATGGCCACGGCCACGAGGAGCAGCCCCAAACCGACGAGTCTTCCCACCCAAAGGCTGCCTGTACTGCCGTAACGCGGCTGTGTTGTCACCACTGTTGGTCGTCCCCCTGGGAAACTTTACGATCTTGACCGACGGTTTGCCGGGCCGTGCGCGAGGAGTCTAAGGTATCCGTCTGTCGTCCTATATGAATGCGCCAAGCGGTACGGGGGAGAGTTATGGCGTTCGACGCCTTTGATGTGGACACCGACGTACTCCGCAAGCAGGGAGTGAACTTCGCCGAACTCGGAGGCGATTTCACGAAGGCCTCCAAGCGGCTCCAGGACACCCTTGAAGGGCTGGGGGAACCGTGGGCGGACGCGGATTTCGGGGAGATCTTCGGGCAGGTCTACACGCCGGTTCGTGACGGAATCTTCACATCGATGGACAGCCTGGGGAAGCGGCTGGAGAAGATCGGTCACAACCTGCAGGACATGGCACATAACTATGACGAATCGGAATCGTCGAACTATGTTCTGATGGACGGGATCTCGGGCCGACTCTAATTAAATTCGGGGATATTGGCATGTCGCTCACACTGCCCAGCGAGCTCGTCTGGGTGCTCGATCTCCTCGGCTACAGCTGGCCCGAGGCCGACGAACAGGCACTGCACGATGTCGCCGAGGCCTGGCGGGCCTTCGGCAAGGACCTCGAAACGATCCAGACGGACGGCGACGGGTTCGCCCGCACCATCCTGGCGAGCAACGCCGGTACGGCCGTCGACGAATTCACCAAGGGCTGGGGCGCCTATACCGGCGCGGGCGGCCAGGACAGCTACATCCCGGACGCGAAGACCGCGTGCGAGGTGATCGCCCTCGCCTTCGACGCGGCCGCGATCGCTGTCCTCACGGCGAAGCTGGCCGTGATCGCGCAACTCGTCGCCCTGGCCGTGGAGATCATCGCGGCGCAGGCGGCGGCCCCCTTCACCTTCGGACTGTCCGAGGTCGGCGCGCTGGGTGCGACCCAGGCGGCGCGGGTGATCGTCCGGGAGCTGCTCAACAAGCTCAGGACTGAGGTCATGCAGGCGATCACCAAGGCCATGGAGCACGCCACCATGGACGCCCTCAAGAAGATCGCCAAGGAGCAGCTCGAGAAGGTCACCAAGGAGAAGGTCAAGCAGTTCGCCAAGGACAAGATCAAGGAAGAGGCGAAGCAGTTCGTCCAGGAGAAGGTGGTGGACGCGGCCAAGGAGAAGGCCAAGGAAGCCGCCGTCGGAATGGCGCAGAACATCGCCCAGCAGAGCATCGAGACCCACTTCGACGAGCGGTCCGGGATCAACCTCGGAGAGACCACGGACGTCGCCAAGAAGGCGGGCGGCGAATACCTGGACAACCTCGAGAACGAGGTCAGGGGCGGCGAGGGATCGACCCTCGCGGGCTACACGGACGTGCAGGGGCACGTGGACAACGCCGTGGACCAGGCGACGGAGAAGGCCACCGGGGCGGTCGGGAATCGCGTACAGCACGGTGTCGCTGCGCTGTCCGGACGCGGGGGCGGCAGTGGAGAGCCGTCCGAGGGGTCTGCGGACAACTCCTCCGAGGCAGGTGCGAGTTCGGCCGCCGGCCACAGGACCCCGGTCTCCGCCGGTACGGCGCGCTCGGGCTCCTCGCACGGCTCGGGAGGCGCGCAGGACTGGGCTCGCAGCGAGTTCGGGTGACGCCCCATACCGGTAGCGAACGACAAGACACGACACGACAGGAAGGACGGCCGGACCCATGACCGCGGACCGGGAGATCCAGGACGAGGAACTCATGGGGATCGCCCAGGACCCCGAACAGGCCCTGCGGCTGCGCCGTTCCCTGCGTACCATCGCGGGCGCGACCTCGCTCGACCCGGCCCTGCGCGAGATGGCGAGTGAGGTGCTGAGCGGTCGCGTCGACGTCAAGGACGCCTTTCAGGACCCCCGCTACACCGAGGCCGTGTACCAGCGGCTCCACGAGATGCGCCGGGCGGCCGACGACCAGACGTATGCCGAACGCCAGCAGGCCAAGGGCCAATTCGCGGACTGGGACGCACGGCAGCAGGCCGAACTCGACCGGGAACGCGCCGAGCGGGACGCGCCCGTGCACGGTTCCGTCGGGGTGAAGCGGTCGGGTCGGCGCTGAGGCGCCGGCGGGCGGCGTGGCGCAAGGCAGCCGCCGGCGCGGCGCCGCTCGTCAGCGTGACGCTGAGGGAGCCGGCGAGGAGCCGTGTCGCCGGAGGGAAGCCGGACGTCAGCGCGAGAATCCGCGCGTGCGCTCCCGGTGCCCCTTGCGATCCGGAACACCCAGGTAGCCGGCCTCACGCTCGGTCTCGCCGAGCCACAGCTCGGGGACCTGCCGCTGGATCGCGGTGGCCAGCGGCACCCGGGAACTCGCCGGAACGGGGAGGCGGTAACGCAGCCGCGGGAGGGTCGGAAGCATCGGCTCCTCGTCGCGGACAAGGGGCCACAGCACCGGGTCGTCGCGGTCGATGGGAGCGTTGGGGCACAGCTCGATCGAGTACACCTTCACCCCGCCTCTGCCCGTCCTGCTCCAGTGGAGGCCGACTCCGGCGAGGCTCTGCCAGGGGATGACGTTCTGTGCGCTGCCGTTGCTCACCCACAGCCCCTGATGGTCGACGCTCACGCTGGAGTGCCGGCCCGACCGGGCGGTGACCAGGTTGGCGACGCCGATGAAGCCCAGGAACAGCCCCATGGCGATTCCCCCGATTCCCTTGGGGTTCGGCTCACCGTCCCCGAGGCCGGCGGTCATCACCACACCGCCGAACAGAACGAGGGCACTGATCGCCGTGAGCGCGATGCCGAGGGGCACCATGCGCCGGGCGGAACGCCGCCCGGTGGGCACGACGGTGGCGGTGGGGAAGGGGAGGGGGAGAGACTCATGCGGGACGGCGCCTGCTGCCGACGAGGTACGCGACGCCCCAGGCGGCGCCTGCGGCGAGTACGAGGCTGAGCAGGGAGAACCAGTCGACTCCACCGGTGGCATCGCTGTGCCACCAGGCCTTGGCCGGGAGGAACGGGTTGTACTCCAGCATGTCCTTGAGCGCCATGAACGACTGTTCCTTGGCGATGATGAGCGGGAGGGCGTTGGCGTCGCCGAAGAAGGCGCCGAGCGCGGCGACGACGGCTCCGCCGATCCGGGCACCGTTGCTGCCGCGCCCCACCTTGCCGACCAGTGCGCCGACCAGCGCGCCATTGAGAAGCGCATGGCCCAAGGAGAGGGTGTTGGCCACGGTGGTGGACGTGATGTCCTTGTAGGTCGCCAGGATCAGGCCGGTGTAGAGCGCCGACACGACGAAGGAGACCAACAACCCGAGGAACACCGCGCCGACGGCATTACCGCCCGCATTGGGCCGCTGCCCGAAGGGCGGCGCCTGGAACGGCGGTGTCGGCTGCATCGGGTACATCGGCGGCTGCCCCTGAGGGACGGGCTGCGGTCCGGCGTACATCGGGGGCTGCCCGGGCGGAGGAGCCGGCGGCCCGAACCCCGGCTGCTGCAGCGGGGGGACGGGCTGGGCGTAGGGGTTCGGGTGGGTCTGCGGCGGCTGAGGTGGCTGCGGCGGCGGCTGGAAGGGCGGCTGGCTCATGGTTCCCTGTGGACTCAATGGAGTTGACTGGCAGAAGCAGCAAATTATCAGTGAGATCAGGAGGGGGACGGTGGAGCAGGAGCGGGCTGCGTGAAGGATGTGGGCTGTCAGACGGACGGGATGCCGCCGAGCGGCTGTCCGGTGATGTGCAGAGCCTTCGCACCGCGCTCGGTTGCGACGACGAGGATGCCCTCGGGGGAGAGGTCGGCCGCGATGACGGGTGTGTCGGAGACCAGCGCGGCCACGACGTCCTCCGTCGCCCGGTCCCAGACCCGGACGTAGTCGGCGCCGCGGCTCAGCACCAGCGGAGCGGCGGCCCGCGCCTCCTCGGAGAGGGGCAGGACCTGTGTGGGGTCGATCTCGCCCGGATCTTCCGGTTCTACGAGGCTGTGGATGAGCGTGCCCGTCGGTACGGCGAGCACGGCGACGGGAGCGGCCGGTCCTTCCGGACGGGGCAGACAGCCGACGCTCACCGCGCTGACGCCGGGGACGGGCAGGCTCCACAGGGTGCGCCAGGGCAGGTCGAGGCCGAGCCGACCGTGGATGGCGTCGGCGTACTCGAGCAGGCCGTCCTCCACGAAGGCCGTCTCCAGCAGGGCGGCACGCTGCAGCGCAGGCACCTGGGTGCGGGTGAGCAGGGCCGCCGTACGCAGGTACGTCCGGGCCGGTGCACCCAGTTCCTCGGCCGGTACTGCCTCGACGGCGGCCCGCAGCGGCACCGGAGCGGCGTGGACGAACAGCCCGGGATCCGTGAGGAGTTGGGGCAGCAGGCCCGCCTCCAGGGTGTGGCCCGCGATGTGGTCCCGTACATACGGGTCGGCCTTGCTCCAGTCCTGGTCCGGCACGGCCTCAAGCAGCGTCATCGCGATCTGCGTCTGGGCGGCACGGACGCTCGGCAGGCCGGCGCGGAGCTCCTCGCCGATGGCCGGGTGCAGCAGCCGTAGCAACGTCCGCGTACTGCCGCCCCCGTCCCGGTCCCGCCGGACCGACTCGACGAACGGGCCGGCCAGCGCGCCGCTGTCCGCGAGGACGCCGCTCATGTCCTTGCCCGCAAGGGCGTTGACGAGCCGTATCCACAGGTCGACGGGCAGACCGTCGCCCTCCGCGAGGGCCAGCGGCGCCAGGAGCTGACGCAGAGCCGGCGGGTCCGCTCCGAGGCGGCGGGCGTGCAGGTCGAGTGCCTGGCCAAGGGACGAGGGCAGGAGGGTCTCGTCGTACGGGGCGGCCGAGCCCGGACTCATCAGGAGGCTCCGGACGGCGAGCTGCACGGTGAGGGGGCTCGTTCCGGCCCGGCGTCCGATCGCCTCGGCCAGGGTCCGCCTCGCCGCAGCATCCGAGGCGAAGGGCGGCTCCGGGGCGCCGGACTCCGGTCTGAGCAGCGCGTACGCCTGCAGCACCAGACCGCGCGGGTCGGCCCACTGCGGGTCGTCGAGATCGATGATCTGCACCGTGCCGGGCGGGAGTTCACCTTCGAGGTCGGTGGCGAGCTCGCGCGGTACCTCCGCGAGCAGCCGCACGTTCGCGGTGACGGCGAGCGGCCTCAGCACCTCCCGTACGACGCGGGCCGGCTCGCCCGCCGTACGCACCGGACCCGCCCGGTCGACATCGGGCACAACCACCGTCTCGGTCCGGCCGAGGGCGCCGAGCGCGGCGTAGACCTCTTCGAGGCGGTCGGCCTGGATGCCGTAGTGGTCCGCGATGAGCCAGCCGAGCTGCGCCGCGGTCAGCCCCGCCGCGCTCGGCACGGCCGGGGCGGGGAGGTCGGGCGGCACGGTCGACGGGTCGAGGTCCGACAGCGGCAGCCGTCCGCGGAACTCCGGGTCGCACAGCATCAGGAAGCCGGTCAGCAGGTGCGAACGCCCACTGCCCGGGCTGCCGGTGAGGACGATCACCCGGGGTGCACCTGGCCGGCCCGACCGCCAGGCGGCGAGCGCACGCAGTACGGCGGTGCGTCCGCCCAGGTAGGGATGGGGTGCGTAGCCGTTGGTCGGGGCGGTCATCGGTGGGGGACCTCGCGGGTGCCGGAGTGGTGGACGAAGGCTAGGAGTTGCGACCGAGGTTCTGCCGGTACAGCGCGATCGCCTGCTCGGTCGGGAAGTTGGGGACGGTCACGCTCTCGCCGGTCTCCTTCGAGACCACGATCTTGGCTCCGCCGGGCGGGGCGGGCCGGGGCCGGCCGGCCGCGTCGGTGGTGGGCGGGAAGACCGCGTACACCAGGTAGCCGATGTCGAACTCGTGGACCCGCAGCTCGGCGGGGGTGCCGTCGGGCAGCTTGGGCTCGGCGTAACGCGAGCGGACGATCTCGAGGGCCTGGTCCGGGGTGGTGGGCGGGGTCTGTGGGGCCGGGGGCGGGGTGTCCGAGGTCATGGGCTTCCTTCGTCTGGCGCCCGGGGGCGGGGCGGAGGCGGCTGCGGTCAGGTGGGGAACTCGTTGATCCATGCACCTTCGAGGAGATGTTTCGGCAGGTACTCGGACTCGACGGTGATGGTGAAGCCGGCCTGGACGGCGAGGCAGGACACGGCCAGCGGGCCCAGGGCGATGAGGCCACGGGTGTCCAGGGCACGGTCCTCGTCGTGGGTCCAGTAGTCCTTGTGCCGTTCAAGGGCCTTGGCCAGTTCGGCGTTGATTTTGTCCTGGTCGCCGCGGGCCAGCTGGGTGAGGAGATTCATCGGCGGACAAATGATCTGGAGGACGCCGTCGCGTGGGGCATTGCGCAGCTCGGCGGGGTCCGTTCCCTCCACTGCGGCGACCAGTTTGTCGCCGAATTCGGGGCGGCCCAGCCAGTAGGCCTGCAGTGCGTCCACCCAGTCGTAGATGTACTCGTCGAAGACTCCGTCGGCCTGGCGCATCCGCGCGCTGGGGAACTGGCACAGCTCGGTCATGCGCTTCTTCTCGCGGCAGACGGCGGCGAGCCAGAAGGCACTGAGCCAATTGCCGGCGTGAGCCCGGGGCAGGGCACCGGTGCGGATGGTGTGCAGGTCATGGCCGATGCGGTACTCGAAGGTACCGGTGGTGGGCCGGGCCGCTGCGAACAGGGCGGAGCCGACCTGCATGGCGGTGACGCAGGCTTCCCAGGTTTCGAGCCTGTCGGCCTCCGGGTCCACGACGCAGTGCCGGCCGAGGAGCCCGATGGCGTCGGCCAGAACGTTCGAGAACCACGAGGGTTCCTTCTGCAGCCCGTCGACGTCTTCCCAGAAGTCGGCGGTGAGGGCCGGGAGGATCCTCGCCATGTTTCGCGTCGGGAATTCATGTCGCGGGATCTGCAACGCCGCCTTCTCTTCTTTCGTCCTGATGCCGAACTGCTTCGTTTCGTAGCCCTGGTGCTCCCCCTGGGGGACTTCCTCAGGTCGGGAAGTCGCCGACTCGGCCGCGTTCCAACAGGTACTTGGGGATGTAGCCGGACTCCACGTCGATGGAGAGCCCCGCGTCGTAGGCGAGGCAGGCCATGGCCAGTGGTCCCAGTGCGACGAGGCCGCTGACCTGGGCGGCCGTGGACTCCTCCGCGGTCCAGTACTCCTTGTGCCACTCCAGGGCCTTCACCAGTTCGACGTCGAATTGCTCGCTGCTGTCGCCTCTGACCAGGCGGTAGAACAGGTTGAGCGGGGGATACAGGATGCGCAGCATCAGGCTGCGGTCGGCGACCTGCAGGACCTCCGGATCCGTGCCGTTGATCGCGGCCACCAGCTTGTCGCCGACGCCGTGGCCCTGTTTCCAGTACGTCTGAAGCGTGTCGACCCAGTCGTAGATGTACTCGTCGAACACCGCTCCGGACTCGCGCAGCAGCGAGACGGGGACGTTGCTCAGTTCTGTGAGCCGTTCGCGCTCGCGGCAGACGAGCGCCAGGTAGAAGGCGGTGAGCCAGTTGCCCGCGTTGGCGGGAGGGTGTGGGCCGGTGGAGCGGATCGTGCGCGGCTTGCCCGAGATCAGGCACTCCACGGTGGGTTCCGGTGAGGTGGCGGACCGGAACAGGGCGGAGCCGATCTGCATGGCCGCCACCCAGGCTTCCCAGGTCTCGATCCGGGCGGCGCGGGGATCAAGGGCGCAATGGCTCTTGGCGTTCACGAGCGCCCTGTTCAGACCAGTGTTGAAAGTGCTGGGCATGGTTTCGAGCTTCCGGACCCGCGCCTCGGTGTCGTCGACGAGTGCTTGGACGCTGGATACGCGGTCGGCAGGCACTTCGTGACGCGTCACTTGTGTAGTCATTCCTGCCTGTCCTCCGGCTTTCGAATGTCGAAGTACTCCATCGTGACCCCACCGTACCTCTTGCGTTCGCGAGGTCCTTCCCCGCCGACGTAACCACCCTCGGTGTTCCCGTTGTTGGCTGCCTCGTTCGCTTCGGGATCGGTTTCGACCTTGGATTGCACCAAAACGTACTGAACGTTCCCCAGCTCGTAAGCCGCCTCCAGCTTGTCGGCAATTTCCTTTTGTTCCGGGGTTCCTTCCTGCATGACCATGGTGATGGTTTCGAAGTACTCCCTGGTGCCCTGCATCACCTTCTGGCCGGTATGGCCGGTGCGCGGACCGAGCTGGCCAGTGGGGGCCTTGGCTTCGACCACGATGTAATGACCGGGATTGTTCGGGTCTTCATAGATCTGGTCGAACTGATCGCTGCCGTTACCTGTCCGCGGTACGTCGACCAGTACGTACTCAGGGTGCTGGGTGGCCATCGCATGATGAAGCGCTGCCATCTCGCCATGGCTCTCACCGATGTCCCGCACCGCGGAATGCGTATCCGCGTAGACGCGCTTGGCGGCCTTGTATTCCTCCGAATCCTCGCCGTGATCCTCTTTTGCCCGCACCTTTTCGGCCTCGCTGATCCGGTCGGCCTGGAGGGTCCATTCGCGGTTGTTGGTCTCCCTGTCGAGGGCGGCAAGATTCTCAGGAGTGATAGTGCCCTCACCGCGGCCCAGATTGAGGGGCGGATGAGTTTCTTCAGGCATGTAGTCGGGTTGTACCGGAGGCGGGACATCGCTTGCCGCTATGAATTTGTCGGGGTCGTCGGGGTAATCGGGGTCCCGCTTGAGCTGCGGAAGCTCCCGGCCGTCGACCCTGTCGTCAAGGCGCAGACGTTGGCCGTCCTTGCGCCAGTACTTCTGGCGGTTCTCCCTGCTCTCATTGGCGAAGTCGACCATCCTGCGGATGAACGCCTTCTTGTCCTCATTGTTGTGAGCTCCGGGTTCGACGGGCCCGTGTGGCGGGGAGGCGGCATCCGCATCGGATCGGGTGGTGTCCGCAGCGGCCCGCTCATCCGCGATGTCGCCGTACAGCGGCCTCTTCCCGTTGACGGAATCCTTGACGTAGTGGGCCGCATCGGCGTTCCTGCCGTCCGGCGGGCTCTCGCGCGGGGGAACCGCGGAGTCCTTGGTCATGTTGCCGGGGCGGTCGCGGTGGTCGTCGGCGGGGGACCGGTCCGGGCCGTCGGGACGAGCCGGGTCCGAGTTCTCGGTCCGGTCCTCCTTCGCCGGCCGCGGGTCTTCGGCGTGATCGGGGTGTTGCCGGTCCGGCGTCGGCTCGTTGTCCGGGCGCCGTCCGTGGGACCGCTCGTCGGCCTCCGGGCTCTTCCGCGGCGAGGTGTCCCGCTGCGTGTCCGAGGTGCGCGGGTCCTGAGCGCGGGGATCGGACGTACGTGGGTCGGACGTACGTGGGTCGGACGTACGTGGGTCGGACGTACGTGGGTCGTGCGCGCGGGGATCCGGGTTGTGGGGGGCGGACGTACGTGGATCCGGGGTGCGCGGATCGGTGGTGCGCGGGTCCGCAGGCGCGGTGGTCTGCTGAGGTGTGTGCCGGTCCGTGGTGGGATCGCTCGGGGGATGCGCCTCGGTCCGGGCGGGGGTGGCGGTCTTGTCCGGGGTGCCGTTGTCGGTGGCGTCGGACGTGGTGTGCGCGGGTGGCCCCTGCTGCTCAGCCGAGTCGGACCGGGGCGGAGCTTCGGTCGTCGCGGTCGGCTGCTCTTCGTCCTCGCGGGGAGTGTGGTCCCGCTCGTCAGGACGCGCCGCCTCGCCTGGGTGCGCCTGCTGGTCCCGGATGCTCGGTGTCTCGCTCCGGGGGCGGCCGTTCTCGTCGCCGGGCTCGCTGTTCGTCGGTTTCGACGACGAGGTGTTCGGGTCGGCGGTCGACGGCTGGGCAGGGTCGGCGTCGGTCGAGGAGTCCTGGTCCGTCGGCACGGGAGCGTCGGTTCCCGTGTCGGTGTCGTCCTCCTGCTTCGGGGGGTCGGCCGAGACCTCGTTCTGCGGGTCCTGGCCGTTTTCCTGCTGCTCGTCGTTCTGGGCGTTGTCCGGCTGGGAGCCGTCGCCGTTCTCGTTCTGCGACTCGCCGCTCTGGCTCTCCGAGCCGTTCGTCTGCGGCTGGCTGGTGTCGATCGGGTTGCGGTCGGCGTCCAGCGGGATGTGCCACACGTGCGCCGCCTGGTCGATGTGCAGGGGCTGGCTGCTGACCTGGCCGCTCTGGGTGTCGACCCAGACGATGTTGCCGTTGTGGTTGACCACGTTGAAGGCGTGGCCGCCCCCGCCGGGCCAGTCGACCTGGACGATGGCTGCCGAGCCGGGGCCCGCCTGCTGGAGGGTGTTCGCGATGTTGTCGGCGGTTGCGGGGTCGCCGCCGGGACCGGCGTAGGTGTGGGCGGCGCCGGTCCAGCGGATCTGGTTGTCGTTCGCGTCGTCCTCGGGGGACCAGTGGTCCGGCTTGCCGTTCGCGTCGGTGTCCAGGGTGCGCGGCGCCGAGACCTGCGGGTTGCCGTACCAGGTCTCCAGGAACGAACGGGAGCAGTCGGCGCAGTTGTTGCTGCGTCCGGGGACGTTGACGCCGCCGTCGTTCTGGAGCTGGGACCAGTTGCCCTCGAAGGGGTCGGGGAAGCGCTGCGGGGTGCCGTCCTCGTTGTGCGGCACCGCGTCGACCAGCGCCTGCTGATCGGCGGGGTCGGGATCGGTCAGGCCGCCCGGGTAGTGGTCCAGGTCGGCACGGATGTCCTGGAGGCTGTCCTGCTGCGGGTGCTGCTGGTGGTTCGGGTTTCCCGGGGTTGCCTGCGGCGAACCCGGCGCCTGGGGCGAGGCGGAGCCCGCCGTGTGCGACGGCGACGCGGCGGCACCCGGGGTCCGGATGACGGTGTGGACCGGGACCGGGGTCACTTGCTGCTGGTGCCGCTGTTGCTGCGGATTGCCGGGTGGGGTGTTCTGCGTCGGTGCGTTGGACTGCGCGGCCGGCTGCTGCGGACCGTTGGGCGAGCCGCCCGACGGCTCCTGCGGCGGTCTGCCGGGAGGAGTCGTGCCGGTGCTGCCGGGCGTGCCCTGCGCGGCGGGGCCGGGCAGGTTGGAGTTCGAGGAGTTGGGGGTACGGCTGCCCGACGCCGAGGGGTTCGAGCCGGTGCCGGAACCGGAGTCGGAGTGGGAACCGGATCCGGAACCCGTGCCGGTCGAGGCGGAGGGTGCCGTGGTGGAGGTGCCGGTGGACGTCGACGAGGTCCTGGGGGACGACGACGGTGATGAGCTCGGGTTCGAGGCGCTCGTGCCCGGCGTCTGCCCCGGGGTGTTGGTACGAGTGCTGCCGGTCGGGTCC
Organism: Streptomyces sp. NPDC001604; assembly: GCF_042893475.1. Classification (NCBI taxonomy): domain Bacteria; kingdom Bacillati; phylum Actinomycetota; class Actinomycetes; order Kitasatosporales; family Streptomycetaceae; genus Streptomyces; species Streptomyces sp. NPDC001604. Next base: position 22,039 of record NZ_JBIAUY010000008.1, on the reverse strand, counting down.
GTGGTGCCGCGGGGCACGGTGCCGTCACCCGGTGTCGTGCTGCGAGTGGCGCCGTCGCCCGGGGTGCTGCCCCGAGGCGGGACGCCGTCCCCCGGCCTGGTACCGGGCGTCTGGCGGGGCGTCGTACCGTCACCGGGGTTGTTGCGGGACGTGGTGCCGTCGCCCGGCCTTGTACCGTCCCCCGGCCTTGTACCGTCCCCCGGCCTCGTACCGTCACCCGGCGTCGTACTCCCGGGCGTGCGCTGTCCCGGTATCCGCCCGTCCGGGGTGCCGGAGGTACGACCGTCCGGGGTGCCGGACGCACGCCCGTCCCCGGCAGTCGGGACTCCGGCACTCGCCGTGCCGGAGACACGGCCGTTCGCCGGGCCCGAAAGCCCGACACCCGCCGTACCGGCCCCCCGACCGTCCGCCGAAGCCGTGGGCGTGGGTGCGGGCGTGGACGCCGGAGCGCTCCGAGGCGCCGTCGACGGAGTGGGGCTCGGCGCGGATGCGGGCCCCGACCCCGTGGGTGAGGCAGTGCCGGCCGAACCGCTCCTTGCCCCACCGGAGTTGGGCGCCGGGCTGCTCGGGCTCGACCCGGACGGGCCGGCGCCGCCGGACGACGACGTACCTCCGCCCTGATGCGAACCACCCGTACTGCCTCCCACAGAAGGCGCCACGGGCGAGGTCGGCATGCCCGCCGGTCCACCGTCCGCACGGCCGCCACCGGCGCCCCCCGACGACGTATCGCCCGTCGAAGGTGCAGAAGTGGGCGCCGCGTTGGTGTGCGTGGGCGCGGTCGCGGCCAAGCTGTCGATCGACGTTCCGATCGAGCCGTGGCCGCCCGTCGACGCCGGCGTTCCCCCGGGCGAAGCGGAGGCCGACACGGTGTGCACCGACGGCGACGACAGGCCGGAGACGGAGGAGCCGCCGGAGTGGGACGGGCCGCCGGTGGAAACCGGACTGTCGGACGACCCCCCGGTGTCGGAGCCACCGGAGTGCGCCCCGCCGGGCGACGGGTCGTCGAAGTCGGACAGGGTCGGACCCGAGTGGGAGAGCGTCGGGCCCGCGCCCTGCGGGCCGGGCCCCGAATCGGACCCGGCCCCGGAGTCCGATCCCGAGTCGGAGCCCGGGCCGGCACCCACATCCAGCCCGCCGATGTTGTTGCCGCCGGTGTCGGCGGATATCCCGCCACCTATGTTCGAGCCCACATCGCTGCTCGCATGCGTCGACGTGGAGGAGCCCGCCACCGAGGAGTCGGAGCCGTCGGAGTTCGAGCCGGAGTCGGAACCCGAACCGGAACCGGAGCCGGAAGACGAGTCCGAGTCCCCCTCACTGCCGGCAGCGTCTGAGGTGTCTGAACTACCCGAGTTCTCCGACGAGTTGGAGCCCCCGCCCTCCTCCCCGTGCCCGCCGTCGCTCCCCGACGACCCATGCCCGTCGATCCGGCTGTCGATCGCATGGTGGGCCCGGTGCCCCGCCTTCTCGCCCAGGCTGTCCCGCACACCCTCGGCAAGAGTCTGCGGGGTCTGCTTGATGGCGTCCCAGCCGGCGTCGGCGCCCTGCTTGGCGGTGGTGGCGAGGTCGTAGCCCTCCTGGGCGCCGAAGCCGACGTTCACCGTCTGGCGGATCAGGTCGGTGATGATCGCCTCGATCATCGAGATCGCGGGCTCCTTCATCGCCTCGACGATCGCCTCGAGCAGCGCGTCCTTGAGCTCCTTGAGGAGCCGGCGCACGATCAGCCGGGCGGCCTGGGTCGCGCCCAGCGCGCCGACCTCGGACAGGCCGAAGGTGAAGGGCGCGGCGGCCTGGGCCGCGGCGATCTCGATGGCCAGGGCGATGAGTTGGGCGATGACCGCCCATTTCGCGAACTCGACGAGGTAGGCGCACGCCTCCAGTACGGTCGCGATGATGTACGCGGCCTGGGCGGCGTTCTGGAGGTACCCGCCACCGCCCCCGCCGTCGAACTTGGCGTACGTCTTGGTGAACGCGTCGATCGACTCACCGGCGTTGTGGGCCACCACCTGGCGGGCGCTGGTGTTCGCCTTGGTGTGCAGTTCGGTGACGTCGTCGCCGAACTTCCGCCACAGCTTCGCGCAGTCCTTGAGCTTGTCCTCGTCTGCCGTCGGCCAGTTGTAGCCGAGCATCTCGAGAACCCATTCGAGCTCGTTCGGCAGCATCATGGACACAGCAGAAAGTCCCCCCGTCAGATGACACGGCCGTACAACTCCCTCATCGGTCAAGGGATGTCACACAGAAGTACAGCCGTTGGCAAAGCTTACGGAATCACCCGTGGACAACTTCAGAGGACTGCTGTCACAAATCCGTCGCAGGTCCTGCGCAGATCCTGACGATGTGTTCGGCGCGTGACGGCTTCGGTGGACCTGGATCCCGTAGACGTACTTGGAGTCGCATTTCAGGTCGTGCCGAGCGGTGTGCGGGCCGTCTTGTACTCGGCCTCAGGGGAGTTGCGGTCGCCGATGTCCGGGTCGTGCGTCGCGTCCTGGGAGCCTGCGCGGACGCCGCGGCCGGCGTGGTCCCACGCCGCCCGCATGACACTCGCGCGTGACGCGAGATACTGCCGGTGTCCGAGGACGTCCGAGAGACGACGCCGGCGAGAGAAGCGGAGCGACATGACCAGGCGAACCGAGAACTCACCGACCCCGTCCGGCTCTTCGCCGGAGCGAGGCGTGCTGGACGAGGCGCTCGAACCGGAGCAGATACGTTCCCTGAACTCCGCGCTGCGCAAGCTGTCCGAGAACGACGGCGTCGGAAAGGATCTCCAGGACGCGGCGAAGAAGCTGCTCTCCGGCCGCCTGCCCCTGCGCGACGCCCTCGACGACCCCGCGGTGGCCCGCGCCCTGGGCGGTGGCATGGCGTCCCTGCGCGGCCAGTGGGAGTCGCTCTCCGAGGAGGAACGCGACCAGGTCAGGCACGGTGAGCCGCTGGCCGGCGCAAGCCGGCCCGGCGACCCGTCCGAGCCGAGGAGGCCGGAGGCGGAGGGCCAGTCGTCACCCACCGGCAAGAAGAACCAGGGCCGCCACAGCGGCGGTTTCTCGCTGTACTGATCACCGCATGCTCCGGCGGTGCCGTGCTCGGCCCCGCCCCTTCGGGGATGCGGGGCCGTAGTGTCTAGTCGGCCGAAACCCCGCCGTTGTGCGGGGCGGGCTCCAGGTCGAACTCCCCGTCCCGCGCGCCCAGCACGAACGCCCGCCACTCCGCCTCGGTGTACCGCAGCACCGTGTCGGGATCGAGGGACGACCGCATGGCCACGGCGCCCTCGGGCAGGTACGCGATCTCGACCCGCTCCTCGTGCTCCTCGGTACCGGGCGCGCTGTGCCACTCCACGCCGGAAATGTCGAGGGCGTACAGCTCGTCCCGCTCCCGCTCCTTGCGCGCCTTGATCTGTTCTGCCGTCTCCGCCATCGTGCGGGGCCTCTTCCTGACATGTGAACCACGTACGCGTCTCACCCTACGTGCGGGCACCACGCATCCGCCGTGGATCAGGTGTTTTGCGCCTTGACGACCATGGTCTGTGATACGCCGGGCGGCAGCTTCACCTGACCGTCGAACTCCGCGGTCGTCTTCCGCCAGATGTCGACCTGCTCGGCCTCGTTCTGTTCGTGGGCCACGCCCATCTTGGTGAAGGCGACGCCCATGCCCGCCAGCCGCTCCGCCAGGCTGCCCATCGACTGGTACATGCCGTCGCGCAGCCCCTCGTAGGCGACACCGAACTTCTCGCCGATGTCGTCGTCGCCCCACGGCGGGGTGTCGCCCTGTTCCAGTGCGGTCAGTCCGTTCTGCAGCGCGGTCACGGCCTTCGAGAAGTCCTGGCCGACCGAGTACATGGTGAAGCCCTCGGCCTTGAGGACTTCGGGATCGGAATCCATGTGGTCCGACGGCACAACTGCCCCCCGTGGCTCGTCCGTTCATGTTCTCTCCTGCAACGCCACCATAGCGGCCTGCACTGACAACGCAGGAGGGGGCGGTACCCGCGCGGGTACCGCCCCCTCCTGCAGACACGGCTGCAACCGGGGCCTCAGAACCGGGCCGGCAGCCAGCCCGTCTGAATCAGCTGTCCACCGCGTCGCCGCGTGTGGAAGTACCCGCGGCCGGGCGGCAGTTGGGATGCCGTGATGTTGCCGAGCAGTGCACCCTCCGACCGGTCGCCGGAGAGCACCAGGCCCTGGGCGCCGAGTTCGCGCATCCGCTGCATCACCGGCTCGTACAGCGACCTGCTGGCACCGCCCGAGGAGCGCGCGATGATGATGCGCAGACCGATGTCACGGGCGAACGGCAGGTACTCCAGGAGCGGGGCCAGCGGGTTCACGCCGGTCGCCACCAGGTCGTAGTCGTCGACGATGACGAACGCGTCCGGGCTGCTGTACCAGGAGCGGTTGCGCAGCTGCTCGGGCGTGACGTCCGGGCCGGGCATACGCCGGTGCATCGAGCCGGCGAGGCCCTCCAGCGTCTCCGTCAGGGCCGGCGCCGAGGCGCAGTACCGCGACAGGTGCGTGTCGGGCACACCCTCCAGGTGCGCACGCCGGTAGTCGCCCATGACGATCTTCGCCTGGTCCGGTGTGTAGCGCTCGGTGATCTGCTTGACGAGCAGCCGCAGCATCGCGGACTTACCGGACTCGCTCTCACCGAACACGATGAACAGCGGGTCCGTCTCGAAGTCGACGAAGACCGGCGCGAGCGAGGACTCGTCGATACCGATGGCGACACCGCGGTCCGGGTGCTCGAACCCCTTGGGCAGCCGGTCCGACGGCAGCATGGTGGGCAGCAGCCGTACGGCCGGGGCGTGGTTGCCCTGCCAGTTGTCGTTGATGCCGCGGATGAGGATCGACGTGGCCTCGGAGAGGTCCTCGGTCGCCGAGGAGCCGTCGACCCGGGGCAGCGCGGTCATGAAGTGCAGCTTTTCCTGCGTCAGACCACGGCCCGGCACCGCGGCCGGGACGTTCTGCGCGATCTTGCGGTCGACCTCGGACTCCGTCGGGTCACCGAGCCTGAGCTCGATGCGGTTCTGCAGCATGTCCTTGAGCGCGGGCCGCACCTCGGTGTAGCGGCTCGCGGTCAGGATCACGTGCACACCGAAGCCGAGACCGCGCGTCGCGATCTCCGTGACGGTGGACTCCAGCAGTTCGTAGTCCGTCTTGAAGGTGGCCCAGCCGTCGATGACGAGGAAGACGTCGCCCCAGATCTGGTCGGGCAGATGGCCCGCGGCCCGGCGCTGGCGGTAGGTCTGGATCGAGTCGACGTTGTTCGCGCGGAAGTACTCCTCGCGCGCGTTGAGGATCCCCTCGACCTCGCTGACCGTACGGCGCACCTTCTCCGCGTCGAGACGGTTCGCGACACCGCCGACGTGCGCCAGCTCCTCCATCGCGATCAGCGTGCCACCGCCGAAGTCCAGGCAGTAGAACTGCACTTCGGACGGAGTGTGGGTGAGGGCGAACGAGGAGATCAGCGAACGCAGCAGCGTCGACTTGCCGGACTGCGGGCCGCCCACGAACAGACCGTGGCCCGCACCGCCGGAGAAGTCCCGGTACAGCACGTCGCGCCGCTGCTCGAACGGCTTGTCCACCAGGCCGACCGGCACATTGAGCCGGCCCAGCGCCGTGTAGTCGGGCGCGGTCAGGCCGCGCTCCGGGTGGACGGCGAGCTGGGGGAGGAGCTGCTCCAGCGAGGGCGCCTCCTCCAGCGGGGGCAGCCACACCTGGTGGGCGGGCGGTCCCTGGTTGACCATCCGGCTGACGAGGACGTCCAGGACGGTGTCGGCGAGCGCGTCGTCCACCCGGTTGTCGGGCTCCGGCTCCTCGATCACCGGCTGCGGGGGCAGCGCCACGTGCTCCGCCGTGAACAGCGCGGGCCGCAGCTGCGTCGAGCGGTGCACCCGGGAGGGGCCCTCGCCGTGGTACGGCCCCGACACGTACGCCGCCTTGAAGCGGACCATGGTGTCGGTGTCGTAGCGCAGATAACCGGAACCGGGGATCGACGGCAGGTGGTAGGCGTCCGGGACACCGATCGCCGTACGCGACTCGGCGGCGGAGAAGGTCCGCAGGCCGATCCGGTACGAGAGGTAGGTGTCCAGTCCGCGCAGCTTGCCCTCTTCGAGGCGCTGCGAGGCGAGGAGCAGGTGGATGCCCAGCGAACGGCCGATCCGGCCGATCTGGATGAACATGTCGATGAAGTCGGGCTTGGCGGTGAGGAGTTCGGAGAACTCGTCGAGCACGATCACCAGCGACGCCATCGGTTCGAGGGCGGCGCCGGCGGCCCGGGCCTTCTCGTAGTCGTGCAAGTTGGCGTAGTTGCCCGCCGAGCGCAGCAGCTCCTGGCGGCGCTGCGTCTCACCCATGATCGAGTCGCGCATGCGGTCGACGAGGGTGAGGTCGTCGGCGAGGTTGGTGATGACGGCGGCGGTGTGCGGCATGTCCGCCATGCCGGCGAAGGTCGCGCCGCCCTTGAAGTCCGCGAGGATGAAGTTCAGCGTCTCCGAGGAGTGCGTCACCGCGAGGCCGAGCACCAGCGTACGCAGCACCTCGGACTTGCCGGAGCCGGTCGCGCCGACGCACAGGCCGTGCGGGCCCATGCCCTCCTGCGAGGCCTCCTTGAGGTCCAGCATGACCGGCTCGCCGTTCTCGCCGACACCGATCGGCACCCGCAGCCGCTCATGCAGCGTGCGCGGCCGCCAGGTGCGGGAGACGTCGACGGTCCCCGCGTCGCCGATGCCCATGAGGTCGGTGAAGTCCAGGTTGGAGAGCAGGGGTTCGCCCTCCTCCGCGGAACCGACCCGGAAGGGCGCCAGCTGTCGGGCCAGGGATTCGGCCTGCTCCGGGCTGAGCACATCGGGCTTGCCGGTGTACGCCGACTCGTGGCCGACGAACAGCTGCATCCGCTCCGGCTTCACGTACGCCGTCAGACCGGCGCGCAGCTCCTCCTCCAGCTCGCCAGGGGCGATCTCCAGGAAGGTGACGCCCTGGAGCCCTTCGGAACTGGCGAGTTCGGAGTCCGGCGGCACGGTGCCGCCGTCGAGGACCACGATCAGATGCGGCTGGTCGTAGACAGGCGTCGCTTCACGGTTCCAACGGGGCCGGTCGTCCAACTGGCCCGCCAGCGCCTCCTCCAGCTCCCCCAGGTCGTCGAAGAGGAGCCGGGCCGAGCCCGCTCCGTCCTTGGCCTTCGGGTGCTGGCTGTGCGGCAGCCACTTGATCCAGTCCCAGTCCGCCGCCGCCGAGGGGTGCGCCACCACGGCGATCATCAGGTCTTCCGGCGAGTGCAGCGTCGCCAACTGGGAAAGGGCCGCACGGGCGTTGCCGTAGACCGTGTCCGTGTCGCCGCAGATCGTCACGTGGTAGAAGGCGCGCAGCGAGATCGAGACCGGCAGGTCGTGCAGGCTGCCGTGGGCGTCGAGGAACGCCTTCATGGCCGCCGCGGTCAGCGGCTCCAGCTCCTCCTTGGGCGCCGTGTCCGGAGCCACCAGCGGCGTGTTCAGCTGCTGGACGCCGCGGCCGATCCGTACGGAGGCGAAGTCCGCGTCGGTCGGGCGCCGCTCCCACAGCCGCTTGCCGTCGGCCGCGACGGCCCACAGCTGCTCCGGGTCCGGGTGCTGGAAGAGCTGGCTGCGCCGCTGCAGTTCGGCCGTCTTGTGCACGTCCTTGCGGACCTGCTCCAGATAGCGGAAGTAGTCACGACGGTCCTGCGCCATCCCCGCGCCGCCGCCCTGCCGGGACTTGGCGAACTGCGCGATGGCCATGGCCAGCGTCGAGGCGAGCATCAGCCCGCCGACCACCCTCATGTAAGGGGGGAGGTTGGGCATGAAGAAGAAGCCGACGGAACCCAGCATGCCCATCATGGGCAGCAGGTTCATCAGCATGCTCTCGTCGCCCTCACGAGGGATCTCGGGGGGCGTCTCCAGTTTGACCTCGCCGTCCGGCACCACCGGGGGTGGTATCCGCGGTGGCCGTTTGATGATGACGACGCTCACCGATGCACTCATCCTTCGTGATTGAAACGTCCTGGCATCGACGCCCCCGTGTACCGCGACGTGTTCCCGTTCGCGTAGGCGTCGTTCGCGTTGGCGTCGATCCTACTGATGCCCCAGGTCCGCAGGAGAGCCAGGAGGATGGAGATGCGGAGGGGGTACGGGGAGAATTGAGGGAGGCAGCCCCAACCCCCCGTAGGGCAAGGGATAGGGTGGCGCTTCGCGTCGTACGAACTGCATGAAGCAGCCTTGTCCAACAGGGGGAACACCAGGTGAGCACGGGGACTTCGACAGGTTTCTGCCGAATCACCATCGCAGCGCCGGACAGCCGAGTCGATGTCGCGCTGCCGGAGGACCTGCCGATCCAGGACCTCTTTCCTGAGATCATCAGGCTCTCGGGCCTGGTCCAGTCGGACACCAGTCTTGCCGGTTATCACCTGGTGACACGCGAGGGTCAGGTGCTCGACGCGAGCCGTTCGTTGCTGGAGCACCGGGTCAGGGACGGCGAGGTGCTGCTGCTGCGGACCTTCGCCGACTCGCTGCCGCCCGCCGTCCACGACGACGTCGTGGACGCCATCGCCGCCGCGGTCAAGCAGGACATCCGCAGCTGGAACGACAACCTGATGCGGGTGGCCGGTCTCGTCGCCGGTTCGCTGCTGCTGGTCATGCTCGGCTTCGTCTTCTGGTTCGCGGACCCGATCCGGCACGACATGCACGGCCTGCAGGGCATCCTCGCGGGCGTGACCGCACTCGGCCTGACGGCTCTCGCCGGTGTACGGGCCCGGGTGTACGAGGACCGGGGCTCCGCCGTCGCGCTCGGCATCTCGGCGCTGCCGCACGCGCTCATCGCGGGCTCCGGCGTCCTCGCACAGGGCGCGCACGAAGGCCCCGGAAGGCTCCAGTTCCTCGTCGGCTGCGTCGCCGTGCTGCTGTTCTCCGTCGTGCTGATCATGCTGTTGCCGCAGGGCGACGCCCCGTTCGTGGCCGCCGCGCTGGCCTCCGGGATCGGCACGCTCGCCGTGTTCTGCGGTGTGCTCACCGACGCGGCGCCGCGGGAGATCGCCGCGGGCACCTCGGTGGTCGCCCTGGCGGTGGTCGGTTTCCTGCCCGGCTGGTCGGCCCGGTTCGCCAAGCTGCCGATCGGCTTCCGCAACCCCGAGGACCTCGCCCGGGCCCGCCGCGAGGGCCGCGAGGGCGACCTCGAGGCCGTCGACGTCCAGCGCATCGTCGCCCAGACCAGCCGCGGTCACGAACTGCTGCTCGGCCTGGTGGGCGGCTGCGCCGCCGTCATCGTCGGCGCGGGCGGCGCGGTGCTCGGCTTCAGCGACAGCGGCTGGGCCCAGCTGCTGGCCCTGTGCACCGGCCTCGCCGCGATGCTCCGGGCGCGTCTGTTCCGCTACACCGCCCAGGTCACCTGCCTGTTCGTGGCCGGTGTCATCACGCTCGGCCTGCTGGTCCTCGGCCTTGCGATCTCGCCACCGGCCGACATCATCATCCAGCTGCTCCAGAACAACCACGGCCCGGTCGACGTACGGACCCTGTGGCTCGGCGCCTCGGTCGCGGCCGGTGTGCTGCTCCTGATCGCGATCGCCCTGATCGTGCCGCAGAAGGGCCTCTCCCCGTTCTGGGGCCGCATGCTCGACCTCGCGGACTCGCTGGTCCTGCTCTCCCTGGTCCCCGTCTGCCTGGCGGTCCTCGACGTCTACGGCAAGGTCCGCGGCGGCATCGGGAACTGAGACCCGTCCGGCGACAGACCTCGACGCCCCACACCCTGCACGCAGGGCGTGGGGCGTCGGCGTGAGCACGGCAACGGAATCCGCACCCCCGGTCACAGGAAAACTCCACAGGGAAAGGACCCGCGCGTGAGCTTCGGCCCGCCCCCTCCCATGTACGCCCAGCCCGCCCAGCCCGCGCAGCCGCCACGGCAGAGGCACCGACCGAAGTGGCCCCTGGCGCTGCTCGCACTCGTGCTGGCCGCGGCGCTCGGCACCGGCGGCTGGCTGCTGTGGGGCGCCGGCACCAAGACGTCGAACAAGCAGGCGGCCACCCGCCAAGGCCCCCTCGACATCCGGGAGACCGTCGAGAAGAAGCCCGCGAGCCCCACCGGAAAGATGGCCTTCCGTTTCTCCGTGGACGACCTCAGCCCGGGCGAGCACTACCAGATGCCCGGCATGTGGGCCACGGACAAGATCCTCGCCAAGGGCATCAACAAGACCGTCGTCGGCCTGCGCATAGGCACCGACGCCTCCCCGGGCGACGAGAAGTGGAAGCTCCCCCTCGACGGCCCGATCTGCGGCTACACCCGCCACGTGACCAACGACCACCGCACGGCCGTCCTGTTCCGCGCCAACGACCGCGGCAACGCCTTCTGCAACCACGTGGCCTTCTTCGACCTCGACGACGGCCGTGAGGTCTGGGACGCCGACTTCCCCGTCTCCGAACTGGGCGACGGCCACGGCATGGCCACGGGCGGCGACTCCCAGGACACCCCGAGCGTGACCCTGGTGCACGGCACGGTCGTCGTCACCTGGGGCGGCGGCACGGACGCGTACCGCATGAAGGACGGCACGCGCGCGTGGGAGACGATTTCCGCCGGCTCCTGCCAGGACATGGGCGCAGCGGGCGGAGGTGCCCTGCTGGTGCGCCAGCAGTGCTGGAACGACAAGGCCCCCGCCGACTCCACGGACGCCACCACCTACAAGGCACGCAAGGTGGACCCGGCAACCGGCAAGGCCCTGTGGACGTACTCCGCCGCGAAGGGCATCCGCGACCTCAACATCCCCTCCGCCGAGCCGCCCGTCCTCGCCGTCCAGGCCGGCGGGATCGGCATCTCCGAGATGCTCTCCCTGGACACCTCGGGCAAGACCCGCGCCGTGATCCGCCTCCAGAACGGCACCTACGTCGGCGAGTGCTCGTACGACGACTTCCTCACCGCCGACGACTGCCCGACCATCGCCGTCGGCGACGGCCAGGTCTTCCTGCGCAGCAAGGACTCGGGCGAGCTGATCAACTCCAACTGGATCATCGGCTTCGACCTCGCGACCGGAAAGACCACCAAGAAGTACGACTCCGGCCCCGGCTCCCTGCTGTACCCGGTCCGGGTGAGCGGCGGCAGACTCCTCGCCGTACGCGTGACCGACCAGCACGTCATGCCCTCGGGGCTGGTCAGCCTGGACCCGCGGACCGGCACGGAGACCCCGTACCTCTACTTCGACCTCCCTCAGGAGGCCGATCTGATGACGATGACGGACTACAACGACATCGTTGTCCAGGACGGCCGCATCTTCTTCGGCGTCAAGAAGGTCGACGGACCCGCCAAGGGGCAGCCCAGATGGGTGTATCTCGTCCTGGGCATCGAGAGCATGGCCGTGAAGTAGCGACCCCACCGGCTGGTACCCTGTGTGACGGCCGTTTGTGTACGCACCCCCGGAACCCCGGCAGGTTCACCTGCAGGACCTGGAGGCCGCGCCCAGCGGATCCCCGCCTCCCGAGTAACGGAAGCTCCCCCGAGACAAAGACCGGGGGCACTCGGTGGCAACTTTGAAGACTACGAGGAGTACGAGTGTCGCTCGACGCCGCTACGAAGAAGCAGATCATCACCGAGTTCGGCCAGAAGGAGGGCGACACCGGCTCCCCCGAGGTCCAGGTCGCCATGCTCTCGCGCCGGATCTCGGACCTGACCGAGCACCTCAAGACCCACAAGCACGACCACCACTCCCGTCGTGGTCTGCTGATCCTGGTCGGTCAGCGCCGTCGCCTGCTGCAGTACCTCGCCAAGAAGGACATCCAGCGCTTCCGTGCGCTGGTCGACCGCCTCGGCATCCGCCGTGGTGCGGCGGGCGCCAAGTAAGACGCCGTGCAGGGGGAGCGGTTCCCGAAGGGTCGGGACCGCTCCCTTTGCCGTACGTGCGGAAACGTCCGTACGCACGGAAACATGCGGAGTGTCACTGCCCCTTTGTAGTGTGGTAGCACAACGCAATACGTACGACACAGCGAGAAGCGCACCTCGCCGCCGCCGGTCCTCGGTAGTGGCCCCCGGGGGAAGTGAGCCCCGGGTGCTTCGATCGAAGACCGGCCCGCACCAGTGGAGCGCTTCTCCGTGACGGTCCTCCTGCCACACGGGCAGACAAGGACAAAAGACGAAAAGTATCGGAGAAAACGCTAGTGGAGAACGAGACCCACTACGCCGAGGCCGTCATCGACAACGGCTCCTTCGGCACCCGCACCATCCGCTTCGAGACGGGCCGTCTGGCCAAGCAGGCCGCCGGCTCCGCCGTGGCGTACCTGGACGACGACACCATGGTGCTGTCGGCCACCACCGCCTCCAAGAACCCCAAGGACCAGCTCGACTTCTTCCCCCTGACGGTGGACGTCGAGGAGCGGATGTACGCCGCCGGCAAGATCCCCGGCAGCTTCTTCCGCCGTGAGGGCCGCCCCTCCGAGGACGCGATCCTCACCTGCCGCCTCATCGACCGCCCGCTGCGCCCGTCCTTCAAGAAGGGCCTGCGCAACGAGATCCAGGTCGTCGCCACGATCATGGCCCTCAACCCCGACCACCTGTACGACGTCGTGGCGATCAACGCCGCGTCCGCGTCCACGCAGCTGGCCGGTCTGCCCTTCTCCGGCCCGATCGGCGGCGTCCGCGTCGCGCTGATCAACAACCAGTGGGTCGCGTTCCCGACGCACTCCGAGCTCGAGGACGCCGTCTTCGACATGGTCGTCGCCGGTCGCGTCCTGGAGGACGGCGACGTCGCGATCATGATGGTCGAGGCCGAGGCCACCGAGAAGACCATCCAGCTGGTCAAGGGCGGCGCCGAGGCGCCGACCGAGGAGGTCGTCGCCGCCGGTCTGGACGCCGCGAAGCCCTTCATCAAGGTGCTCTGCAAGGCCCAGGCCGACCTCGCCGCGAAGGCCGCCAAGCCGACCGCCGAGTTCCCGATCTTCCTGGACTACCAGGACGACGTCCTCGAGGCCCTGACCGCCGCCGTCAAGCCGGAGCTCGCCTCCGCGCTGACCATCGCCGGCAAGCAGGAGCGCGAGGCCGAGCTGGACCGCGTCAAGGCGCTCGCCGCCGAGAAGCTCCTGCCGGAGTTCGAGGGCCGCGAGAAGGAGATCTCCGCCGCGTACCGCTCGCTGACCAAGACCCTGGTCCGTGAGCGCGTCATCAAGGAGAAGAAGCGCATCGACGGCCGCGGTGTCACCGACATCCGCACCCTGGCCGCCGAGGTCGAGGCCATCCCGCGCGTGCACGGTTCCGCGCTGTTCGAGCGTGGCGAGACCCAGATCCTGGGCGTCACCACCCTCAACATGCTCCGCATGGAGCAGCAGCTGGACACCCTCTCCCCGGTGACCCGCAAGCGCTACATGCACAACTACAACTTCCCGCCGTACTCCACCGGTGAGACCGGCCGCGTCGGCTCCCCGAAGCGCCGCGAGATCGGCCACGGCGCCCTCGCCGAGCGCGCCCTCGTGCCGGTCCTGCCGACGCGCGAGGAGTTCCCGTACGCGATCCGTCAGGTCTCCGAGGCCCTCGGCTCCAACGGCTCGACCTCCATGGGCTCGGTCTGCGCCTCCACCATGTCGCTGCTGAACGCCGGTGTGCCGCTGAAGGCCCCCGTCGCCGGTATCGCCATGGGCCTCATCTCCCAGGAGATCGAGGGCGAGACGCACTACGTCACCCTCACCGACATCCTCGGTGCTGAGGACGCCTTCGGCGACATGGACTTCAAGGTCGCCGGCACCAAGGAGTTCGTGACCGCGCTCCAGCTCGACACCAAGCTGGACGGCATCCCGGCCTCCGTCCTGGCCGCCGCCCTCAAGCAGGCCCGTGACGCCCGCCTCCACATCCTCGACGTGATGATGGAAGCGATCGACACGCCGGACGAGATGTCCCCGAACGCCCCGCGGATCATCACCGTCAAGATCCCCGTGGACAAGATCGGTGAGGTCATCGGCCCCAAGGGCAAGATGATCAACCAGATCCAGGAGGACACCGGCGCCGAGATCACGATCGAGGACGACGGCACCATCTACATCGGTGCCGCCGACGGCCCGGCCGCCGAGGCCGCCCGCGCCACGATCAACGGCATCGCCAACCCGACCATGCCGGAGGTCGGCGAGCGCTACCTGGGCACCGTCGTGAAGACGACCACCTTCGGTGCGTTCGTGTCGCTGCTCCCGGGCAAGGACGGTCTGCTGCACATCTCGCAGATCCGCAAGCTCGCGGGCGGCAAGCGCGTGGAGAACGTCGAGGACGTCGTCGGCGTGGGCCAGAAGGTCCAGGTCGAGATCGCCGAGATCGACTCCCGCGGCAAGCTCTCCCTGATCCCGGTCATCGAGGGCGAAGAAGGCGACGACGACAAGAAGGACGACGGCGACAAGTGACGCCCCGTGGCTTCGAGGCGACGGCCCGCACCTCCTCGGAGGCGCGGGCCGTCGCCCGTACCCAAACCCTGATCAAGGGCGAGAACGGCATCGGCACGGTCCGCAAGACCACCCTCCCGGGCGGTCTGCGCATCGTCACCGAGACCCTGCCCTCGGTCCGCTCCGCGACCTTCGGCATCTGGGCGCACGTCGGCTCCCGCGACGAGACCCCGGCCCTGAACGGCGCCACGCACTACCTGGAGCACCTGCTCTTCAAGGGCACCTCCCGCCGCAGTGCGATGGACATCTCCTCCGCCATCGACGCGGTCGGCGGCGAGATGAACGCGTTCACGGCGAAGGAGTACACGTGCTACTACGCGCGCGTGCTCGACACCGACCTGCCGCTCGCCATCGACGTCGTCTGCGACATGCTCACGGGCTCGCTGATACTCGAGGAGGACGTCAACGTCGAACGCGGCGCGATCCTCGAAGAGATCGCGATGACCGAGGACGACCCGGGCGACTGTGTGCACGACCTGTTCGCGCACACGATGTTCGGCGACAACCCCCTCGGCCGACCCGTACTCGGCACGGTCGACACCGTCAACGCCCTCACCGCGGACCGCATCCGCCGCTTCTACAAGAAGCACTACGACCCCACCCACCTGGTCGTGGCGGCCGCCGGCAACATCGACCACAACAAGGTCGTACGACAGGTCCGCGCGGCCTTCGAGAAGGCGGGCGCCTTCAAGAACGACGCGGCGGCCCCCATCGGCCCGCGCGAAGGCAGCCGCACCATCCGCACCGCGGGCCGCGTCGAACTGCTCGGCCGCAAGACCGAACAGGCACACGTCGTGCTCGGCATGCCGGGCCTCGCCCGCACCGACGAGCGCCGTTGGGCCCTCGGCGTGCTGAACACGGCCCTCGGCGGCGGCATGTCGTCCCGCCTGTTCCAGGAGGTCCGCGAGAAGCGCGGCCTGGCCTACAGCGTGTACTCGTACACCTCGGGCTTCGCCGACTGCGGCCTGTTCGGCGTGTACGCCGGCTGCCGGCCCTCGCAGGTCCATGACGTGCTGAAGATCTGCCGCGACGAACTCGACCACGTCGCCGAGCACGGCCTGTCCGACGACGAGATCGGCCGCGCCATCGGCCAGCTCCGGGGCTCGACGGTCCTGGGCCTGGAGGACACGGGCGCGCTGATGAACCGTATCGGCAAGAGCGAGCTGTGCTGGGGCGAGCAGATGTCCGTGGACGACATGCTGGCCCGGATAGCCTCGGTCACCCCCGACGACGTCCGCTCGGTCGCGCGCGACATCCTGGGACAGCGGCCTTCGCTGTCGGTCATCGGCCCGCTGAAGGACAAGCAGGCGTCCCGTCTGAACGAAGCGGTCGCGTAAGTCCTCTCCTGAAGGAAGCAAGAAGATGAGCAAGCTGCGCGTGGCGGTCCTCGGTGCCAAGGGCCGGATCGGCTCGGAGGCGGTACGGGCCGTCGAGGCGGCCGGGGACATGGAGCTGGTGGCCGCCCTCGGCCGCGGCGACAAGCTGGAGACGCTGGCGGAGACCGGCGCCCAGGTCGCCGTCGAACTGACCACGCCGGCCTCGGTGATGGACAACCTCGAGTACTGCGTGAGTCACGGCATCCACGCGGTCGTCGGTACGACGGGCTGGACCGACGAGCGCCTCACGCAGCTGGGCGGCTGGCTGGCCGCCTCCCCGGAGACGGGCGTGCTGATCGCGCCGAACTTCTCCATCGGCGCCGTACTGACGATGAAGTTCGCGCAGATCGCCGCGCCCTACTTCGAGTCCGTCGAGGTCATCGAGCTGCACCACCCGAAGAAGGTCGACGCCCCCTCCGGGACCGCCACGCGCACGGCCCAGCTCATCGCCGAGGCGCGCCGCGCCGCCGGCACGGCACCGGCGCCGGACGCCACGGAGACGGCACTGGACGGCGCTCGCGGCGCGACGGTCGACGGGATCCCCGTGCACGCCGTCCGCCTGCGTGGTCTGCTGGCCCACCAGGAGGTCATGCTCGGCGGTGAGGGCGAGACGCTGACCGTCCGGCACGACTCGCTCCACCACAGCAGCTTCATGCCGGGCATCCTGCTCGGCGCCCGCCGCGTGGTGACCACCCCGGGCCTGACCTTCGGCCTGGAACACTTCCTGGACCTGGGCTGACACCGTCATGCGAGCCAAGCTGTCCTACGCCGTAACGGCCGCCGTCCTGGTCTTCTACTTCGTCCTGGTCGGCAGCCGCGGCGTCATGCTCATCCAGTCCGGCACGGTCCTCACCGTCACCTTCGGCGTGGCGGTGCTGATCCTGCCGGTCATCGGGCTGTGGTTCCTGTGGAAGAACACCCAGTTCGTCCGCAAGGCCAACGCCCTCGCCGCCGAACTCGACGCCGAGGGCGGCCTGCCCATCGACGAGCTCAAGCGCACACCCGGCGGCCGTATCGACCGCGACTCGGCCGACGAGGTCTTCGCCAAGCGCAAGGCCGAGACCGAAGCGGCCCCCGACGACTGGCGCAGCTGGTTCCGCCTCGCCGTCGCCTACCACGACGCCCGCGACACCCCACGCGCCCGCAAGGCCATGCAACGCGCCATCGCCCTGCACGAAGGCAGAACGGTCGAGGCCTGAGGCCCACGGCCACACCTCAGCCGTACGCCGAAGGGGCCGGCCCGCGCTCACCGCGGACCGGCCCCTTCGTGCGAGCGCAGGGTCAGCCGCGCCTGTTCTCCGCCGCCCACGCCTCGATCGTGTCCGCGGCCCGGTCGAAGGACCCGGCCCGTGCCAGGAAGTCGACACTGTGCGTGGTCAGCAGCACCGGCCCGTCCTGCTCCGGACGGTCACGTCGTACGAGGATCAGCGCCTGCCCCTGCACCGTCCGCGGCAGCCCGAGCCAGCGCACCGGCTGCTGCACCGTCCGCAGGGCGGCGACCCGCTCCCACGGCGTCGTACGCGTACCGAAGAAGCCCACCTGGCGCAGCCCGCGCGCACTCACCCACACGCCCACGCGCAGCAGCCTGAGGGAACCCGCGATGACGGCCAGCGCGACACCGAAGACCACACCGGCCTCGGAAGCCGAAGCGGTGAACGCGATGATGACCGCGGCGAACAGCACGAAGGAGGCGAGCAGCAGCCACAGGGCCGCCACACCCACGCGCCACGGCCCGGGGCGGTAGGGCCGCCGCCAGCGGTCGCGGTCGTCGAAGGGCAGCGCATCGTCCGCCGGCTCATAGGCACGGTCGGCCGTCAGGAAGGGCAGGGGCACGGCTGGTCCTCACTCAATCCATGCATGGGCTGTGCCGGTGAGGTTATCCGTCTGTGTTCCTGCCCACCACTCGTGGGGTCCGGATGGAGTCAGTGCCCCTGGGAGGCCTGTGACTGCTGAGCCGGCGTGGCAGCAGGACTGGACAGCGCGGGCATACCGAGAACCAGCGAGCCCACCAGTCCGGCGACGATGGTGAGTCCCAGCAGCCAGCGCCCGGCTATCTGACCAGCGGACGCCCGCTGACGGGGCGGGGGAGCGACATTGCTGCGGAACCTGTCGGCTTCGGCGACGAAGGCGAACGGGACGGGTTCACGCCGACGGAACATGAGGGGAGCTTCTCCTCTCGGGATCGAACGAGTGACTGTCATCTACACAGACGGTCGAGTGCCCCAAAAGGTGCCCGGTTTCGCCAACTTCCTTCGGTCACGACAGCGAACGTCCTGTTTGGTGGGCCGTAGAGTGGCGTCGCCAAGAGACAAGATGGGAAGGACCCCCCGAACCGTGACCTCCACCCCCGACGACGATTTCAAGATCGACTTGCGCAGCGATGTCACCGTCGAACTGGTCAAACACAGCGCGGCTGACTCCGATGTGCTGTTCGCGGCCCGGGTGTCGACCGTCGGGGAACAGTCCCTGGACGAGTTGAACAAGGACCCGGAGCGCTCCAAAGGCCTGATCAACTACCTCATGCGGGACCGGCACGGCAGTCCGTTCGAGCACAACTCGATGACCTTCTTCATCAGCGCCCCGATCTTCGTCTTCCGCGAGTTCATGCGGCACCGGGTCGGCTGGTCGTACAACGAGGAGTCTGGCCGCTACCGGGAGCTGCAGCCCGTCTTCTACGTCCCGGACAGCTCTCGGAAGCTGGTCCAGCAGGGCCGCCCGGGCAAGTACGTGTTCGTGGAGGGCTCCCCCGAGCAGCACCAACTCGTGGGGCAGGCCATGGAGGAGTCCTACCGGCAGGCGTACCGGACCTACCAGCAGATGCTCGCGCAGGGCGTCGCCCGCGAGGTCGCCCGTGCGGTCCTCCCGGTCGGCCTGTTCTCCTCGATGTACGCCACCTGCAACGCCCGCTCGCTGATGCACTTCCTCGGCCTGCGCACCCAGCACGAGCTGGCGAAGGTTCCGTCCTTCCCGCAGCGGGAGATCGAGATGGTCGGCGAGAAGATGGAGGCCGAGTGGGCCAGGCTCATGCCGCTCACCTACGCCGCCTTCAACGCGAACGGCCGTGTGGCGCCGTAGCGCACCGCCATCCATCGGTCAGGCAGGGCGGTACGGTCAGCCTCGTGAAGTGTCCGTATTGCGGCATTTGGAGAAGTTCATCTAGCCTGATCAAACGGACCCGGTACTGCTTGAACCCCCGAGCAGGCAGTACCGGGCTCCGCATTTGTCCGGACTTATCCCGCACCCCAAGGGCAGACCACGCATTGAGCACCGAGTAGCGTGTTACCCATGGCTCCGACCTCGACTCCGCAGACCCCCTTCGGGCGGGTCCTCACCGCCATGGTCACGCCCTTCACGGCGGACGGCGCACTCGACCTCGACGGCGCGCAGCGGCTCGCCGCCCACCTGGTGGACGCAGGCAACGACGGCCTGATCGTCAACGGCACCACCGGCGAGTCCCCCACCACCAGCGACGCGGAGAAATCGGAGCTCGTACGGGCCGTACTGGAGGCGGTCGGCGACCGCGCCCACGTCGTGGCCGGCGTCGGCACCAACGACACCCACCACAGCATCGAGCTGGCCCGGGCCGCCGAGAAGGCGGGCGCACACGGCCTCCTGATCGTGACGCCGTACTACAACAAGCCCCCGCAGGAGGGCCTGTACCGGCACTTCACGGCCGTCGCCGACGCCGCCGAGCTGCCGGTCATGCTCTACGACATCCCCGGGCGCAGCGGCGTCCCGATCAACACCGAGACGCTGGTCCGGCTCGCGGAGCACCCGCGCATCGTCGCCAACAAGGACGCCAAGGGCGACCTCGGCCGGGCGAGCTGGGCCATCGCCCGCTCCGGGCTCGCCTGGTACTCCGGCGACGACATGCTGAACCTGCCGCTGCTCTCGGTGGGCGCGGTCGGCTTCGTGTCGGTCGTGGGCCACGTGGTCACTCCGGACCTGCGCGCCCTGGTCGAGGCGTTCGTCTCCGGCGACGTCCAGAAGGCCACCGAGATCCACCAGAAGCTGCTCCCGGTCTACACGGGCATGTTCCGCACCCAGGGCGTCATGACCACGAAGGCCGCCCTCGCCCTCCAGGGCCTGCCGGCGGGACCCCTGCGCGCACCCATGGTGGAGTGCACGCCCGAAGAGATCGCACAGCTCAAGATCGATCTTGCTGCGGGCGGGGTACAGCTCTAACACCAGACTTTGGCACCACCACAGACTTCACAACTGAATAGCGGGCCACCGGTGCCCGCACCCCACAACGACAACTGCTCATGCACGAACGTCACGCGCGCCACGTGCCCACCGGTACGTGGCGCGCGTGGTGAGGAGAGTCTTTTGAGTCATCCGCATCCTGAACTCGGCCCGCCGCCGCCGCTCCCCGAAGGCGGCCTGCGGGTCACCCCGCTCGGCGGTCTCGGCGAGATCGGCCGAAACATGACGGTCTTCGAGTACGGCGGCCGTCTTCTGATTGTCGACTGCGGCGTGCTCTTCCCCGAGGAGGAGCAGCCCGGGATCGACCTGATCCTGCCGGACTTCTCGTCCGTACGGGACCGCCTCGACGACATCGAG
The DNA here is from genome assembly GCF_042893475.1 of Streptomyces sp. NPDC001604. Lineage (NCBI taxonomy): Bacteria > Bacillati > Actinomycetota > Actinomycetes > Kitasatosporales > Streptomycetaceae > Streptomyces > Streptomyces sp. NPDC001604. Next base: position 1,717 of record NZ_JBIAUY010000008.1, on the reverse strand, counting down.
GGCATCGTGCTCACGCACGGCCACGAGGACCACATCGGTGGCGTCCCCTACCTCCTGCGCGAGAAGCCCGACATCCCGCTGATCGGCTCCAAGCTGACCCTCGCCCTCATCGAGGCGAAGCTCCAGGAGCACCGCATCCGCCCGTACACCCTCGAGGTGGCGGAGGGGAACCGCGAACGTGTCGGCCCCTTCGACTGCGAGTTCGTCGCGGTCAACCACTCCATCCCGGACGCCCTCGCCGTGGCCATCCGCACGCCCGCGGGCATGGTGGTCCACACCGGCGACTTCAAGATGGACCAGCTCCCGCTGGACGGCCGCCTGACAGACCTCCACGCTTTCGCACGACTGAGCGAGGAGGGCATCGATCTCCTCCTCGCCGACTCGACGAACGCGGAGGTCCCCGGCTTCGTCCCGCCCGAGCGCGACATCTCCAACGTCCTGCGCCAGGTCTTCGCAAGCGCCCGCAAGCGGATCATCGTGGCGAGCTTCGCCAGCCACGTCCACCGCATCCAGCAGATCCTGGACGCGGCTCATGAGTACGGCCGCCGGGTCGCCTTCGTCGGCCGCTCGATGGTCCGCAACATGGGCATCGCCCGGGACCTCGGCTACCTGAAGGTCCCGCCGGGTCTGGTCGTCGACGTGAAGACACTCGACGACCTCCCCGACAGCGAGGTCGTGCTGGTCTGCACGGGCTCGCAGGGCGAGCCCATGGCGGCCCTCTCCCGCATGGCCAACCGTGACCACCAGATCCGCATCGTCGACGGCGACACGGTGATCCTGGCGTCGTCGCTGATCCCCGGCAACGAGAACGCGGTCTACCGCGTGATCAACGGCCTGACCCGCTGGGGCGCGAACGTGGTCCACAAGGGCAACGCGAAGGTCCATGTCTCGGGTCACGCGTCCGCGGGCGAACTCCTGTACTTCTACAACATCTGCCGCCCGAAGAACCTGATGCCGGTCCACGGCGAATGGCGCCACCTGCGCGCCAACGCCGAACTGGGCGCCATGACCGGCGTCCCGCACGACCGCATCGTCATCGCCGAGGACGGCGTGGTCGTCGACCTCGTCGAGGGCAAGGCCAAGATCTCGGGCAAGGTCCAGGCGGGTTACGTCTACGTCGACGGGCTCTCGGTCGGTGATGTGGGCGAGCCGGCGCTGAAGGACCGCAAGATCCTCGGCGACGAGGGCATCATCTCGGTCTTCCTCGTGGTCGACTCGTCCACCGGCAAGATCACGGGCGGCCCGCACATCCAGGCCCGCGGCTCGGGCATCGAGGACACGGCCTTCGGCGACGTGATCCCGAAGATCACCGAGGTGCTCGAACGCTCGGCCCAGGACGGGGTGGTGGAGCCGCACCAGCTGCAGCAACTCATCCGCCGCACCCTCGGCAAGTGGGTCTCCGACACGTATCGGCGCAGGCCAATGATCCTCCCGGTCGTGGTGGAGGTCTGACGGGCGTACGACCCCTCGTACGTATGAACCCGGAGCGGGGCGCCTCGATTTGCATCGGGGCGCCCCGCTCCAGTACGTTTACGGCTCCGCCAGAACGGGAACCCGGCCGCCTCGTGCGCCGGAACCAGTCCCCGATCGGGGCGGGAAATCCGACTCAGAATCTCTGATAAAGTCGGAACCGCCGGAAAGGGAAACGCGAAAGCGGGAACCTGGAAAGCACCGAGGAAATCGGAACCGGAAACGGTCTGATAGAGTCGGAAACGCA